>CAYXCA010000017.1:0-19447 GCA_964463545.1 uncultured Candidatus Saccharibacteria bacterium | reverse complement strand
AACTTGAAGAAGGCAATTTATCTGACGCAGGTTATGAACAATACTGGAAGTATCGCGACTATTACAATGACAAGTACTATTTCGAGTATGACGGAGCAATTGATTTTGTGACATTTATTGAGGGTGATGCGAAAAGAGGAATTGAGTGCAACTCTAGTAAATAACGTATCGCAACGTTACAACGGCAAAACGGCAATTATATGCAAAAGTTGGGTAAATACTTGAGTTTTGAGGTTGCGGATGCAGGAGCACACCCTAAAATGCTTAGAGCGTGTATTTTTGCTTGGCTTAGTTCCTAAGTCTAAGACTTTTATACCGCTACTAGTATTAGTGTTGCTTGTCCGAGCTTTAGCTTTACGCTATGATATATTTATATATGATTGTCAATAAAGATTGGGAGCCAAATTTCTATAAATACGAAAAAGTCCGCCGAAGCGGTAGGTACAACATGATTATGGAAGCTAATAAAGCAATTAAGGCTTGCAGTATTAGTAGTCGAGAATACCGAGATATTATACTCAATTATGGTACTTATAAGCGTTATATTGAAACAGAATATGGTACGGTCGATAGTTTTATGCGGAACTATGAGAAATGAAGCTTTTAGATTATGAGCGTCAAACTACCTTTTGGGATGATTTCGATATAGCAGACCGCTTCGGAGTGGAAGCCATACGAGATACTTACGAAAGAGCTAAGGCTGAGTGGAAAGATAATCGTATATACGGAACAGAACTCTCAATGGTGCTTAACCATAAATGTTGGTATTGGTACGGAAAACAGAATGAAGAACTTAGTAAGCTATACGCAAAGTTATGGGAAGAATATCATAGGTGGGTGTTGGATAACTGGAAGGGTGAAGATTTGAAGTATTACTTGAGGATAGTAGATTGATTCTTTAGAATCTTTATTATCATTTCTGCTAGTTCGTACAATATCGGCGCTCTTGCTTTTATATTTTTTTCATCATAGCTGTTGGAAATATTGGTTTTTATTTCATCTATAACTCTATTTATTTTATCCTTTTTCTGCTTATCCGTTAAAGTTTTATCTTTGGATATCTCAGTCTGTAAATGCTTTAATAATTGCTCACCGAAAGTTTTATTGTCTACTACGGTTAACTTGGGTATGTTGTTGTCACTATTCTGTAGCACTTCATTTGTCTTAGACTCCAAGTATTCAATCGGTAGTGTGTCTTCAATCGTACTACCATTTTTAAGTGACCCTATTAAATCCCTAATAGTGTATACGTTGCTTTCGTTGAAACTATCTTTTATGTTAATGATATTTTCTTTAAATGCTTGACCAGCTTGATCGTCATCAACGATGACAACTGGGTATATGTCATCGAATGAAAGCTTAGTTGCTGCTGATATGATATTTGATCCGTTGCCGTTGGCGATTCGGATATCGAGGCTGCAATTACACTGTTCTAAGGCTTTTTTCAATAGGATCTTGTCAGATGCTCCCTCTACTAGAACCTTATACGGCGACAGAAAATCTCTAATAGTGTCTATCCCGAATGCTGTCTGTAAGACTTCATCATCGTAAAGATCGCTGTCTAAAGTTATTTGTTTCGCATATGTTATACCACGTTTTTTAGTGACAAGAAAGTGTCTTTCCTTAGTAGAGACGTCAATCATGAAATTTGAGTGGGTAGCCAGAAAGATATAGTTATTTTTACCAATTTTGAGAAGTTCCTCGCACATATATCGTATACCAGACGGATGTAAGTGCACCTCAGGTTCATCAATCAAAATGAGATTATTTTTGATACTACCAGATTGGTTCTTTACTGAAAGGCTAAGCAACAGAGACACGAACTGTTTAAAGCCTTCACTTCTATCTTGCATATCATAGTAGCAATCTGCATTATCATAATCCTGCACTGTTATGTGTGCATTTAGTTCATCCGATATCTTAACATCAATCCTAACCTTGTGTTCTTTCCATTTGGAATTAATGTATTTTGTCGATTCTTCTGAGAGCTTCTTTTCAAGTTTGCGTAAAAGTTTAGAGCTTTTCTCGATTTCTTGAATCTTACTTTGAATTTGCTCTTTGCCATTAAAGCCAGCAAGCACAAACATATTCTTTAAAGCGGGGTATTTATAAGGTTCTTTCGAAAAGTCTCTTAATGATATGTTGTCCTGCACCAAGTCGCTATCTTTAGCTCTCCAAACCGAAACTGGAACTTCATGAGCATCAAAATAGTCTTCCAATATTGGCTGTATAATTTTGATAAAATCTTCCCAGTTAAGTTCCGAATATTGCTCGGCTTCATCTTCAGTTAAATCCTTTTTGCATTTAATCGAATAGACGGGACCTTCGTTACTGGGCTGATTGGAAGATGGGGTTTGTGCATAATAAATGTCCTTTAGTGTGTTTGGCTTTAATTCTATATTCCATTCTCTGCTATACTGATCATTGCCATCTTGAAGCCATACCTCTTCCGTGACTCGGACAACTTTTACTAGCTTTAATATGCTATCTGAAATTGTTATTCTACTACTTATGAAATCACGATAGGAATCATCCTCGGTTTCAAGTGAATAAAATACGGATACCGTTTGCGGTTCTGGATCAACCTGTTTCTTAACGGATGAAAAATCTACTTTGATTCCATTATTCATTTTAGCCAACAAGGAGAAAGCATCTAGAATGTTGCTTTTGCCAGTTTCGTTCTTGCCTAATAATATTGTGGTATAGCTAGCGCCGTATTTCTTAATGGGGAATGTAAGTGTATCAATTGATTTATACCCAACTATTTTTATCTCAGTAAGTTTCATATATTCCATTATACTACGAATATTAGCACTCTACAACCATAAGTGCTAATGCTTAATACGTGTCGTCTCCCTCTAGAAACTTTGTTAAAGCCGAGTGAACTATGCCCGACCACAGTTTATATAAATGTGATTTTAGTGAATTCGACCCCTGTAAAATGGGCGAATTTTTTGTTAATACCCCAGATAAAGCATTTTTCATAAGTCCTTGTTCAATTTTATGTTTGCCCTCATCTATAACTTGTACCCACTTGTATGGTTCTACCTCTATAATTTTGGCTGTTAAAGCCTTGGCAGATTTTTTGTGGGCGGCATTAATCATTCTCATTGTTTATTATAATATCTAATTCTTTCCCAATTCTGGTAATCATCGGTACTACTAATGCATTGCCCATACAAAAATAACGCATACGATTTGGCATGCCAGTGTTGGTCCAATCGTCATCAAACCCTTGTAGTCGCTCTGTTTCTAGTGGCGTTAGTAGCCTTAATCGAGAAGTTCTCTTATCGCTAACTACATGAGTACTTCGATTCAATGTTGACTCGCTAGTAAGCATCGTCCTACTCGGCTTACCCCAAACATCGGGGAATGCTACCGCACCTTCAGAGAATGTATATTTATACCCAGTTGAAGAGGTTCGCTCAATTTTCTTAGCTCCCTTGAGGTATCTCCATTTTGGCATTTTTTCTTCAGTAATAAAAAACTTTTCATCAACGCAGCCTTGTTCTAAAATATCTCCTAAAGTGATAGGAGTCTCAATTTTCGGGACATACCTAGTCGTGGAGATTATGCCTCCATTCATAAAGCCACTATTCTCAAAGGCGAAACTAAAACTATCAGATGTTTCTTCTATACTATCAGGTACAGTTGTTTTTTTAATAACAGAATGCGATTCAATGGGAAACGCTTTGGCGAAGATACCGCAATTTTCTATAATATCTTGTGGAGATAAGTTTTTTCTGTTTTTAGCCAGTCTCGTCTTATTGTTATAGGCGAAAATGAAAGTCCTTCTACGACGTTGAGCAGCTCCATACTCTGCAGCATTCACTACTCTCCACTCAACACTATATCCAAGGGAGTTAAAACAGGCAAGCATGATTCCAAAATCGCGTCCGCGCTGCTTGGATGGTGACTTTAAGAGTCTATCTACGTTTTCAAATAGACAGAATGGTGTTTTCTTAATTTTTAAAATTTCATAAATCTGCCACCACAACACTCCCTTTTTACCGCGAATACCCTTCTCTGCAGACAAAGTATGCGCAACAGAATAGTCCTGGCAGGGAAACCCTCCGACCAATAAAGTATGATTGGGGATATTCTTTTTATTTACGGATGCAATATCATTACCGGTTGTACACTCACCCACTGAATCTAAACTGTCACCGAAGTGCGAGGTATAACAATCGTGAGCCCATTGTCTGGAAGCTCCTGGCTCCCATTGATTAAACCACACCGTTTCCCAACCGGATTTTAGCCTATCTAGTCCTAATCTAAAACCTCCAACCCCCGCAAATAGTTCGCAAACAGTCTTATTCATAAGATGATTATATCAAATTTTTACAGAGGATCAACCCCAGTTTCTATAGAAAAGGCATTTTTTGTAGCTCGCTAGCGATGAACTTGCCCTTTAGCCAGATATATTGTCGGTACATAGCAATATTGTTGACTATTTCTGGTTTATTTGTAGAGTCGCTACCGCCTCCACGAACGAAAATGGGGCCATCCTTTGATTTGGGGAAATTGGGGGCACTGCTAATTTCACCGGTTTTATTAAGCTTAGGCTTTCCGCCCTTGTCGTACTTAATAACGTCCACTAAACCATTCTCAAAAATAAGTTTACGCATTCTCTCCCAAACAGCCCTGACCTCATGTTCTATGAAACTGTCTGAAAAAGAATACCTCTTAAATCCAACAAAGACGTTTTCTTCCAACTTAGTGCTTACGGACGACTCTCTGAAAACTATACATAGTAGCTGATGATTAAAGAAGAAATCGGCAAAGCTGGATTGGCTAAAATCAATATCGCCGTCGAGTAATTCATTAAAATTTATTGGGAATAGTTTCATATCTTCAGTTCTTGTATCTCTTTCCGTGACTACAATAGTTTTGCCAATCACCCCAGCTTCATTAAAAAGCTTAATCTTCCCAAGCTTTGTATTGTTGCCGCCGAACATTTTAACAGCAATTCTCTCACCAATAGCTTTGTTAGCCAATTCGCTCAAGCCAAACACCTTAGCTAGCTCCTTAATAGTTTTGCCACCATATTGCGTAGCTAGTTCGTGGCATTTTGCATCGATGTCCACAAAACTAATATATTCATTTGGTAGTTGTTCTAGTTTTTCTCCAAAATAGCTTTGCACAATACTAGTAACAAAACTACGCTTAAATCTAAATCTTGGTGGATTTGGCCATTTTGGCGCCGTATCCAGTAAAAGGAGCTGAGGGCGCAATTCAGAAGATATTCTCGGATACTCAGCCTCGTAATTGATATATGCCTCTTGTAGATTCCTAATAAAGTTTCGGACAATTTTCCAATCTTGTTCTAGCGCCTTTTTCTCGGTGTCGTCAAAATTATGGAATTCATACCCTAAGATTGGAAAATCGGCATATCTACTTGCTTCGACGGTATGCTTAGCTGCGTATAAATAATAAATTAAGAGTAATCTCCGAGCTTTGTGCCAGAAATTAGAATCTTCGAACTCCTCATGGATAATCTTATTCGGTGATACAGCCGTAATAGACATAGGCTCTTTCGCTTCGAACTGCTCTTGATTGGATTTTGATGGGCGAATTCCAGTCGTTTTTAACTCTATCTCTTCGCCGTCAACAATTAAATCCGGCTCTTGTTTACTATTGGCCGGATAGCCTAATACAGACTGTTCAATTACATCTCCAGCAATACCAGTAATCTTGGGGCTAACCTTAGCCTTATCAAAAACATTGTTTTTATCTATCTCGCCAAGGGTTTTGTTGAGGCATTCATTAAGCATTCTAATTAACTCGGTACGAGTATACTGATGGTTGTCGGCGTCGTTCATTGTTTTTATAATAACATGGGAGTTTGCAAAAAACAATTAATTGAAACAGAATATGGTACGGTCGATAGTTTTATGCGGAACTATGAGAAATGAAGCTTTTAGATTATGAGCGTCAAACTACCTTTTGGGATGATTTCGATATAGCAGACCGCTTCGGAGTGGAAGCCATACGAGATACTTACGAAAGAGCTAAGGCTGAGTGGAAAGATAATCGTATATACGGAACAGAACTCTCAATGGTGCTTAACCATAAATGTTGGTATTGGTACGGAAAACAGAATGAAGAACTTAGTAAGCTATACGCAAAGTTATGGGAAGAATATCATAGGTGGGTGTTGGATAACTGGAAGGGTGAAGATTTAGGGGTATTATTTGAGAATAACAGACTAAAAAAGTCTCTTGACGACTTATACAAAATGTATATTATAGATGATAAGGGGGGGAGAACATTCACAAAAATCGATTCAGGTTAAGCTACTGATTAATATATCCAAGACGGCAATAATGCTGTCTGAACACCATAGATTAGGTGATTTTGCAGTTGCTTGGTCGCTTTGACTAAACAAGTCGACGGCGACACGACATCAGAAAAAACAATCATTAATCGCAAGTCCAAAAAAAGGATTTAGGATTGATAGTGTAATGAGAAGTCGAATAAGAGAGTAACGGTTGTCCGCATGACAAGCTACTAAAGTTTTCTGCGGCCATTACAGGGCGTTAAAATTTTATTCTTTAGTAGCTACAATGCGGAGAACCAAGTAAATTAATTATTTAGGTCGAGAATACCAACCTTTAATTTTTAGAAAGGAGCGCTCTATGCTTAGAGTTTTTTCCATAATTGATGAATCGTGGCGCCCTTATCACGGGTTGGTAGGAGGTAGCAATGCTAGAAAAAGTGTTGCAGGCTATTCAAAAGCTGCTTTCAGTCGTGAAAATTGCACTCGAAATTGCGGCCATCCTGAAAGACCTGTTCTTCTAGCAGTCTCCTGCCGCCCGTAGCCGTGTTTAGTTATGTATAATTTTATGGAATTATTAAAAGCAATCCGAGCAGAAACTGGTTTAACCCAGTCTGCTTTTGCTGAGAAACTTGGTGTTTCCACTGTATTAATAGCTATGCTCGAAACTGGTCAAAAAGAACCTACAAAAAAATTTGTAAATAATTTGGCTGAAAAAATGAATGTCATGCCACAATCTATTATTCCCTTTGTTTATAGCGTAAATAAATATAACGAAAACGATATGTCAAAGTTGGAAAAACAGCTTATCAATCTTGGCATGAAACTTCAAGGCGAGCTAGTTAAAAAGAAAGCAAAGAACATTTTAAATGAACGATAGATACCCAAATATTGGATTAAGAAGTAAAAACGAACTCGCAAAGCGTATTTGTGGACGGGATTCCTTGCAATTAGACGCTCTTGATTTGATTAATGATTCTGTGGAAAATTTTAATACATACTGGAAAGATCATGCAGTAATGTCGAATCCTGAAAAATTTAAGTGGGTCAGAGATGCTTCATACTCTCAGCTCGGCAGACTGCATAGACTCATTAATCGGAAAGTCCTAGCGCCATATGATAGGTGTTTGCCGAGTATTATTCATGGCGGCGTAAACCGTAAAGATATCAAAAGTGCAGCAGAGATACTACTAGGAACAAAGAGAAAACGTACATTGTTGAAAGTTGACATGCGCAGGTTCTACGAGCATATTTCCGACCAAGATGTTATACGTACATTGCATGAGAAGATGGGTTGCAGTGATAGGGCGGCGAAGTTGATTGCAAAATTATGCTGCGTCCATGATGGTCCAAAAGATAACCCTCTACCAAACCTTACACTTGCGAGAGGATTCTCTACATCAAGTCGTCTTGCGATTTGGTGCAATTTAGATTTATTTTATAAGATTTTTTGGGAAGTAAAGAAAACTTTAATAGGACATGACCCACGAATAATCATATATGTTGACGATATCTGCATCACAGCTAGTAAAGTTAGCCCCGAGGCAATGGCGAATTTATATTTTAAGATTATTAAACTAGTCGAGAATAGTACTTGTAATCTGGAAATAAATGCTGAAAAAACTAGAATTATCAGCTACCTTAATCGTGAGTATGATTTGAGTGGTAACTATATTGGATTTGCGCCGTATGAGACCCTGGGTATTAATCTCAAAAGAAACAGCATAGATATAGGATTGGGCACCAAAAGTAAACGAGCACGATTAAAAAGCAAGTCGTGTTTAAATATTTCAGAGAAAAAATCTAAAAAAGGTTTAAATAGGTATACTGCTTACATTCGCTCATAAGTCTACTCTCCCTCTAAAAAGTTTGTTAACGCCGAGCAAACCACGCCCGACCATTGATTTTTGTAAAATATGTTATACTAGGATAGTGACACTACATTTAACCTAGCCAATATGTATATAGGCGTGAGATTATGGGCAAAAACATAGTGAATAGAGATTTAAAGTTATGGCACAAAATTTATGCCATGTTGACAAAAAGACAGAAACATAATTTTGTACTTATTCTTTTAATTATGCTTGTTTCGGCTGGTTTGAGTCAATTGTTGCCATTAGCAATCGGCGACTTGACCAATAATATCCTAGAACAGATTGATCTATCTTTTTCTAAAATTATTCCTTTTCTTGCTTTTATCCTTGTTATTACGGTTTCCAACGAAGTTTTAAAAGTTATTCGTAGACTTTTGGTAGAAGACACTAGTACAAGTTTCGAGAAAACTGCACGAACCGAGGCAATTAATTCTTTACTACACGCTCCGTTAGACTTTTTCCGGAAGAATATGATTGGCCATATTCATGGACGCTTAAACCGTAGTTTGGACGGTGTAGTAAAATTAATCAAATTGATTTTTATGGATTTTGCACCGGCGGCCTTTAACGGCGTTGCAGCAATTATAGTGATTTTTTCACAACTGCCACCACAGTTAGCATTTCTGATGCTGTTGGTTGTGCCGATTGGTATGTTGATTGTGTTACGCCAAATATCTACCCAAAAGGGCATCCGCGTACAGTTGATGGAAGAGAAATCGGCGATGGACGGTGCGGTGGTTGAACTGATCAATGGCATCGAAGTAATTCGCGTGACAGATAATGTATCTACTGAAGTAGGGCGTTTCAATAATCAGTCGGAAAAATTACGCAGCAAAGAAATGCACCATCATAAGTCAATGGCATTTTATGACTGTCTAAAATTCATCAACGAAGCGTTTTTCACTGTGATAATTATTGGCGTATCGGCATATTTGGCTGGCAAGGGAGATATTAGTGTGGGGGCAGTCTTAACATCTTATCTTTGTTTTACGCAGTTAACTACGCCGCTACGCGAATTGCATCGAATTCTGGATGAGTTGTCGGAATCGTCTGTTCTAGCAAGGGCTTATTTCGAGATATTATAACTACCGCAGGATTTTTCTTATAAATTAATTGAAGCTCCAGAAAAATTGTTTTCCAGCAATTCATTGATCAAAATTAGTCATCTTGGTTTTCTTTACGACAATAATGATCCCGTGCTAGACAATCTAAATCTAGAAATTCATGAAAATGAATTCATCGGCTTAGTTGGCCCGTCCGGGTGCGGGAAGTCAAGCCTCATCAAGGTTCTATTACGGCTCGAAGATTATCAGCAAGGACAAATTATCGTCGACGGTTCAAACCTAAAAGATTTGTCGCGCGAAGAAATATCGAATTTGATGGCGTTAGTCCCGCAGGTTCCATTCCTAATTGCTGCTTCAATCCGCGACAATATTTGTTACGGGATGCATCGAAAGGTATCCGACGAAGAGATATGTGAAGCGGCTAGGCGATCAAACATTAGCGAGTTCATTGAACAGCTACCAGATGGTTATGATACTATTTTGGCAGAGTCAGGCAGCAATTTGTCAGGAGGCCAGCGTCAAAGAATTGCGATTGCTCGCGTATTTTTGCGTAAACCTAGAATTTTGATTTTAGATGAAGCTACTAGCGCTTTGGATAATACTTCCGAACGTTTTATCCAAAACGAAATCGAAAAAATGCAAAAAGAAAGTCATATGACGATTATTTCAATTGCACATAGATTATCTACGCTAAAAAACACCGATAAGATTTTTGTACTTAATCACGGCAATATCGTACAGCAAGGCAAATTCGATGAATTAAAGGACGAAACTGGTATTTTTCAGGATATGTATTTAGGGAAGTTGAAGTAGACAATATAATAGAAACGACTCACAGAAAAGGCAATTATTGCCAAAATTCTCTTGCAATATAAATCCACGAAAACTTTAAATAATTCTATCACTCCATTTGACCCTCACTCTCCACCGTGATAGAATATCTAAAAGAGATTTTTGATTTTTATTGATAAACAGGAGGTTTCGTGCCACAAGCCGTTAAGAAAAAACCAGCCAAAAACAGTAATCTTTTTCGTTGGTTTGTATTTACTATTTTATTGATTTTATGTTGTGGAGCCATCGCTTCGCTTTCTGCACCACAGTCTTCGATTGAGGAAGTTCCACTTTCCGACGTGCTAGCGCGCGCTAATGATGCAAACGGCAACATTGCCAAAATTACCGTCGAAGGCAGCGATCTCAAAATCACCCTCAAGGGCAAAGATCGTTACACTCAAATTTCTCGCAAGGATCCTTCTGGCACGCTTTATGAGCAGGGACTGCTTGATCAATGCGCTGGCCTGAATGGTGATGAACTTTCGTCTTGTCAAGCCAAATATCCCGTCATAGAATACACAGAAGTTTCCAACTTCTGGGACTATGCTCTCAATATCGCAATTATTGTCGTTCCGGTGATTATTATTATTCTCTTCTTTAGTTCTATGATGCGTCAAGCGCAATCTATGAACAACCAATCTATGGGCTTTGGTAAGGCCAAGGCCAAACTCTACGGTCCCGATAAAAAGCGTGTCACCTTCAAAGATGTGGCTGGCAACGAATCTGCCAAGCAAGATCTAGAAGAAGTGGTTGACTTTCTCAAGGAGCCAAAGAAATATGAGAAACTTGGTGCCAAGATTCCGCGCGGTGTTTTGCTCGCTGGTGAGCCAGGCACCGGCAAAACCCTCATGGCTCGCGCCGTCGCTGGTGAGGCTTCCGTCCCATTCTTCAGTATTTCTGGTTCTGAATTTGCCGAAATGTTCGTCGGCGTTGGTGCCTCGCGCGTGCGTGACCTCTTTGCCAAAGCCAAGAAAAATGCTCCTTCTATTATCTTTATTGACGAAATCGACGCTGTTGCTCACAAACGCGATGCTCGCGGTGGTGCCGGCCGCGAAGACGAGCAAACTCTCAACCAAATCTTAGTTGAGATGGACGGCTTTGATAACGACTCTGGCGTAATCGTGATCGCCGCAACTAACCGTGTAGATATGCTAGACAAGGCTTTACTCCGCCCCGGTCGTTTTGATCGTCATGTTAATGTTACTTTGCCAGAGCGTAAAGATCGCCTTGAAATTCTCAATGTTCATTTCAAGAACAAACCTGTAGAAAAAGATGTTAATCTTGATGCGCTGGCTGCCAAGACTGCTGGTAGTTCTGGCGCTGATTTGGCCAATATCGCCAACGAGGCCGCCATCACGGCCGCTCGTGAAGGCCACAAAGAAATCACTAATTCCGACATCACCGAAGCCTTCGAACGTGTAGCAATTGGTCCGGAGCGCAAGAGCAAAGTCATGAACGAGCAAGAACGCAAGATTACTGCTTATCACGAAGCCGGTCATGCCATTGTGGGACACGTTTTGCCAAACTCCGACCCAGTACACAAAGTCACGATTATTCCGCGTGGTCGTACTGGCGGCGTCACTTGGTTCCTGCCTCCAGAAGATCGCAGCTACAAAAGCATCTATGACCTTAAGGATATTCTGGCTCGCGCCATGGGTGGTCGCATTGCCGAGAAACTCGTTTTTGGCCCCGAGTCCATCACTACTGGCGCTTCCTCTGACTTGCAAAACGTTGCTCAGTTGAGCAAAGAAATGATTATCGAAGAAGGAATGGGTAAACAAACTCGCAACCTCGTCTTCCCCGAAGGAGAAACTGGTTACTATACCATCTCCACCGGCAAACCTTATTCCGAAAAAACTGCCGAGTTAATCGACCTTGAAGTAAAGGCGCTCTCTGATGAAGCAGCAGCCCGTGCTGAAGCCGTGCTCAAAGCCAACGGTCCTGTGCTCGATAAACTTGCCGAAGCACTGCTCAAACACGAAACTCTGGAAGAAAAAGAACTCGCGCCAATTCTCAAAGACGCCAAATTACCCGCTGCAGCCAAATTACACTAAAATAGTCGTAATTTGCAAGAATTTCACCCTATACTACCATTATAGCACACATTCGCAGAATTGTCAATACTTAACTCACCTCTATAACTATGCTATAATGAATCTATCCCCGGATGGCGGAATTGGCAGACGCGCTAGCTTCAGGTGCTAGTCTGAGCAATCAGGTGCAGGTTCAAGTCCTGTTCCGGGGACCAAGTGTATTAACCTTTACCGTTTTCGTCCAAGATACTGTATAATAATAGATATGTTACCAATCAGTATTATCCAATGGTGGTATACCCGTGGGTGGAAAATCACCTCATCCAAATTATCCGATTGCTTCAAGAACGCTGCTGATTTTTTCTCGATTCGCTTGTTGGTAGGGAATATGTTTGCGCCGTTTCGGCAAATTTCTGCCGGCGAAACTTCCACTTCTAATATGTGGCTGTCGGTGATTCTTGATAAACTTTTATCGCGGGTTGTGGGTGCCTTTATTCGTTTCTTTCTGCTTATTGCTGGCGTCGTTACTATCATTTTTCAAGCCGTTGGCGGTATCCTCCTTGTTTTGCTCTGGCCGCTTATCCCGTTTGCGCCACTCGTATGTATAATTTTAGCCATAATGCAGGTGACATTTTGATGAACCAGTTTGATTATTATAGTTTGCGTGCCAGGGAAGCCCGTTTTAGCAAAGTTTTCAAAAACCCAGCGGTGCGTTTCTTGATTTGGCTAATTGTTTTTGCTAGTGCTGCTGGTTTTATTTACCTACTTTTTATATTACATAATTCTCTTGGTTGGTTGTTACTGGGTTTGGCTATTACTGGTTACATCTTCATGACTTGGCTCAAGCGTGAGGCTATTCCTGTCCCGGTCGGGCGTACGGACAATATCAATGATTTACTCTCAACTAATGTTCTTCGGTTACTTGGTCCACAGCCCACCCCGCAGGAACTAGCCACCAAATTGGAACAAACTCGCAGCGGCAAGTTCTTGGCTCTGCGCTTTGGGCTTGATACGAATTTATTATCCCATATTGCTTCGGAAGTTCCGACCGATTTAGAACCGGTCCTGGCTACTGCTCGCCAAATTTGGCAGGAAACCGACGGAGAAACCATCTCCGGTGGTATGATAGCCGTGGCTATTTTACAAAATCATCCCAACCATGAGCAAATTCTCCGTAATATGCGCCTAGATCTGCAAGATTTATACACTGGAATTATTTGGTACAACCATTTGCACGGTCTTGTCAAAACCGCTCGTGAGCGCCATCGTGATGGCGGTATTGCCCGTGATCTCAACTTTGGCTACACGCCAACTCTGCAACGTTTTGGTCGTAATATTTCCACTCAAAATAACGGTAATGTCAAAACTCAGGTGCAACTTGCCACCCACCGCAATATTGTTTCCAAAATGCTCAACGTTTTTTCCAACAGTGGCCGCCAAAATGTCGCTCTCATTGGCCCCGAAGGTTCCGGACGCAGCACTATCGTTTACGCCTTTGCCGAAGAAATCATGGATGCCGATGCCAAAATTCCTAATAATCTCAAATATCGACAAGTTTTTATGCTTGATGCCGCTGCTCTAATTTCTGCCGCTAGTGCTCCTGGTCAACTCGAGGCTTTAGTGATGCGTATTCTCAACGAAGCCTATGCTGCTCGCAATATTATCGTCTTTTTGGATAACGCTCAACTTTTCTTTGAAGAGGGAACTGGATCTGTGGATATTTCCAAAGTGCTCTTGCCAGTTTTGGAAACCGGACGTCTGCGGATGATTTTGACCTTGGACGAGCAAAAATTCCTCGAAATTTCCGCCAAAAACACCACGCTTGCCAACACGCTCAATAAAATCATTGTTCCGCCTGCTGGTCGTGATGAAACCATGAAAGTCCTACAGGACAAGGCCCCTCTCATGGAGCAAAAATATCAAGTTGTTTGTACTTTTTGGGCTCTGCAGGAATCTTATCGTCTTAGCGAAAAGTACATTCATAATATTGCTATGCCGGGGCGCGCGTTCCGTTTGCTTGAATCGGCTTGTAATTACGCTGAGCAAAAATTTGTCACCGCCGAGTCGGTTCAGCAAGCCATTGAAAGTATGCAAGGCGTTAAAGTCAAAGCCTCTAATGATGAACAAGAACGTAGTAAACTTCTAAATCTTGAAGAATTAATTCATCAACGCATGATTAACCAAACCGAAGCCGTCAAAGCAGTTTCTGACGCCTTGCGTCGTGCCGCCGCTGGTGTGCGTAATGAAAAGCGTCCTATCGGAACTTTCCTCTTTCTTGGTCCTACCGGTGTTGGTAAAACCGAATTAGCCAAGGCACTTTCTGAAGTTTATTTCAACGGTGAAGATTACATCGTGCGTATCGATCTCAACGAGTATGTAACGGCTGACAATGTTTCGCGTTTAATTGCTGAAGGCACAGAGAATTCCAATAGTCTTACTGCGCAAGTTATCAAGCATCCGTTCTCGGTAGTGCTCTTGGACGAAATCGAAAAGGCACATCCGCAAGTTTTAACTACTCTTCTGCAAATGCTCGACGAGGGCGTACTGCGTGACGCCAAAAACAACGAAGTGTCATTCCGTGATACCATCGTCATTGCCACTTCCAACGCTGGCGCCGATCGTATCCGTGAATACGTCACCAAGGGACAAAATATTGCCGAACTCAAAGATGAGTTAGTCAACGCTCTAATTGCGGATGGACATTTTAAGCCCGAATTTCTTAACCGTTTTGATGAAATTTGTGTCTTTACTCCACTTAGCAAATCTGATTTATTGCGTATTGTGGACCTGATGCTTAAGTCCGTGAATCGTTCTTTGGCTCCACAAAAAATATCCGTAGTGCTTACGGATGAAGCAAAGCAAATTCTAGCCGAGCGTGGCTATGATTCGCAAATGGGTGCTCGCCCTATGCGCCGTCTTGTGCAAAAGACGATTGAAAATCTCGTTGCCAAACTCATCTTGTCTAGCCAAATTAGCAGCGGTGCCACAATCACAATTACACCAGAGATGTTAGAGTAGCACTTTTATATAAAGTATGCTATAATATAGACAGAATTTGAATGTATTATAAGAAGAAAGGGAAATTGAATGTCCGGACACAGCAAATGGGCTACTACCAAGCGTCAAAAAGCCGTTGTTGACGCCAAGCGTGGCGCTCTGTTCACCAAAATTGCCAATCAAATTGCCATTGCGGCTCGTGCTGGCACCGACCCAAGCATGAACCCATCTTTGGCTATGATACTAGAAAAGGCTCGCCAAGCCAACATGCCTAAAGTAAATATTGAGCGTGCCATTGCGCGCGTTGCCGACAAAACTGCCGCAGCCTTGATCGAAGAAGTTTATGAAGGCTACGGCCCAGGTGGAGTTGGTATCATTATTGAAGTTGCTACTGATAACAAAAACCGCACTATGCCCGATGTGCGTAACACGCTCAACAAAAACGGTGGTCGTATGGCCGATCCTGGGTCCGTGATGTTTCAATTTGCTCGCAAAGGCTGGATCGAAGTTTCAGAAAAAGGCGAAGATACCATGATGACCGTGCTCGATGCTGGCGCTGAGGATGTTGACGAAACCGACGAAGGTTTGATTGTACTCACCGCTCCAAGTGACTTGATGAAAGTTCGCCAGGCTCTGCTTGATGCCGGTCTAACTGTCACTAATGCCGAACTCAAATACGTTCCAACTACCACCATTGCAGTTTCGGATGAAGACGGCGCAAAATTAGAAAAACTCCTCGATGCGCTAGACGATTGCGATGATGTTACTGCGGTACATACCAACGCTGAATAAAGTTTTTCACAGACGTAATACATTGTATATACATTGTCTAAACAACGTATATACAATGTCAACATAGCATCGCAAGCCAACACATCAAAATAGCCCTCTAAAAGGGCTATTTTTCTACAAATGCAGTTTATACGTTCACCCGCCCTGCCAGATTGACAAGCCCCTAAGCGGAACTATTTTTTACAAATGCAACCCTTCGTCCAACTTGGCTTGTCCACCAATCGGAAATCTCACTTTTTCACCATCCTCCGGCACAATAATATGCACATGTAACCTTGTTAGTGACGCTCCAGACTTTGCCGGGTCGCCAAACCGCATGCAAATCCCGCCACCAGTCACATTATATTCCTTTACCAACCTCTGCCAAATCTGTCGAAGATCTAGCCACATCTCCGGCGAAATATCTTCAATTTCGTATACCGGTCCTGCTGCCACAATCAAGAAAGATATTTCGCTCCCCGGGCGCGGATAACGATTATTAGAAACATACCAATATTTCGTCCGAAAAATAGTTGGCTGCGCCTCCTGATCCACATTTTCTTCAGCCATCGGATCTTTATCTGCGGCTTCCATCCGCAGCATAATGTCCAACTGCTCTTGATGACGGGCATTTGGCGGATAAATATATTTATACTTATTCATTTTCCTCCTTCACTAAACAAATCACCTCAATGCCTTTTTTCTCCGCTAGCGCATGTGAACGTTTACTCCAATTCCGCTCTGGGTGGTCTTCCAAATAGTAAATTTCCTTTATGCCTTTGTCCGCCAGAACCTTCATGCAACGATCGCAAGGGAAGAGTGTAATGTAGAATGGTGTATCTTCCAAAGTTTTCACCTTACCTAGTTTTTTAAGTAAGTTAATTTCGGAGTGACTCACAGTATCGTAAAACAACTCCGTACGGTTACTAATATCGTACTCTGGAATTGTAAAATCAATTTGGTTGCTAGCATAAACCCACTGGCCATTCCAAAAACATGCTGCCGCCACTGGACAAACGTCATCAGTCGAATTTCTTAGTTCCCTCAAGAGCCCTGGAATTGGCTCAGGCATATCTTTGTTGTAATGAATGCGCCGTTTCATGCTGGTTGCGGCTTTAGCCACCTTTTCTTCCACACCTTCCACCTTGCGCAAACGGCTCTGCAAAGTAATTTGCCGAATTTTATCTGAAGTCGACGTTTTGGCTTGGCGTGGCAACACTGCTACTCGCCCACAGTACTTTCCCAATTGCTCAATTTGCTCATCCGTATAGTTTTCCTTGATCGCAATTAACACATCTGGCCGTATTGTCTTAATCAAATGCCATTTTGGCTCGTCCACCTGTTTAATCACAATCGCATCCGCAATATTCAGTAACCGGATAAAATCATAACGCTCTTTTTCTGGAATCACGGGGCGAGTTGGCCCTTTGCGTTTACGAATCTTTTCATCGCTGTCCATCGCAATCACCAAAAAGTCACACAGCGCCCGCGCTTTCATAATGTATCGCAAATGTCCCAGATGAAACAAGTCCCACGAACCCTGTACTAGGCCAACCGTCTTACCGGCCTTCTGCGCAATTTTTACATTTGCTAGCCAATTCTCGTCCATATCTAGATTCCTACCGGGATACCTTTAATCGCTTCGCCTGGTTCGTAATCACTCAGTTCAAAATCGGCCGGCCGATAGTCAAAAATGTTATCGTGGCTACTAGTAATCGTGAGTGTGGGGAATGGCTTGCTTTCGCGTTCCAGAATCTGGTTTACCCACGGCAACTGATTTTCGTATAGGTGTGCGTCAGAAATCATATGGATAAATTCGCCCGGCTCCAAATCTAAAACTTCTGCCATTGCTAACAAAAATGCCGAATACTGCACCCAGTTACTCGGGCAGCCAATCAATACATCGCAACTGCGTTGAAACATCACCAAATGCAGTTTGTTATCCAGAATTCTAAAATGCATCCAACCGTGGCACGGACAAACTACTACTTTTTGCTGATAATCTTTATTGCGAATAATATATTGTGGGATCCACGGAGAAATAAAATGCGTTTTCAGTTCGGGGCGCTCTTTAATTTGCTTGATGATTTCGACAAACTGATTATAAGGCTTGCCCTCGGCAGTTGGGAAATTTGCAAATGCCGCACCATAAGACCCCGGGCCAAGATCACCCGTTTCTAAGCCACGCTTGGCGCATTTTTTCTCAGTACACCAGGCTTTCCACCACTTACAACCAAACTCTTCCAGCCCGGATTGTGTATGAACACCGTTCACAAAGGCTAGTAATTCACCTACGGCTCCGCGCCAAAACCCTTTTAGGCTGCGCTCTGTCAAAAAAGGCACGCCATTTTTCAATAAATCAAATCGAATCACTGGCGCACCTAGCAAATCTATCGTATTGATTTCTTTACCATTCTCGTCCACCATCGGCGACGGACTCTTGATACCATCTTTCAAAATCGCCCGAATCAAATTTTTATACTGTTCGTCCGGTGTACGCTCGCTATATGGCCGATATTCACCTCTCATCTGTAACCTCCTCTATTACTACTAATATTAACAGACGACACAGAGAAAATCAACTTTAATCACTCAAGAATACAATATAATCTCACCAAAACATAACCGACGCAAGCGGCTTATGCTTTAATCTTAGCACAAGTTGTTATAAAAGTCAAGATATGATACAATAAAAGATAAGGAAGGGTGGCCGAGTGGTTGATGGCACTGGTCTTGAAAACCAGCAAGTTAATAGCTTCGCAGGTTCGAATCCTGTCCCTTCCGCCAGGAAGTAAAATCATCATGCCGCAGGTATGGTGATTTTACTTTTCTGTAAGAAAAGTGCAGGGTTCGAACCTAGGTTCGTTATCGAACGCAGCGAGATTACTGTTCCTGTCCCCGCTATTTCAACGGCAACGCGTTCAAGACATCATTAATATTCGTAAAAACTACTGCTTGTATGCCCAATGATTTTGCCGCTTCGACATTGCATGGTTTGTCATCAAAGAAAATTGTTTCCGAAACGTCCAGCCCGTAGCGATTAATCAAAATTTGAAAGAATTCCAAGTTTGGCTTCCTAACATGCTCTTGGTATGAGTATGCCCCGCCATCAAAATCTTCCAATATACTCTTCATATAAGTGTATGTTGCGTCAATCATATCCGAAAGAAAGAAAATTTTATATCCATTTTTATGTATTCGATATAATAATTCAATCATCTCCGGCTTCTTTGGTAAGGATACACTTTGGTCTTTCAGATTTAGCACGGCGCGAATTTCTCGCTCATATTGCGGAAATTTCTTAATAATGTCCTCCACATACTGTGCGGTGGTCATATCTCCAAGTATAACTGCCGTAAATTCTTTAGAAAAGATTATCTTTTGCAAAGTATCAAGTTGTTGCTGAGTTAGATGCTTTTGCGATTTTACACCGAGTTCATCTACAAGTACGCTACCAACATCAAAAATTACATTCTTTACCATAATTATATTGTACCATAGAGTACAAAATCGCCCGCAATCTGATATTTGTGTTATAATAAAGCAAGTGGTACCGTAGCTCAGATGGTTAGAGCGTGGGACTCATAAGCCCAAGGTCAC
>CAYXCA010000016.1:0-22114 GCA_964463545.1 uncultured Candidatus Saccharibacteria bacterium | reverse complement strand
CCTGCGAATCGGAACTTTTAACAACGCAATAGCCCGAGAGAACGAGTCCTTACTCTATCACTTTCAGTTCGCCCTTAAGCCTCTCAATCAACGCCGTCTTCTCCGCAATTCCATCCCTAGTCTGCTTCACCAAGGCTGCCGGCGCCTTTTGCACATAATTCGGGTTAAACATCCGCATGTTTAAAGCGTCCAACTCCTTGCCTACAGCCAACAAACGTTGCATCAAATCCTCACGATATTCCGCCACCACTTCGGCTGACACATCCAAATACACTTCATGATTTGCCAAAGCCAATCTCAACCCCCGTGGCTGACCTTCGCAACTAATCACACTGGCCACACCAGTCAATTTTGCCACCAATAGTTGGTTATCATCCACCAGACTATCATCACCATACAGCAATGCCCATTTTTTGCCTTTAGAGGCCCCTGAGAGTTCCGTGAGGACCCTTCTAGTTTCCGACACGACAACCATAAGGCTTTCAAAATTCCGGGCGCTCACAGCGTCAAATTCGAGCCTTGTAGGCCATTTCTGCACAATCAACATGCCTTCTGTCCAACTCAAACTCTGCCAAATCGCTTCCGTCACAAACGGCGCAAATGGGTGCAACATCTTCAAAATCATCTCAAGCGTCATCTTGAGTAGTGGCACATTCTTGTAAATCTTCTGACTCTCAATAAACCAGTCTGCATATTTGTCCCAAATCACGTTATACAGCGTTTCCACCGCCTCAGAGAAACGATAATTCGCCATATCATCCTCAATCTCGTCCTTGCAAGCCGTGAGTTCCCGACAAATCCAGTCCTCCCCCATATTATCTGTCGAATAGGGAAGTTCCGCTCCTGCCTGCACCGCGCCTTCGTTTACAATCTCGGCCTCAGCCTCGGCCTGAATCATCTCAGCCGCCACTGCACTACCACTGTGACTCTCATCTACCATTCCTTGAATAAATCGCGAAATATTCCATAATTTATTACACAAATTTCGCCCCGCCATCACTGAGTTCTCCGAGAAAGCCTGATTCATGCCCGCACTTCGCCCGCGCAAAATTCCCAGCCGGAACGCGTCCGAACCGTACTTAGTCACCAAATCCATCGGGTTAATCACATTACCCTTAGACTTCGACATCTTTTGCCCGTGCTCATCCAGCACCAAGCCATGTAAGTACACCTCACGGAAGGGAACTTCGCCCGTAACATAAATTCCCATCATAATCATCCGCGCCACCCAGGCAAACAAGATATCCGCCCCAGTTTCCATCACATTCAAAGGATAATATGGGTTCTCCTTACCCTCCGTCCAATTCGTACACACAATTGGCCAATGCGAAGATGAAAACCACGTATCAAACGTATCTTCATCGCGATAATATACTACACCCCCCACCTCGATCTTCTGCAAGTTTGTCCGTGTATCGAATATCCACTCCGGCGCATCTGGAGCATATTCCCTTCCTTCGTCCTTCGTGTGAACCCTGCGGAGATCTTCGAGATTATTCAAGGAATCGGGAGCATCGGAGTGAGCCGTACTCGACGTACGGTGAGCGAGATGCGCATCCGATGACGCCGAAGAATCCGAAGAGAACGCAGGCTCAACCTTGTGGAACATTGGTATAGGGATGCCCCATGGTATCTGCCGCGATATATTCCAATCTTTCAGCCCCTCCAAATAGTTAATCAAAACCTTTTTCTTGCTCGCTGGATGAAACTTAATCTCGCCCGCTTCCAGATGTTTAATTGCCTCTTTCGCCAAACGCTTCACATCAATAAACCACTGCGCTTTCAGCATCGGCTCAATCACCGTGCCACACTTATAACAGTGCGCCACCGCATGAGTAATCTTTTTCTCACCCCGGAGCAAACCTTGGGCTTCCAAATCTTTCAATACTTTCTCGCGACACTCCGTCGTAGTCAGGCCAGCATACTCCGCCCCGGCCGCCTCAGTCATCCTGCCATCCTCGCCAATCACCTGGATCCGCTCCAGGCCATGGCGCTCCCCCACCTCAAAGTCATCAAAATCGTGCGCTGGCGTAATCTTCACCGCACCTGTACCATACTTGGGATCAGCATGTTCATCCGCCACAATCGGAATCAGCCGATCCGTCAATGGCAACTTGGCCAACCCGCCAATCATATCCTGATAACGCTCGTCTGCCGAGTTTACTGCCACTGCCGTATCACCAAAAATCGTTTCTGGACGCGTAGTGCTCACAACAATCTCACGTTTTGTAAAATCTGACGCCGAATCAATCATATCCTCCGGCACACTCACCAGTTGATACGCTATTTCCCAAAGTTTACCGTCTTCGTCTTTGTGCTCCACCTCAATATCTGCAAACGCCGTCTGATGCTTGGGACAAAAGTTCACCAATTTCTCCCCACGATAGATCATCCCGTCATTCCACATCTTCTCAAAAGTCTGGTACACCCGACTCACCACATTTTCATCTAGCGTGAATGTCAAATCTGGCCACGCGCAACTCGCTCCCAGCGCCCGCAGTTGCAATTCCATGTTTCCACGCTGCTCTTGCACAAACTTCCACACCCGCGCATAGAGTTCATCTCGCGAATATTCAAACCGCGTATGGCCTTCTTTTTCCAGTGCGCGCTCATACACTACCCAAGTTTCAAACCCAGCATGATCCGCCCCCGGAATATACCAAGTACTCTTACCACGAAGCCGGTAATACCTCGCTAGGGAATCTTCCAGTGCAATCGTCAACCCATGGCCAATATGGAGGTTACCATTTGCATTGGGTGGCGGCATCACCACTGAATAGCAATCCTGCGTTTCCGCTTCAAAAGACTCCGCCACAATCTTGCGCGGCTGAAAAACCCCAGTTTTTTCCCATTCCGCATAAATCTGCGGCTCGAACCCTCCCGGTTCGTAACTCTTCGTGAACTTCATAGATATATTATATCATACAAAACAAGCCTAGAGGTAGAGCATCATCCTTAGGAAAATGTGTAAAATTAGCCCTTTTGTCCTTAGGAAAATGTGTAAAATTAGCCCTTTTGTCCTTAGGAAAATGTGATATAATCAATAAAAATCACCAAGGAGCCATCATGGAACGTGAAATCATGCAACAACTCAATGCCTGGAGAACCAACCCAGATCGACGCCCATTACTCCTAGAGGGCGCCCGCCAAACTGGAAAAACCTTCCTTCTCAAAGAACTTTTCGGCGCTAAATTTTACAAAAATATCGCCTATCTCAATCTTCAAAACCCCGCACCGGAGATCAAAGAACTATTTAATGGTTCTATCAACCCTCACCGCATCATTTCCCAACTCGAACTAATCTTGCACCAAGACATCACTCCTGGAGAAACATTAATTATCCTTGACGAAATTCAAGAAGTTCCCCGCGCTCTTACTAGTCTAAAATATTTTTACGAAGAAACTCCCGAATATCATATTACTGTTGCTGGCAGCCTACTAGGTGTCTTTCTACATCAAGATACTTCATTTCCAGTAGGGAAAGTGGATATTCTCCGTCTTGAACCAATGAACTTCCGTGAGTTTCTCTGGGCAAAAGGAGAAAAACGCTTAATCGATCATCTTGAAAAAGAACCCAACGACACCGTCTTTCGTGAACAACTCACCGACCTCCTCTACGAATACCTCTTCACTGGCGGAATGCCTGATGTTGTTAAAGACTGGGTTGAAAACCACGATGTTGGTCGCGCCGAAGGCATCCAACGTCGAATCATTATGGACTATATGCGCGATTTTAGCAAATACGCCGATACTTCAACTGCCCTCAAAATTCGCCAAGTATTCGAAAGCCTACCCAGCCAATTCGCCAAACGTCACGAAAAGTTCACCTACGGCCTCATCAAAACTGGCGCCCGCGCCCGTGAATACGAAACCGCCATCAACTGGCTCACTGACGCCGGTATCATCCGACCAGTCTGTCGCATTAAACGCGGGGACCAACTTCCACTCAAAGCCTACGTCGATCAAAGCAGTTTCAAACTCTATTTCCTAGATATTGGCCTTTTCCGTTGTTTTGCCGATATTCCTAGCAGCGCCATCATGCAAAAAAACGCCATTTTTAACGAATTTGGTGGCCTTATTGCTGAACAATTCGTTTTACAAGAATTCGCTACTAACCAAACCTCACCACTGTTCTATTGGTCAAGCGAGGCTACTGCCGAAGTAGATTTCGTTATACAAAACGACACTATAATCATCCCAATTGAAGTTAAATCGGGCGAAAACATCCAAGCCAAAAGCCTTAAAATCTACCGCAACCGCTACTCACCACCACTATCAATTAGGTTTTCCCTCAGAGAACTAGATTACCAGTCTGGCTTGTTAAATATCCCTCTTTACAAAAGTTTTCTCGCCTCTCAACTCATCAAATCACACACCCCTACCCCTTGACATTTTGCTTATGCTGTGCTACACTGTGATCATAGAATAACCAAAAACAAACATGTCAGAAAAAATACCAAATATCATTAATAACCCAGAAACTTCTAATACAGACCCAGCTGAGCGATTTCGGGTTGACCCAGCAAATTACCCCATCTTCTGCCAACAGACCGAACTCGATTCGCGCTGGGGCAACAATCAAGCCCATCGGCTTGGCATTGATCAAACACTCAGCACCTATGTCACCAATACTGCCGAACTTATTGCTACCCTCGATGGCACTTCCACCGAATACACCGATAATCACGAAATCGTTCCACCCGATCATGTCATTTATCTCGACAAATCAGCCCGGCCAGTCAGTTGGCTAGTCAACACTCTGTGGCCGACTTTTTCCGACGAAAAGCGCCCCGACCACTCTTATCTTAGCATCGACCGTCTTACCTGGTTCCGCGAAAGCGGTGTGCCCGTCGATCAAAACGGCTATTTTATGGATGCCAGCGAACACTATCGTCGCGCCAACATCCAAGATTTCGATATCAACAAACTTCCCACTGATACTTTTGCTAAAATTCGCTCCCTCTACCTCCCTGGTGGTATCGAAGCCGAAGATCCTAATGTCATCATGTCAGCCCCCTCCACTCTCGATGGCAAAAATATCCTTATCGTTGATGAAGTTGGTAACTCCGGCGCCACCCTCGACATCGCCCAGCAACTCATCTCTGCTGCCTTCCCCGAAGCCAACAACGTCCGTGGTGCCTATTTTTGGAAACCTGGGTTCAAAGTTAATCAATCTAGCAATGAAACCCAAATGCTTAGCGCACCTGTTTGGTACGATAATAATATCTCCACCGGTCGTGGCATCGGTGAACTTAACCCTGATTTCTTTGCTAAACGCCACGAAGAATACCCCAACGCCCGAACCCGCGCTCAAAAATACGGTTCGATCGTCCTAGCATCCTATGTTGACCTTGCTACCGAACCCGGTCAAACCTCACGTGAACTCATGCGCGAAATCAAACAAATGCAACAAGACCTTAACGCTGGCCATATTTTCATTAATATTCCTAACAACTATAGCGACGAACGCGTCGATGCCCTTATCGACGCGCAAGGTTTACGCCTTGCGCCCGAAAGCGACCCCTCACCCGATACCTATATCAACGTCAAAAAAGCCATCTACGCTCGCACCCCCACTACCTAAACCGCCTAAAATTGGGCTGCGGACGATTCCGCAGCCCTTTCTTTGGGAACAAACTTTACACTATCACTCCTCTGGGGAACATTCGATATTGCCACCATGGCCATCAATTCTTCTCCGTCGTAAGATACCCTGCAATGTAAAAACATCCCGTAAACATAATCATTTCGTTGCTCCACAACGCCTTTTACGTCAATATTGACGACTTCACCTTCACAGGTTCCATCCGGACGCATATTGGTAAGTCTGAGAATAATTTCCTCACCAACCTCGGCTTTTATCCGTTGTTTTGGATCACGAAAATACCATGCCAAACAATCGTGTGACCAACCGTCGGCAACAAAATACAACTTCGGCTTCAATCATATCCCTCCTTTCAATCGAGCTTCCGTACGTTCATCATTGTATCACACATCATACAAAAAGTCAAGCATTTTCACCGTTGACTTTTTTACCGTTGTATGCTACACTGATAGTAAGAGTGTAAACACGGTCGTTCTCGCAGGCGACCATCTTCTATCAAAACAAAAATCAAAGGAAAATAATGCCAAATAGCGAACAAATCAGTTCCCAAGTCAGCAGCGAAGACTCCAACGAGTGGTGGCCATCTCAAACCGAAACCACTGATTGGAGTATATTGGAATCAAATGATGCAAAATCAGAAACTCAGGCCGCGCCAGTCACTTCCGCTACATTCTCTCAAGAAGCCTTCCAAAAAGCCTTCGACGAATCGCGCAACAATTACAACCCTGACAACCTCACCGAAGCCCGTCGAGTCGTCGACGTCTTTACTACTATTCAACATATGGTTGAACAAAATCAAAAAGATGGTAAAGGCCCCACATCCTACGAACAAGCCTTCAATCTATTGCAAGCCGACACCAAAAATGCCCTCATGTTCGCCGAAAAGCGCCCTAATGCGGGTGACCCTAACAAGTATCACCAGGAACTTCGCAGCATAGACACTGCCCTCGAACTCTACAATAAAACCTTTAATTCTTTGGTCAATACATCAAAAAACGATGCTTCAGAGCCAAATATTCCTGACTTATCCAGCCAACCCGAAGAAAATCAACCTCAACCTACTATCAATGTCCAAAAGAATAGCACCATAGAACTTCCTGGCGATGTAATTTCTTAACTAAATGGAGAACTACAATATGGATAACAACTTTGTTCAACTAGACAACGAAAATTCCGTCGACCGCGCACCCGACGATAATATCTCGCCCGATATTGACGCCTCCGTCAACCCATTCGAGAAAAATCCCAATGATAGCGTTGACATCACCGCTGAGTATGACGATGCCAAAGCCCAAGCCATCGAAAGCGAATTACAAAATCGTAACCAATAACTAAATACAAACAAGGAAAACAACAATGAGTGAAATTTTATCAAACAATCAAGAAGCCAATTCTGATCCTACAGGTTGGGAAAATATGGACGCCAAAGACAAAGTTCTCGAACCAATCATTGATGTCGAGAATTCTCGCGTAGAAGTTGAGGCCACACCAGAAGAATACGAAAAATTCGTCAAAGACAATTTCAATAAATTACTCAACAATTTATCAGACCCATCCATCAACGTTGATACCGCCAGCGAACAGGAAATTAATGCACAATTTGCAATTACCGCTAATCTTCTAGACGCTATCGACCACTCTGTATCTGGTCAGATACAGACCGAAGATATCTTCGGTGCTATCGAAACCAAATACCACTCTCTCTATAACCTCCATAGTAGCCGCGGTCAAAACCACAACGCTGACACCGATCAACGCCTAATGGAGGCCACCACCGTAGTTAAGAATCAATTCGTCGACTATGTTACCGACCATAGACCAAAAGGACCCGACGACCTTTCTGGTGATGCCATTAGTTAAAATTACGACAAAATCTCTACGCTCTTACTGCATAAATATCAAATGTATTTATGTGGTAAGAGCCAATTTTTGTTGCAACTCCCTAAACTCTTCCTCAGTCGGCTTTGAATACGACTCCTTTGCAAAAACCTGGCTTGCTGGCAAAATATGCACATGTGCATGCGGCACATCCACTCCCACCACTTTAAGTTGCATCCGCTCGCCCAAAACATCTTCCATGTGCTTAGCCAACTTCTTCACCGTTGCCATCACTGCTTGATAATAATCATCCGGCAAATCATAAATCTTTTCTACTTCTATCTTTGGCACCACCAAAGTATGTCCCTTCGCCTCCGGCTCAATATCCAAAAACGCCAAGGTTTTATCATCTTCATAAACCTTATAGCAGGGAATCTCACCCTGAACAATCTTCATAAATACGCTGCTCATTTTTCTCCAATCTTTTCCAATTATAACACTTTATTATGTCTAATACAGTACTAAGGCAGCGGAGGGGGAAAGCATAGTGACGGTTATTGGGACCGGACGACGGATATACGTCTGTAATATTAAAATAAAGCAGATAAGCGCTAGGTGTCGTAACACCGTCATTACGAGTAGCGGACGCGCGGGACGACCACCAGTCACCATGTTGCCCAGCGTGTCTAAAAGTAACACTACTAGCATCAGGCAAATTTATTAATCCGCTGCGCACGAAAAACCGCATCAAAATAGCAAATTGATGCGGTTGCCACAGGCTATCAACAGGGGTGGAGTAATAAAAATATCGCATCAAAACGTAAAAATGATTCGATATTATAAAAAGCCTTCTTCGTGCGCAGCGGGTTTGTAACCTTACGTAGTAATGGTAATGGCGTCACTTTTAGATATGCTGGGATTAGTAGCCACCTATGGTCATCATTAGCATCAACCGCTACCGGTTCATACTATCTTTACTTCAATACATCTGTTTACCCAACTGGTGGTCCAAGTGAGCGCTGGCACGCTTACTCCCTCCGCTGCCTTAGTACTGTATTAGACATATAGAAATAACTACTTGCTCACCCTACGCAAATATTCTTGTATCAACGGCACATTGCTCAAATAATTGTTCCACATGCACTGCCGCGCTCCCTTAGTGTCGTTGCGATCACCATAAATTCCGGCTTGACTTGTATGCTCATACAGCGGCGTCATAAAATCACCCAGCGCAATCCAATCTCGCCGAATTCCCATCGTGGTCATCGGAGAAACTACCTCCACTTGTCCCACCCAAGCACGACCTTTGCCGTCACGACAAAACAACCAATTATACTGTCCGTCATACGACTTAAACCCGTCCACCATCACCCTACCCGCGTCTTGCATCTCCATCTCAAACTGTATCACGCGCGCCTCAAAATCTGGCGAACGATTATAATCAATACTCAAAGTATATGGCGCTTTCTTTTGACTCGACCCGTGAATGTCAAAATCATGGTTCACTGGCTCGGCCGACACCTCTTGATAATAATCACCCCGCATTCGCCCATAACTCCACTGCATTTGATAATCTTGCCGTGTGTCATAAGCATACGCCGTCCCTGCCGCCAAGAATTCTGCATCCATCGTGCTCGGTAAAACTTTCGCACCCCGCATTGCCTCAATCTGCGCCAGTGCCGCCTGCACCTCCATTGGCACCGTCACCGACTCCGCGCCTACACCAATGCAGTAAAAATCAATCTTACCATCTGCCCGTCGCGTATAATCAGGCAAATATTGCCAAAACCCCTGCGTAGTCGTACGATAATACGTTCGCACTTTCACCGCATCCCGCACTGGAATATAAGCCATCACTGCCACTCGCCCCGCCGGCAACTGGAAAATATCTGACAGACACACTTCCATCCCGTCCACTCGCACCGTAAACAACGGCACCAATTTTGCCAAAGTCAAAGCGTGCGTGCTTAGGTGCCGCTCCAGCCCTCCACCTTGCCAAGGATCGCCCTCAATCACTGCACGACCCATCAGCTCCGCACTCCGTTCCGAAGTCAACACGTCCAACTCTATTTCTGTCGACCGAGCCGCCTTAGTTTCTACAATCGGCATCAACTTACGTGCCTCATGTCGGAGAAGTTCAAACTGCCGAAAATACTCCAGCCGCACCCCATAAAGCGTCGCCTCCAACTCATTCATCGACCGCACGTACGACGCATAAACCTGCTCTTTGGCTCGTGGACGAATTCCTTCCAAAAAATGTCGTCTGAGTTTCAAGAAACCCACCGGCGTCCGATAATCGTCACCATCTTCTTGCACATCAGTCAAAATCTTTGGCAGGGCCTCTTTGTCCACCTGCTTCCAATTACCCAAATTATAGCCTGCTGCCACCGCCAAAATCTGCATCTGCCGAGGATCCGCCGCAATTTGCTCAAACATCTTACCAAAATCTGGCGTTGCATCCTTTGGCGTATCGCAAACCAATAGCAAAAAATTATTCTCATCTCGCGCCGTCACCTTGCCATCAGCCAACCTCTGCAAAAACGCCTCGCGCTCCTCGCGCGTCACTTGCGGGTCCTCCGCCTCTATCGCCGCCCGCCTGAGTTCATTCGCCCGCGCCCGTTTCAAATCCTTAAGGCTACGCGAGTCCATACCTACAATTTCTTCTGGTGTCACTTCTACTTTGGAATCAGCACTAAAGAAGGCAATGATTCGATTTTGCTGAATCTCGCCCTGCGCTCTAGCCTGCGCTGCCTTTTGCTCGGCCTCCTCCGCCGCCGGATCCGGTTTCCACGGAAGTACTTTTGCATCCAGAACTGCCTCATCTGACACTCCTGCCTTAGAGGACGCTATTTTCTGCCCCAATGCCGTCTTTTTTCGCTGGCCTTTCATACCGTCTATGCTTCGCGCGGCTGGCTTATCTGACTTTGACCTCCCAAACATAGCTTTATTATACCACATCTCTAGTCTATATTGTCTAATACAGTACTAAGGCAGCGGAGGGAGAAACCATGCCAGCGACTGCCTGGCCCATTTGACGCCGTATTGGCTATGTCCGTAAAGAAGAAATTATAAGCATTAGCCGAGATATCGGATACATAGGCAACCGCCATTGATGACCAATAATCGCCGGCATTACCAGTTCCCCAAAGCGGACTAACTAAATTTATTAACCCGCTGCGCACGAAGTAAATCTTTTCTGTTGCGTTGAACTTGTAACCGTGTTGCAAGTTCAAAATAGTTTTATCTCTGTAAAATCTAAAATTTTTTGGTTAATTAACATGTTTTTTATTGGAACTCAAAAGGGTGATTTGTGATTGAACTATTTCCTATAGAATAAGTTCAACTTCGTGCGCAGCGGAGTCTTTGATTTAACTATTACTACTGGTACTTTCAGGCTCGCTGGTATTGATGGTCACTGGTGGTCGTCGCGCGGAACCAATACGGCTTGGGGTCACGATTGGTTAGGTGGTTACGGCCTCTACCTTACAGGAATAGAAGTTCACCCATTGTGGGGACCAGATACTCGTTGGGTCGGTTTCTCCCTCCGCTGCCTTAGTACTGTATTAGTCATATAGAGCAAAAAGTTTTGAGAACAAAAAGGCTAGTTTGGATTTTCTCTGATTGAAGCGCGTCCTCAAGAAAGGAAATTTTTAGGAAAAATCGCCTAGGTTGGTAGTTTCTCCGAACGAAACGCGTCTTATGGGCGAGTGAGTGAGAAAAACTGCCAAGATAGGCGATTTTAACAAAAATTTTGGTATGCCCGACAGGATTTGAACCTACGACCTTTTGCTCCGCAAGCAAACGCTCTATCCAACTGAGCTACGGGCACATGTGTGGATATGTCAGCAATATCGCCTCCGTATCCACCCGAAATGAAAATGAACATTACGCGATGCGTAACACCTATATTGTATCACATTTATAAGTTTATGAACAGAGAAAATCTACATTTTTTCAAAATTGTCCATCACCTCTGTTATAATACTTATGCTATCTGGAGATTTTACACTTTTTTGCGCTTTTCAGGTTGACACTCCTGATTTTGTGCTACAATAAGGGTATTATGGAAGGTAATACAAAATCTGTAGCCAATCGCAAGCGCTTTAATTTAGCGCGCACCAAAGTCAAACTTCTTGCTGCCTATTATGGTCATCCTGCGCGTGACCTTCGTTTGATTTGTATTACTGGCTCCACTGGCAAGAGCACCGTCGCCCACTATGTCCACGAGATTTTGCGCGCTGCCAGCCAGCCAGTTGCCATCCTTGCATCAGAAAAGCAGGTTAAACCCACTATCTTACACAAATTCCTTAATGATGCCTGGAAGGCCAAGGCGACCTATGCCGTCATTACCGCTCCGGCCGCCGCACTTAGCGCCGACACTTTCTATGGCTTACCAATCTACGTTGCCGCATTAACCGACTTTGTTCCATCCACTCTCAGCAGCCCAGACATCGATGCCTACCTTAATGCCAAATCTACGCTCTTCAGCATGAACCCAGAAGCCGTCGTACTCAACCGTGACGACGCCCATTATCCAGACTTCGCTAGATTCCGCGGCGTTGCCGAAACCATCACTTATGGCGCTTCGTCCGATTCCGACCTTCGTATTGAACAGTCTAAACTCTACCGCAAAGGCACTGAAGCCAGCCTTAGTATCGGCAACCAAAGTTTCACTGTCGCTAGTTTTCTCACTGGCGAACCTACTGTGTCTTACATGGCCTGCGCCGCAGCCATCGCTACTGCACTCAATATCGCACCCGCCACTATTGCCGAAGGTATCGCGTGCTACGAACCGGAGAGCACACCAAAAGCCTAAACCTACTCCACTCTATATGCCGCATAGCGTCGGTTCAGAACATAAGATAAGTCGGTTTTGCCGTATATCCACTCTTATATGTCTAATACAGTACTAAGGCAGCGGAGGGGGTAACCGTAGTGGCGACCTGCAGGTCCATTAGATGGTTCTAATTTTGTAGTGGTAAAATACAAAAGATAGGCGCTGGTAGTAGTACCAGCGCGCGATGTCCAACCTCGTCCCTCTGCGCCAGCAAACCTAAAACTGCCAGCAGTATTTGCGGCGTTAATATACCCGCTGCGCACGAGAACTAGGCCACTTCGTGCGCAGCGGACATGTTTTTATATTGTGGAGCACAAATAGTACTTTTAGGCGTGCTAGCATTGATGGCTATGCTTGGTCTTCTCGATCTTCTTCCGCTGCCAATGCGTATGGGCTGGGCTTTAATAATATAGTTCACCCACTAGCCAATTATGAACGTCAGTACGGTTACCCCCTCCGCTGCCTTAGTACTGTATTAGTCATATAGAACAAATACTAATAACGTACCTCAAAAATAGGAAACAAAGAATTTATTTTTAGACTTCTCTAGCCCCAACTCGACTAAATATTCTCTAATAATTCCTTCACTACCTTTATATCCTCAAATTCATGCGGTCCATCCGCACGCAGAATCGTCTTCTCGTGGCCTTTACCCAAAATCAGCACCAAATCTCCCGCCTTTGCTAACTTCAAGGCCTTTGCAATCGCTTTTTTTCGATCCAGTTCCACCAACAAATCTTTACCCCGCACTTTGCCGGCTTTTTCCGCTCCTTGCGCAAACATTTCCGCAATCTCTACCGGATCTTCATCCCGCGAATCATCCTCAGTAATAATCACAATATCACTCTCACGTCCCAAAATCTCTCCCCGCGGTTCACGCGTGGCATGATCACGCCGTCCCGCTCCACCATGCACCGCAATGATCTTGCCCGCAAAACCCGTTCCATGTCCTACGCTAGCAAACACTTTTTCTAGCGCATCTGGCTGATGTGCATAGTCTACAATCACCTCAAAATCTTGCCCCACCTGCACTCGCGTCATCCGGCCTTCCACCGCCATCAAACTATAAATTCCATCCTCAATTTGCTTATTCGTCAACCCTAATCTCTTGCCCACCGCCACCGCTGCCAGGGAATTATAGGCGTTGAATTCCCCCGGAATCTGCGTCTTTACTTTTATATCACCACACGAATATTGTACACCTGACGATAATAATTTCACCCCTGTTGCACGCCAATCACCCTGCTTTATACCGTAAGTAGAAATATCACCAGGAGCATACTCATTGATAAAATATTCCGCACTTGGATCATCCGCATTCACCACGCCATAACGCGATTTTTTAAACAATTTCTGCTTCGCCTTGCGATAATTAGCAAAAGTCTTATGATAATCTAAATGCTCTGGCGTCAAATTTGTGAACACAGCAATCTCAATCGGCACCCCCAATATCCGAAACTGACTAAGAGCGTGCGATGTCACTTCTAGCACCAAAAACTCCGCCCCCGCATCCACCACTGCCCGCATCCGCTGGTTCAACACACTCACCCGCTCAGTCGTCATATGCTCATATTGGCTATGCAATACCGTAGCGTCTAAATCTTGCTTAGAAAATGCACTATCAGCAGAACCTACTCCACCCCAACCCACAGTCGTTAAAAGCCCTGCCTTTCGCCCAGCAGTATTCAGCATTTTCCAAATCATGAAACAAGTCGTGGTCTTGCCATTCGTACCCGTCACTGCAATTACTCGCAGTTTCTTCGCCGGAAAATTATATTTTAGCGCCGCCTGCATAGCCTGCGCCCAGTGTAACGGTTTCACTAGGGAATTATACCCCGGCATTTTTTCCACAGAACTCTTCAAACCCATATATTTATTATACACTAAATTCCACCCACAAAAAGAACGACCCGCAGGCCGCCCTTTTTGTGCAATTTTCGCTACTTTTACTTCTTAGCCTTTGCTACATTTTTCTTGTAGTATTTTACTGCCAACGCAGCACCGCCTGCTACCAAACTTGCAATCGCTACGAAGAATAAATTAAATCCACTCTTTGCTGAAGTTCGCTTAGCAACAACACCAGTTTCTGGTGAATCTACTGCAGGATCCTTAGTGTCCTCTTCACTACCAGCGCCACCATCATCTTTTGGAGTTTCACTGGCTACCAATGCGTATTTGCTAAAGTGAGTTGTTACAAATTTCACTTTGCCATTTTCTTTTGCCGATTGCAAAAGTTCAAAGCCATTTGGCTTACCATCAGCCGTTTCCTTGATATAATACACATTCACGACTTTATCCGCCATCGCCTTTGGAATGTCTAATTCTACCGTCAATGTAGCACCGTTCGCACTGACTTCTTGCCCGTTATTATCAACCAACTTAATCTCATACACCTTCTGGTCACTATCTTTAAACTCGTCACCAGTCAGATTCCATTCTGCTCCCGCTGCTGCAATCTCTACCTTTGCAACATCACTTGGCAAAATTCCAGAAACCTTAATTGACTTATCGCTGCTCTCAACTGTCTTCTCCGATGCTTCCGGCTTCACAATTGGATAAACCTGCTCTTCACCGCCGGCGGTAGCCTTAACTACTTTTCCTTCGCCAATAATCTGACCCTCAGCTGCCTTAATCTCGCCAGTCCCCTCGAGCGTGACCTTCACGTCCTTAGCAATCGCTAATTTTTTGCCCTCTGGCACTGTCACTGGGTTAGAAATTGTCATATTCTCATTCACTGTTACCACAGTAGCATCCGATTGCAATGCCTTACCTAAATCGACAAAGTACGTTTCAACCTTATTGGCTTCGTTTGTCGTCCCAGAAACTGGGAACTTAATTTCGTATGACAATGCTACCCGCTCTGTCTTCTTTGCTACTGCATCGGCCTTAATTTTCTCGCCCTCTACGTCAGCCAAATCATAGCCATCAAACTTCCAGAGGTTCTGGAAAGCAGTGTAGGCTGACACGCGCCAAGTATCATTATAGGTCGAAACATCATACGTGCCTGGCTTTGCAGCGTTCAAAAGTTCAGCCACAGTCTGTGAACCATCGGTCATCCGACCACCGTTGCTCAAACTTACCCACTTATCACCATCTTTGTATTGCACGAAGAACGAGAATGGCCACACTGAATTTATCTTAGAAACCGTCTTACCTGCATCAATGTCATCAAATGCTTCAGCGATCGTTGGTTGCTTAATCAACCAGCCCGTCCCACGGGACCAAGCATAAGGATTATTCTCACCGCCCTGAATCGCATTCACATCCAAGGTAATAAAAATAACGCCCTGTTGCGCTTGTGATGCTGGACTACCGGCGCGATAATTCAAGATGCTATTTAACTTCTCCTGACTCAAACTCGTAATTAGATGAACTCGGTTAACATCATTCTCTGCATCATAACTCCAGACTGGATTCTCAAGCAATTGAGTCGAACCACCTTCTTGGATCACCAATTTCCCCGTCAAGTCAGTCGCTGACGCATTCATTGTACCTAATAGCGGTAGACCAAAAGCCAACAAACCTCCAGCCACCAAAGTTGCTTTCTTCATGTAACCTCACTTTTACTCTTATATGCTTCCATTATACCAACCATAATAAACAAAAGCAATATCTAAATTATGCCAACATTTTTGCCGTTCCCGATTCTTTCGCCAGCGCCTTATCAAACGTCCATAATGGTTCTGCTTGGTTCAACATCGCATATCCCGCCAGACAACAATCATTAAACGACAACTGCGGATGTTCCAAATACATCGGGAGAACCTGATCAAATAACGCCTTATTGTAGTTTAATGGAAAATCCTTCATAACCGTCATTAAGGCATCTACAATGCCAGATCTCGTCCAGTGATACCATGATTGTAAAACATATACGGCTTCCGTCACCGCCAAATCTGCCACTTCATAATCTATACCCTGTCGCATAAACAGATCCTGCACCTTTAACCCCTGCTCTGGAATATCTTTTACGATCAATCTTAACAATATATTCGTATCTAGCGATTCGCGAGTTCTAAATGCCATATTTTTTCTCCACATAGGACCGCGTTTCTGGCAAACTATCAATATATGCATGATACTGATTAATCGTCCACCCTTTCGACATTTCAACACGCTTCTTTTGTTCTGGCGTCATCCGCTTAAATTCAGCCTCGCGAATTTTATCCAACTCAGCAAACGCCCGCTTAATCTTTTCTTCGTACGTTTCCGCCCGCACCAACACGGCTTGTCCTCTATCTATTTTAAAATCTACCAAATCTCCCGGCATTAGCCCCAATGCCTTACGAATCACGCTCGGCACCGTAATCTGATATGCTTTTGACATCGTTGTTGTCACAACTATCTGCTTCTCCTTATCTACTTTTCCCATTCTTTGACTTTCTCCTCTACTTTGAGTATATCAAATACTTTGAACTTTCGCAATACTTTGAAAAAAATTTTTATTTGAGTAACTCTCCTATAAATATCATTACTTCAATTCTGTGTTATAATATAAATGTCAAAGTTATAAAATCCAAGCAGTAAACTAAGTGATAAGTTTGCGGTACATTTGTCGCACGATAGAACGGCACCGTGTGTCGATTTGCGTGCGCAGCCGTATGCTTATCGCTTGGATCGACTTTGACACCGATTACACGGTGTCGTTTTGTTTCTCACGAATCTAGGTCGATACTGCTCTAAAAGTAAGGAGCAATATGGAGGAAGTATTTAGTTACCTCAAAGCCCTAGATGTCAACTTCTTAGCCACCAGAAATGGTGAAGGTGTCAGTTGCCGACCATTTGGCGACCCAGTCAAGTTTGATCATAAAATCTACATGCTCACCCACGCCGAGAAAGATGTGGCGAAACAACTCACCGAGAATAATCACATTTGTATCGTGGCTTATAACCCAGAAAAAGATAATTGGCTACGAGTTTTTTGTGAAGCCATTGACGATAGTAACAATACTGCCGCCAAACAAGCCATCGTTGATGAATTTGACTGGGCAGAAGAAGCCGGCTACACCCTCAATAACCCAAATTTCAAATGCTATTACCTTGCTAATGCCCAAGCAGAAATTCGCGACAGCGATGGCAACACTTTAGCAAACTATGAGTTTTAAACACCGAATAGGAGAGTATATGAAATTATATATTGCTCGCCACGGACAAACCGACTGGAATATTGAGCACAAAGCACAAGGTCGCACCGATATTCCACTTAACGAAACCGGCAAAAAGCAAGCAGAAATTCTACGTGATAATATCAAAGATATTAAGTTTACTGCTGTTTACGCCTCACCCCTCAAGCGTGCTACGGAAACCGCGAAAATTGCTACTGATGGTAAATATGACATTATCTATGACGACCGCTTGATGGAACGCTCGTTTGGTGACTACGAAGGCAAAGAAATTAACGGTTGGATTGAAGCCACTGGCTACGACATCGGCGATTTACACCTCAATACCAATGTTGGCAACATTGAACCAGTCAAGGACGTTTTGGCTCGCACCAAAGCCTTTCTTAACGACCTTAAAGCTAAGTATACCGATGATGACGTAATTTTAGTGATAGCACACGGACAAGTTATACGTGGCCTACATCACAATCTCACTGGCTATACTGATGACACAAATTGGTGGAGTATAGAGTATGGGAATGCAGAGGCGAGAGAATATGAATTTAACTAAAATCAAAACTCGCAAATCATTGATCGTCTAGAAAAACCAAATTTATATTCCAACTTTTCGCACATTTTAGCACTCAACTATTGACAGTGCCAATTTTGTGCGCTATCATAGAGGCACAAAGGAGAGTTAAAATGCAGTTAAAACCATTACAAGACCGGGTGGTAGCAATCAAAGAAGAACCAATGGAAACAACCAAATCTGGCATCTTGCTTGGCACCGCCAAAGAAGCCCCAGCCTACGCCGTTGTTGAGTCCGTTGGCCCAGACGTCAAGACCGTCAAAAAAGGCGACAAAATCATCTACAAAAACTATTCCACAACCGACGTCAAAATTGACGACAAAGATTACATTATCGTCAAAGAAGAAGACGTCCTAGCAACTTTATAAATCGAACTTGTAACCGCGTTACAAGTTCACCCTCACCACAACTGGGGTAACTTCGCACATTATAATCACTAATTAAACAGTTATAAGCGCGCTTTTAGTATTAATTCTGAAGAATATAAAAACACGTAGCCCGATTTTATTCTTCAGTTTTAGTAAAAGTCAGCGCGAAAGTTCGCGGAACTTTTACGTTCCGCAGGAAAAACTGGAGGATAAAATCAGACGCGAAGTGCTCCATTCTGCAGAATTAATACTAAAAACAACTTATAACTATAATTAAAGGAATTTATCATGGCAAAGAAAATTTTCTATACCGCCGAGGCTCGGGAAAAAGTCCTCGCCGGCGCCAAACAACTATATGACGCCGTCAAAGTCACCTTTGGTCCTAAAGGTCAAAACGTCGTTATTGAGAAATCTTACGGCGGACCAACTATTACGCATGATGGCGTCACTGTCGCCGAGGCCGTTGACCTTGGCAGCACCGAAGAAAACTTAGGCGAACAAATCGGCGCCAAACTCATCAAATCGGCCGCACAGAAACTCAACAAAGTTGCTGGCGATGGTACCACCACCGTCACCGTACTCACCTATAACATCTTGGCCGAAGCCAACAAATTGATCGCCGCCGGCGTCAACCCCATGGAACTTCGCAAGGGAATTGAGGACGCTGGTACCGAAATCATCAAAGGCATCGAAAAGACTGCCGAGCAAATTGAAGGCCACGACAGCAAAGTTGCCGAAGTTGCCTCCATCTCTGCTGGTGATGCCGAAATTGGCAAACTCATCGCTGATGTCATCAGCAAAATTGGCAAAGACGGCGTCGTTACTGTAGAGCAAGGTCAAGGCCTCGAGATGGAGCAGGAAATCGTCGAAGGTTTCACTTACGATAAAGGTTATTCTTCACCATTCTTCGTCACCGATACCAACCGCCAAGAAGCCGTCTTTGACAAACCTCTGGTCTTGATCACCGACAAAAAGATCTCTAGCGCCCAAGAACTCTTACCACTCCTTGAGCAATGCGCACAGGCTGGTCGCAAAGACCTCGTCATCATTGCCGAAGAAGTTGAAGGCGAGGCCCTCTCGGTGCTCGTGCTCAACAAACTCAAAGGCGTATTTAACACCCTCGTCCTCAAGGCTCCATCCTTTGGTGACCGCCGCAAGGAAATCATGGAAGACATCGCTATCCTTACCGACGCCACCGTAGTTTCTGGTGACAAGGGCATGAAACTTGAAGAAGTTGGCATGGAAGTCCTCGGCACTTGCGGTAAAGTCATCGCTACCAAAGACGAAACCACTATCATCAAAGGCGCTGGCAACCAAGCCGCTGTCAAAGAACGCATCAGCCTCATTCAGAGTCAAGCCAAACTGGCTAAATCTGACTATGAGCGTGAAGAACTTGAAAAGCGTGCCGCCGCCCTCCTCGGCAAAGTTGCTGTTATCAAAGTCGGCGGTGCCTCTGAGGCCGAAATTGATGAGAAGAAATTCCGTGTAGACGACGCTGTAGCCGCTACCAAGGCTGCACTCGCCGAAGGTATCGTCACCGGTGGTGGTGTCACTTTGGTCAATCTTGCCGCCAACCTCAAAGCCGACAACGACGGTGCCAAGATTGTGAAACAAGCCCTCCGGGCTCCATTCATTCACATCATGGAAAATGCTGGTCTTAATAGTCAAGCCCTCTTGGCCGAAGTTGAGAAAGCCAAACCTGGCTTTGGTGTCAACGTTATGGCCCCAGAGCAGGGAATTGTCGACCTCAAGAAATCCGGCGTAATTGACCCTGCTAAAGTCACCAAAGAGGCCGTCCAAAGCGCTACCAGCATTGCTGCTACCGCTATCACTATGGGCGCTCTCATCGTGGACATCCCCGAGAAGCAGGCTCCTGCCGCTCCAGACATGGGCGGGATGTACTAAACTACCAAGTTAGCCTAAAAATGACCCCTATACTGGGGTCATTTTTTACAACCACATCATCATAAACAGTGGATAATGTTCTACAGGTCAAGAAAAAATTCAACTTTTTCCCACGAGTTTGCAAAATTACCTCTGTAACGGGGCCATTTTACTGATTCCTAAAAAGCGCCAGAGCAACGAATGCCCTGACGCCGTAACCCCCCAAGTCAGCCTACTAAAGGCTCATTTCATCAATACTATTGATGAGGTAAAGCAGGGAATCAGCCCGCACCTTATCATCGCGAATTTGCCTTGCCGCCTCATAAGCCGGAGCAATCACTGCCTTATCGCGCATCGTGTTCAACATTTCCTGATACAGCAAGAATCGCTTCTCTGGCTCAACTTCTACTCGGTCCATAATCGGGAAGAGTTCCTTGAGTGCAGCCTCCTTCACTTTAGAAATGTCCGCACCATAACTCATCGGACGACCAAAACCACCCATAGACATGGAAGGCATACTCATTTGCGGGGCTGGCGCTGGGGCCGGAGCCGGCATATTTGGCAACTTCATAGTATTAACAGCCGGAGCTGGCGCCGGAGGCATCATGCCTGCTGGCTGACCTGCCGGAGCAGGACCAGACACTGGCTTCGGAGGATTGCTCTGACCACCCTTCTGGGTGATTTCATCAATTGCACGCTGCAAATCGTTATCTTTACGGTTTTGGTTCATATTTACCCACCTTTTATTAAATTAACATAACGTATATTACTTATTATAGCACAAGTATTTTCAAATGCGCAAGAACTTTATCAATTTATCTAACATATCTAATTTTACCTCTTCCATCGGCAAACGCACCCCAAAAGCATCTACAATCACTTCACCTTTATTTTCTGGGAAATACACCGTCACCCGTGGAGAAAACCGCTTCCTCGGAGTCAACACAATCGCAAAATGGCTCCCTTCATGCAAAATTCCAAATGCTTTGAACTCATCATAATTATACAAATGATCACCCTCGCTCAAGCCCTTATTACTCAAGGTGTAATGCAAAATTCGTGGCGGCCGCATCGCATACACTAATAATGCCACTACGCTCAACACAATCACCGCCAAGAAAGTCCATGCTTGCAACCAAATCGCCAACGCAGAAAACATCAAGCCCACCGCAACCAAACCAACATACCACCAAGAATTTTTCTCCCGCACGATGTATTCTTCTGCTTCCCAACTAATTGCATCCGTATTTGCCATAAACACATTATACCACAATATTTTTGTTTAAACCGATGTATTATATCTCGCAGTGTCTATCTAACCATCGTTCCATCCGACTCTTGCTTAGTATTTGAATACGCTTTCTTTTGTTCCAGCATGTACTCAGAAATCTTCGTTTCGATCTCAATCAACGCCGGCTTGGAAATGTTTGACAACGTCACAAACTCCTTCGCCGTATCAATATATACCTTGCCCCAAATCAAACCACTCGACACCTTTAAATCATTAAACAAATCTGGCGTAATTGAAGTCAAAAAGTACCCCATCACCACACGTTTACTTCCAATCAAAATTCGCTTATTAGTCAGCGCCACCACCGCGCTACCAAGAATATCCAGCATGTGATCATTTTTTTGCGCAATAAAAGCGTACAAAACTTCCTCACCAGGATTCAGGTGCCTTTCTACCACACTCGCATTCTTTTTGTAACGCCAACCAATCGTCAGAGGATATTTCTTTTTAAAAGTTGCCACCATCTCATAAATCGTCATCATTTTGTCCTACTTAATTATCTCTATTTTACAACAGCCTATGATTGTTCTCCTAATTTCATACAAATATGCTATAATAAACCTAATGGAGAGTTACCCAAGTGGCTGAAGGGGGCGGTTTGCTAAATCGCTAGTGTGGGG
>CAYXCA010000015.1:0-22203 GCA_964463545.1 uncultured Candidatus Saccharibacteria bacterium | reverse complement strand
TCGTTTATTTTGTTTATTCCATCAGGGCTGAAGTGATCACCGTTGGTGTAGATGAATTAACAAAAAGGGAATTAAAAAATCACTTTCTCAGAACCACACACGCCACACTAAATACATTATTTCACCCTTCAAATCATCAACTCAGTCGCCCCTCGCCCACACTTGTCAAAATAATCTGATTATCGCTAAAATTTTTCACCAAACATTTTTGCCGCATCTCATCTAGTTCAGAAAACACATCGTCCAACAACACTACTGGCGGTTTATACAATCTTTCCACAATCATCTCCGCTTCAATAAATTTCAGTGCAATCACCATTGAACGCACCTCACCCCTACTCGCCGAACCATCCGCCTTCACCCCATTAAAAATAAATTCATAATTATCTCGATGCACGCCAAAACTCGTATGTCCCAATAATCTATCCCGCTCAAAATCTCGCTCCAATCTCGCCAAAAAACCACTTTCCGACTCCACTTCCGTCACATATTCCACCGCCACTTCGTCCTCATTTTCCGCAATCGAACGATAAACTTCCGTAATCTTTTCACTAATTCGGTCAATATATTCCGCCCGTTCATTTCTCAACTCCGCCCCATACTTCGTTAGCAAAACATCCCAAGAAAACACATCCCCCGCATCCACCATTTCACTTTTCAATAGTTCGTTTCGTTGTTTAAGTGCTTTGTTATATCGCACTAAAGCCATATTATATTTTTCCGACAACTGCCCAAACATCCGATCAAAATAGTTTCTTCGACTTGTTGGGCTACTCCCCACCAAATTCAAATCATCCGGTTCAAATAATACAATTGGATATTTTGCTTTTTTTGGCAATCGCCGCGATTTCTTATCTTCTACCAAAAACTCTTTTTTCTCCCCATCAAACATCACCGCTACTTTACGACCATCTTCATATTCCAACTCTACTCGGTAAAACTCCTCCCCCCTTCGCACTATCTCTCTATCTACCGCCCGAAAACTTTTCCCCTGCATCGCCTCATAAATTGCCTCCAAAATCGAGGTTTTTCCACAACCATTTTCCCCCACAATCTTTGTCGTATGTTTATCACATTCCAACACAAAGCCATCATGGCTCCGAAAGTTCAGCAATTTTACTCGTTTTATAACCATCTTAGCCTTTTAATGGCATAATAATATGAATATAATTTTTATCTTTCTTGCCTCTTAGTACTATTGGGTCAAGTTTGTTCGAAAACCCAAACTCAATCTCACTACTATCTAGCACATTCAAAGCATCCAGCAAAAACCGCGAGTTCAAAGTTACTTTTCCATCCACATCCACCTCAGTTTCTATCGCCGAATTATTCTCGCCTAGTTCATTTGCTACCGAAGCCACCGAAAAACTCTTGTTTTCCACGCTAGATTCACACACAATCGAGCCACCAACCTCCTTAGCAAACAACGCCGCCAACTTTGTAATGCGCACCAATTCATCACGCTTCAATTCCAAATTAACTTCCGTTTGTTTTGGAATCAACTGTCGATAATCAGGGAACGAACCACTAATCAGTTTAGAAGTAATCTCAAGTTCACCCAGCCTAAACCGCACCTGAGTTTCATCAAATAATAATTCGATCTCCGCTACATCATCGCTCAAAGATCGCAAAACTTCTTGTAAACTCACTGCTGGCACAATCGCCATCACTTCACTGCTTACTTTCTCAATAAACTTTCGCTCCGCCAGCCGATATCCATCAGTTGCTGCCAAATACAAACTTCCTTCAAATGTATTAAAATATACACCCGTCAAAGCCGGTCGCGTCGTATCACTACTCGCCGCAATCATCACTTGCGACAGCCCCGCCTTAAATTCTTCCACCCCCATCTGGAACTTCACCGCTTTATCCTCATCTATCTCCGGTAATTCCGGAAAATCATCTGCCGAGGTTCCATTAATTGTCGAGGTATAGCCACCTGCCTTAATTGTAACTTTATCCCCATTCGCCCCAATTTCTACCACTTCACCTCTCGGCAAATTACCCACAAACTCCGCCATTAATCTTGCCGGCACCGTAATCACCCCATTTTTACTCTGACTGGCTGGCAAATAACTCACTACTGCCATATCTAAATTCGTTGTCGTTAAGGTAACCTTATTATCATCAACTCTTATAAGAACATTATTCAGAATCGGTAACGTAGCCCGTGAACCAGCTGCTACCCGACTCACTGTATTTAGTGCTTTTGCTAACTTTTCCTGAAGAATCTTAATCTCCATTTTCTTCCTTTCTATAATATATTTAGTAGTTGTAGTAGTATACCCTGTGGAAACTGTGTAAAACCACCGTTTTTACAGATATCAAACCATGTGCAAAACCATTTGGAAATCTTTCCACAAAACCCTTCAAAATGTGTATAATTTCGCCCAAAACTGTGCAAAACCGTCCAATCATTCACTTTGTGGAAACTTTTTCGCAAGTTTGTCCACAAACTTTCCCGCAAACTTCTCCACAACTTTTCCACAAAATCAACCGTACAGACCGAACACAAACTTTTATGAAAAATGTTATAATATGTCACCGAGTCGTCCATGAAACCCGAACAAGAAAAACCGAACAACTCATAAAACCCGAACAAACCCAAGTTACTCATATAGTTTCTCCCTTAAGGCTGAAATTTGGTCACGCAGACTAAAGTTTAATTTTAGATCGGCTTCAATTTTTTTGATACCATGCAAGATTGTCGAGTGATCCTTCAATCCTACTTCCATTGCAATTTTAGGCGTGCTCATATTCAATTCCTTAGAAAGCATATACATTGCCACTTGGCGCGCATTTTTTATGTGTGCTACTCGACTTTTGCCGCAGAGTTCTTTTGCTGTGATGTTATAAAACTTCGCCACTTTTTCCACTACTTGTTTAGGCGACAGAGTTTTAGTCTGTGGGTTACGCGCTGTATTCACATATCCTTCATTTATCACTTCCAGTGGCGACATATTCTTGAGTTCGGCCACTGCCAGCAGGTGATTAAATTCACCTTCGAGGTCGCGAATATTTGTTTTCACGTTTTCTGCCAGATATTCAATCGCTTCGTCTTCCACTTCAATACCACTAAACTCCGCCTTTGCCCGTAAAATTGCGCATTTATCTTCAAACTGTGGCAATTGCAAATCGTACGCCCCCGCCCAGGTTAACCGCGACGCCAACCGTTCATCCACTGATTTAATTTGATTCGGTAACCGATCTGAAGTCACAATCACTTGCTTACTCAGATTATAAAGTTCATTAAAAATGTCAAAAAACTCTACCTGGGAGGCATCTTTGTTCATAATCATCTGAAAATCATCAATAATCAGAACATCCAATTTACGGAATTTTTGTCGGAACTCATCGCTTTTTTTAGCCTGAAGCGATTTAATAAAATCTGAATAAAAACTCGAAACCGGCGTATATAATACCTTCAGTTTGGGGTTCCTTAGTAAGAGTTCATTACCAATTGCCTGCACTAAGTGAGTTTTGCCTAGTCCTGGCCCGCCATAGAGAAAAAATGGGTTATAACTCTTACCTGGCTGATCAACAATATTACGAGCCACACTAACTGCCAGATCATTATTTGATCCAATTACAAAATTCGCCAGAGTGTATCGTGGGTTTAGTCCGGTCTGGAAACTTTTCCCAATACTCGCTACTCTGTCAGCATCAATCGTCCGCGCTACCTGCACCGGTGGTGATGGGGAACTAGGTGCCACCGGCACTTCGCGCGCCCGCACACGCGGTTTTACATTGCTTTGCACAACATAATCAATTCTACTAACCTCTACTTTATTATGTAAAAAAGCATTGCGCAAAATCTCAAAATATTTCTTTTCGAGTTGCTTTATCTTGAAGACATTTGGCACACCAATCGTAATTATATTATTCTCGATATTGATTAACTCTGTGCCCGTAAACCAAGTTGAGTACTGCTCATGGGGAATCGACTGTTCAACTTCAGCCAAAACATTCTTCCACACGTCAAACATGACCCCTTATACTCCTCCTTAACTACCCCAATTATAACAAACTCATGCCGACTTTTCCACAGTTTTTACCCCAGTTTTCTCCATGTTATAATATCGGACCACCTAATACAGGGGTAGAGTTTTCCACAGTCTGTCTTTTTGACCGAGGGAATATGTGGAAAACTTCTTGAAAAAAGTGGAAATCTACGGTATACTAGAACAAGAATTTGTTAATATAGAAAGAATAATTATATGCCAAAGCGAACTTATCAACCACATAAGCGCCAACGCAAAGTCGAACACGGCTTTATGAAGCGCAACAACTCTAAGACCGGTCAAAAGGTTCTCAAGCGTCGCCGCATCAAAGGCCGCGCCCGCCTCACCGCGTAGGGAATTATAGGGTAACGGTAATCACTATCGCACTTTTCGGGGATCTCCGGAGGTTACGACCGCCGATTCAAACATCCGAGAGAAACGAGAACTCGTTCTCATTTCCGAGGATGTGCAGAATCGGGAAGCGTCGTCAGACGCGATGGACGAAGCAGCGACGCGCCCGTAACGACGGGACGCGGCGACTGCGTGCCCCGAAAAGAGTGAGAGTGGTTACTTTTTTGTTATAATATTACTATGCTATCTCAAACCTACCGTTTCCATTCACGCGGTGGTGTGCGCTATGTCTATCAAAAGGGAAAGACGATTCGTACGCCAATTTTGTCATTGGTTTATACCCCAAACACGCGCGGGTATCAGCGGTTCGGAGTTGTAATTTCTAAAAAAGTCCTCAAATCCGCCGTCGGGCGTAATCGCATCCGCCGTCGTATTTATGAAGCCATCAGACTAGAGTTGCCCGAATTTACTGCCCCACAAGATAGTTTGTTCGTTGTCTTTAATAAATCTATTATGACTATGCCGTTTTTGGAACTTCGCCGCACTATTCACGAACTTTTGGAGCGTAGTCTTGTCCAATGAAGCCTGCCAAACCGCGTATTGCCTGGATAGACCTTCTCGAAACTGTCGCTATCTTTGCGGTAGTTTTATGTCATTGCACTGCTCATATTGCTAACGTACCTCTGAGTGAAGCAGGTGTTGGGTTTTATCTCCATTACGCTCTGCGTTCGATTACAGCAGTCTGTGTGCCGCTATTTTTCTTTGCTAACGGTTATTTATTACTTAGCCGCCCCTTCAACATCAAGAAACATCTCTATAAAACCTTACGCTTTGTTTTAATTGCAGTTTTTTGGTACGCCCTCACGCTTGGCTTTTTGGTTTTGCTTCATCACGACCAACTTTCTAAGGGCGGCCTGGCCGCCACCCTGTCTAGCCTCAAATACGGCGTCACTCATCTCTGGTATCTCGGTGCTCTAGTTTGCCTTTATATTTTCTTTCCACTTCTCAAAATAACTTACGATCACCATCGCCAGGCTTTTCTCTATTTCACAATTATTTGTGCCGTTATTACTTTTGGCAACACTTTACTCAATAATCTCATGACCTTTTATTCTAGTTTTATCGACCACCAGGGAATCATCTATACCGATACCAATTTCCTTAATATTTTCAATCCCTTTCGCGGTATGTACGGTTATACTTTTGTTTATTTCTGCCTTGGTGGCGTGGTGGCATACTATTTTGATAAAATTCAGGCCATCGCTCAAAAAACCCGCAATTTCATCGCAATTATTGGCTTAATCATCGGCTGGCTCGGTCTTTTTGGTATTGGTCTTATGTATTCCAAAGCCTCTCACCAGATTTGGGATAATATCTGGTATGGTTATGACACGATTTTTGCCCTTATTACCACAGTTTCTATCTTTCTTCTCTGTCTTAACTGGCGCCACGACAATATTATCTTCCGCACCATTTCTCGCAATACCCTCGGTATTTACCTTATTCACATGCTGATTATCTATGCCCTAACAACATGGTTTAATGGCTTTATCATGCAATATACCAGTCCACTCTCCACATCGGTGCCGTTTATAGTATCGTTTACTGGTATCATTGTTTATACATCTGTGGTTTTGATCATTAGTCTTGGAATCACTACCCTTATCAAAAAGATCCCAGTTATCAGATATATGCTATAATAGTACTATGTTCGAGTTAATTGATATGCTGATTGTTCGACCAATCACAAATGTTTTGTTTGTAATCTATGGCTTTGTGGGTGATTTTGGTTTGGCAATTATTTTATTCACCGTTTTAGTTAAAATTTGCTGTTGGCCTTTAGTTAAGCGCCAACTCCACCAGACGCGATTGATGCGCAAGATTCAGCCTGAACTTGCCGAAATCAAAAAGAACTGCAACGGTAATCGCCAACTTGAGTCCTTGCAGATGATGGATCTCTATAAGCGTAACAACATCAAGCCTTTTCGCTCCATGCTGACTTTGGTAATTCAGTTACCAATTTTTATTGCGCTTTATACGGCCGTAAGAGTAATGGTGCAGCCAACGCTTTCCGATAACCTAGAGAAGCGAGCCTACCCCTTTGTGGCGCAGATTGATAAAGTTGAGGAGGTAATTAGTTTCCAGCAACCATATCTTTCTTATCAACAGACTTTGCAGAACATTCGTGATGATTCTAGTCTTAGTGACGACGAAAAAAACCAAAAACTTGCTGATACACCAGCCACTACTTATGATTTTCAGCCACGCCTGTTTAATATTGTCGATCTTGGCGTGCGCCCTGGCTTCACCTCGCTTAGCGCTCTAATCATGATGCTTTTTGCTATTGCTTCGGCCTTTACTCAGTATTGGATATCCCGTCAACAACTTCCATCCAAGAAGTCGCAAAAGTCAAAGACGTTCCGCCAACTTATGCGTGAAGCCGCCGATGGCAAGGAGCCTGATCAAACTGAACTTAATGCCGTAATGTCCAGCCAGATGTCCAAGACGATGCCAATTATGATGCTATTAATCATGATCAATTTGCCTGGCGCCCTTGTTTTTTACTACCTAGTTAGCAATATCATGACTGGCGTTCAACAAAAGTTTGTCCTTTCGCATAGTGAATCTGAGATGGAAATTTCCGCCGACAAGCGTGTCATTCGAGAGTTAAACAAAATTGAGGAAGGTAAAGTTGTAAAAGAGGCCGGAGGAGCCAAAGTTACACATATTACCGCCAAAAGTAAGAAGTATGGACGTAAGAAAAAATAGGAGTTAATTATGAACAAAGATGAATCAATTCGTTTTGCCACCAAATATCTTGAAGACCTTTTGTCTTTCTTTGGTATCAATGTGGCTGTCGACTCTACGGTAGACGATGACGTTATTCAATTGGCTATTCCGTCTACCAGTATGAACTCTTTACTTATCGGCCGCGAGGCTAATAATCTGCGCGCCTTGCAGCATATTGTTTCTATGGCGCTTACTAGCCGCGAAGCAGAACTCACACGTGTCAATGTTGATGTTGCCGACTATAAGCGTCAGCGCGCTGAGCGCATTGCTGAGCAAGCCGAAGATTGGATTCGTGAAGTCCGTCAAACTGGACAGCCCCGTCGTCTTAATCTTAACGCTGCCGATCGTCGCATCGTACATAAAGTCGCCCAAGATTATTCTGACATCAAGACTCACTCCGAAGGGGAAGGTCACGAACGCCAACTGATTATCGAAAAAATTGCACTTGCTGATTAGGTATCCGTCAGCAATAGTTAGTTCTTTAATTAACCAAGACCACAGCAAAACTAACAGAGGTGAACACGATTTGAACTTGTAACGCCGTTACAAGTTCAAATTTTTTCTATTCAGTTTCTTTCACTACAATCACAAAATCATTTGTGCCAGCATAAATATCTTCGGGCAACTCTGCTCCATTCCGCACTTCCACGCCGTATCGCTCCGCTAGCGCTGTCCGAGTAGCCGACATTTCATCCGCCATTGCATAAATGCAATATTTCGCATCGCAGCCCGCCCCTTCCGAATCGCCTACCGCACTAATTACATATCCATCAGACTCTAACTTAGTTTTTTCTGCTCCAGCAACCCCCGCTTCGCCGGTTGCATTATATACCGAAATCTCCGCCCCCTCGCGCACGGCTGGGTTACTGCTTGTAACTCGTGCAATATATTGGTGTACCTGTTCATAATTATCCGCTCCGGCTGCTGGCACTACATAAGAAATGCCGTTGATGTTCGCCGTAGTCATATGATAGACGTTATTTATGTAGTCTACCAACAAGACATTACGTATTGCTGCTGGGTTGAATGACGAAATCATCTTTACTCCGGCCTTAATATTATCGGCGGAAAAGTTTGAGCGCAAGTTATCACCCAAGATGTTTAGTAGACCAAACGCCTCTGTGATATTCACTCCATTCGCGGTCAACTCTTGCACAATACCCTCGAGAATTTTTTGCTGTGAGTTGCCACGGGTGAAATCTCCACCTACGGTGCCATGTCGTGCTCGTGCCAAGGCTACTGCTTGTATTCCTGAAAGCCGTGTTGGTACTCCGGCTTCAATTACGGTCCCAGTATAATATCTATCGTTAATATCTTCATTTAGCACTACCGTAATACCGCCAATCGTGTCAATAATGTCTTTTAGTGCTCCCCAGTTTACGTGTGCCCAATACTGAAACTCAATTCCTAGTACTTGTTCTAGTTGCCGAGCCAGTGCCAGCGCACCGGCTTCCTCACTTTCGCCGTTTTTATTGTGGCACCAATATACTTCATTAATTTTTCCGGCCGAACACGCCATCGAAACCTTCAAATCACGCGGAATGCTAATCATCGCCACATCTTGGGTTTTTTGGTCAAAACTAATTGCCATAATTGAATCGGTTAAGTTTGCTCCATCATGTGAGGCTGAACCATCACGATTAACATAATCAATCGCGCCATCCATATTGTATCCTTCAGTGCCAAATACCAGCACATTTGTACGCCCGTTTGCGTCGGTTTCAAAGGGAACTTCATTGGAAATCATCGCTCCAATTGCACTAAACAACCCCGATTGTCCATTTGTTAGCCGTGATATCAGGCTATCACCCCACACAAAACCCGTCACGCCTAGCGCAACCAAGACAATAAAAATCGTTAAGAAAATCGGATGTTTAATTCTAAAATGATGTTTTTTAGGCAATTTTGTTTTTTGTTTACGTTTCTGGCGTCGCTTAGGCTCTTCGCTAGCCCTATTATCTTCCTCCGTACGACGCTGTGCCCGGTCGCTTTTGGCCGGTTCACGACGCTCCAAACCTAAATCAGACGATTTTTTATTATTTTTATCACCAAAGCCATCCAAAAGTTCCGACCATGCAACTTCATCCACTGCCCCCAGCGAATTATCTAATGAATTTAACTCAAAATCATCTTTATTCCTAGCATTGCGGTTACTTTCGTTCGTCAGCAGGGAATTTGACGTGCTCTTTGGCGTATTATCTTGTGTACGCTGCGTCACAACTCGATGGTGAGATGGCGCCACAATATCACCCACCACTCGATGTGAACTGGTTGGCTGCACTCGTACCGATCGCGAAGACCGCACTCTCAAACCATCAATGCTTGTTTTACTCATTTACCCCTATTTGACCTATTCTCAACTTTAACCTATAATTAATTATAACATATGAAGATTAAACTGACCAAAAAACAAGCGCTTATTATTGAATTTATCAACGATTTTACTGCTACTCATGGAGTATCGCCAACTTATCGCGAAATCATGACCGCACTCGGGCTCTCCTCGGTTTCCGCCGTGGCTGAGCATATTGATAATCTCTGCACCAAAGGAGCGCTCAAAAAAGTTCCTGGTACTGCACGCTCACTCGAAGTTATCGACATCACTCATCCCGAAACCGTCGAACTTTTCCGCCAAAATCTCACCACCGCTACTCCTGAAGAAAAAAAGATACTCTACGAAGCCGCTATGATTCTTGGCTTAGATTTGTAATTATATAAATACCTTTTTCACAAGACACAGGTAGGCCCGAAATCACGACAAAAGTACCTAATCAAGTTGACTATCGTAGTGTTTATGCTAAACTAAAACTAGGAGAAAAGTCATGTCCAAAACAAAAACTTCAAAACGCAAAAGTTCCCATCGCGTGCCGGTCTATCGTCGCCCATGGATTATTATCCTTTTCTTTCTAGCGATGGCTGCGGCCGTAGTTTTAGCGTTACTTTTTATTAGACCGCGCTCCACCGAACCCGCTCCAGTCACATCTGACCCAACTTCTATCACAAATGATTCCAGTACCACCACTCCGCCCAAAGCAGAAACTGCACCCACCATACCAGAAGAGCCCGCAGAGCCAGAAAAAACCACACAGTATGAAGGTGAGGATCCCAATACGCTTGAGCAACTCACGGGTTATCTCTCTCGCAAAGGCGTCGACGATGGTATTCTCACGATCGTAGCCGTGATTGACCAATATCTACATGCGTCAGGCTATTGCACGATTACCCTCAAAGATAACGCTGGCCAGGTGGTTTATAGTGCCTCACGCGACGCTGTGCCAGATGTCACCACTTCAATTTGTGACACTTTTGAAATTCCTGTCACCAGTTTTGTCAGCGGCACCTATCAGATCGAGATCGATCTTTCTGGTGATAATAAACATGGCACTATTATCGATGAGGTAGCCCTATGAGCATCAAAAGTGTAGTCGATGATCTGCGTAAATATCGCAGCCTAGTCCTAATAATCTTCGTTTTTTGCATGGTGTCTACGCTTTCTTTCTTGGCGGCACGCAACATGCAGCATTCTTCCGCTGCCTCGCTCAGCGATTTCAAGCCGGGCAATATTATTAGCGACGCTGTAATGGGGAACTACAACTCCATGACCAAAGACGAAATTCAGGCTTTTCTTACTAAAAAGAACCCCTGCAACAACAAAAGTACTAGCCAATATCAAAAACTCAAGGCGCAATATCCTCATCTTGATTGGCATTTTGAGAATGGGCATTTCATCTGCCTATCCGAAGAGAAATTTGGTGACGGCACAACTATTGGCGAGGGGCAAACTGCTGCAGAAATTATTTACCAAGCCGCCCAAGATTACAAGATAAACCCCCAAGTTCTTATCGTCTTGCTAGAAAAAGAACAAAGCCTAATTACCGACACCTATCCTAATACCAAACAATATCGTTCCGCCACAGGCTATGGTTGTCCTGATACCGCCGCTTGCGATACTAAATATTATGGTTTTAAAAATCAAGTACGCAACGCTGCGGCACTGTTTCGCAACGTACTAGATAACGGCTATTCTGCCTATCCCGAGAAGAAATCGGGCGTCTATATTGGCTACAATCCAAACGCTGCTTGTGGTCGTAGTGAAGTTTACATCGAGAATCGCGCCACCGCCGCGCTTTATCGCTACACTCCATATCAACCCAACGCTTCCGCTTTGTCTGCTGGTTATGGCACTGGCGATGGTTGCTCTGCCTATGGTAATCGTAATTTTTATCTCTATTTTACCGATTGGTTTGGCAGCACTCAAGCCGCCATTGATGGGACTCAAATTGTTATTCCGAATGGAGAATATACGTTAGTTAGTGCACTCTCCTCTCAGTACGGTGCAGGGAATAATAATGGCAATGTGCAACTAGCGGATAGTAGTCATGCTTCGCGCTGGCGTTTTACGCGTAACGAACTCGGATATTATGTCATCACCGACCTCTCAAACAATCAAAATCTCGACCTTTACGGGGCTTACGCTGTCAATGCGGCCAATATCCAAACCTACGCCGCCAATACATCTTGCGCTCAGCAATGGCGCCTATATAATACACCAGATGGTTACGTCACTATCGAAAGTGCTTGTGGTACCAATATGGTACTAGATGTAGTTGGCTCCAATGCTACCCCTGGCACCAATATCCAACTTTTCATCTCCAATAACAGCAAAAACCAGAAGTGGTCTTTGCGTGCTGGGCAGGTTTTGCCAGACGGGCTTTATGCTATACAGCCCACTCAAGATGCTAATAGAGCAATTGATGTTAGTGGCGGCAATATTGATAACGGCACCAATACTTTAGTTTGGGATGCACATCTCGGTGTTTCTCAGCAATGGCGTTTCCAATATCATGCTGATGGCGACTACTACACCATTATGAACCCTAACTCACAAAAAATGCTTGACCTCAATGGTGGCATCTCTGCAACTGGCACCAACGTGCAAATTTGGCAAAACAACGGCTCTTGTGCTCAACGTTGGCGCATAATTCCCAACGGTCAAGGTTACGCCATGATGTCAGCCTGTTCGCAAGGCTATGTCATTGATGTTGCTGGTCAAAAGATTGCCGACGGTCAAAATGTTCAACTTTCGGCTTACAATGGCGCCAATAGCCAACATTGGAAGTTTACCAAAGTAGACCCCAGTATCAAAGATGGCACTTACATTTTGCGACCATCGCTTTCCCAGGCCAAAGCGGCTGATATTTATGGTGGTTTTCTAGCGGCTGGTACCAATATTGAACTTTATGATGCACACAGTGGCGCTGGCCAGCAGTGGAAAATCACCTATAATGCCGCCACCGACGATTACAGTTTCTACAATTCCTATACTGACAAATATCTCGATCTCTACGGTGGCTATACTCAGTTGGGAACCAATGTTCAAACCTGGCACGGCAACAATGGTTGCGGACAACGCTGGCGCATCGAAAAAGAAAATGACGGTTCTTATACTATAATCTCAACTTGTGATGGTAGCAAGGCTCTCGATCTCTACGGTGGCTATACCCAAAACCGCACCAATATCCAATTATGGGATAAACACGGTGGTAATTCACAAAAATGGTATCTCACCGCGGTCGAAAATTAGTGCGCTGAATCAAGTTCCGCAAAAACATCTTTTGTGTATTTGGCAATTACGGCCATCAATACCAAGGATAGTGGCAAAGGACTATATTCTAGTCCAAATAGATAATGCGCGTAAGTTATCCAGGATGCCACACTAATCGCCAGCGCCAGCACGCCGTGTTTGCGATAGACGATATAGTAAACAACGGCTAAGATTTCTCCCAAAAACAAATATCTTTCGTGCATTCCCGGCAAAAAGAATGTAATAATCACGATAAACCACACCGCCAGCAAGAAAATCTTTTGATTATTCAGTTCTATTTTGCGATTTATTATCCAAAAAACTGTTCCAACACAGATCATCAACGCCAGGATAGTCCCAATCAAGTTCCAATACTCCGCCCCCGAATCAAAAATCGTATAAAAGTTCAGAAAATTTAACCCCGTATATGCAGCATAAGTTTGAGTTTGGCCAAAATAAACCGTCAAGCAGTCCAACAACGGCCTCCCTGCCAGCATTGCCGGAACACACAAGAGCAAATTAACTATTGGAATAATCAAAAAATTCACAATCGAAAACTTGCGCTTCATCAAATAAACAATCACAAAAATCGGCAAAATAAATATAAACTGCAACTTAAACGCACAGGCAAACCCAAGGAAGACAAATGCGAGCGTATACTTTTCTTTCAGCAAAAACGTCAATGCCAAAATACTAAAACTTGCATAAATTGCTTCGCATTGCCCCCAGCAAGCGCTATTTAGGAATACTTGTGGCAAAAATAGTACAACCAAATATGCTCCCGCCGCCAACAATTTGCGACGTCTAGTTACCACCGTGTACACCAAATGAGCCGCACTGATCGCGAGTACAAAGTCAAAGCAAACCGAAACTAACTTGATTGACGTCAGCGCCGAAAAGGGAAGATAAGTCAGCAGGGCCAGAATCGTCACATACGGCATATTGTAATCACCGGTGTAAGTTGCGATAGCCGGTAGCCCTCCGCCTGCCCGTAAATCTTCAAACCAGGGCTTCAAAAACACAATGAAATCGCCCGACTCAAACTCTCGGAACTTTAATCTTACCACCAGAGCCAATATCGTTCCAATAGCAACAATAATCCAAATATTGTGTTTAACAAAAAAATCTAAAAATTTGTTTTCCGCCTGTCGGAATTTCCGCCACCATTGTCGCTCGTGTTGCATGACTCTCCTTTGATTACTAATCATTATCTCAAAAACCATCAAAATATACAAGTTAGTGGTGTATAATAGGTGAAAAGGAGGAAGCATGTCGCAAAAACAACCAATTCTATACATAGTCGTCCCATGCTACAACGAGGATGCCGTGCTCGCAGAAACCGCTAAGCAATTGTCAGCCAAACTTCGAGAGTTAATACAGAAGAAACAAATTCATTCTGATAGCAAAATCATGTTTGTCAACGATGGCAGCAAAGACCAAACTTGGTCCAAAATTTGCGATTTGCATCAAAAAAACCCAGATATCGTGGGAATTAGTTTATCTCGTAACCGCGGCCATCAAAACGCTTTATTGGCTGGCCTCATGACCGCCAAAACGCGTGCCGATATTGTCATTAGTATGGACGCCGATTTGCAAGACGACATCAATGTTATTGACCAGATGCTAGAAAAGTACCAAGCCGGCGCCGAGATAGTTTATGGCGTTCGCTCTTCGCGCCAAAAAGATTCTTGGTTCAAGCGCACCACTGCCGAAGGCTTCTATAAATTCATGAAACTCATGGGTGTGGATGTGATTTTTAATCACGCCGATTATCGCCTTACTAGCCGCAAAGTCCTTGATGAGTTGGAAAAATACCAAGAAGTCAATCTTTTCCTGCGCGGTATCTTCCCGCTAATTGGTTTCAAGACCGAGGTAGTTTATTACGAGCGCAACGAACGCTTTGCCGGGGAATCAAAATATCCACTCTCCAAAATGTTGAGTTTCGCTTGGGATGGTATTTCATCCTTCAGTGTGCGGCCATTGCGCATCATCGCTATTCTTGGCTTCAGCATGACTTTTATTAGTGCAATTGTTTTATTATATTCAATCATCGTGAACATCCTCGGCAACACTGTGCAGGGCTGGACTTTCACCGTCTGCTCAATTTGGCTAGTTGGTGGGCTCCAAACCTTATTCATCGGTATTATCGGGGAATATATTGGCAAAATTTACAGCGAAACCAAAGCCCGTCCACGCTATTGCATTTCCGAAGATTTGCAGAAACAAGAATAGTGCAAAATTATGGAAAAAATCGGTAAAAGTTTTTACAAAGTCATCACTATCATTACTAGCCTAGTATTGGGCTGGGTTCTGCTAACCTATCTCAGTCAAGGTCTAGAAATTGCTCCTGTCTTGCTGCTATTTTTAATTTTTACCATTCTCGTTATTGTGGCCTGCCTACTTTATCGCCAGCGTTATCAAACCCTTTTGTCTTGGGCCAAAAAGCGTTGGCCTAAAGTATCTTTTGCAAAAGTTCTACGAGTTTCCTTAGTTGTTGCGCTAATCATTGGTGTTATTGCGCGGTTAGGTTTCTTGGCTTTGGGTAATCGTTATGGCGAAGATTCGCTCACGGATAACGGTATTCATTGGTATTACGCGCCAGCCCTTGCTAATGGCGAAGAAATTCAACCTACCGAGGGAATATACGAAGCCTTTTTCCCGCACCTCATGACTTATTCCGCCACTTTGGCCGGCTTCATGAAAATTTTCGGCACTGGTTATAACGCCGTGCTTTTCTCTAATCTTATTTTTGACCTCATTACCGTTGGTGCAATTTATCTGTTGTTGCGGCAATGGCGTGGTCAAACCGCCGCTCGTCTTGGTGCGATTTTCTGGTTGCTCAACCCTTTAGAAATTCTATTTTGTGGCTGTAGTCTATCAATTGTTATCACTAATATGTGGCTCGCAATCGCTCTGCTCTTAAGTTTTCTAGCCGTTCAAGACCTTCGTCAGCAGTCGCACTGGTGGAAAACCGTTCTGATTGCGCTCGGTCTTGGTCTTTCCATCGGCATTGGCAATGCTTACCGTCCAATTTTTACAGTTATACTAATTGCTTTTGCCCTAGTTCTACTTTACAAAGTTTTGTGTCGCGGCAAATCACTCATTTTGCCCACTGTAGTCAGTTTTTTGCTGGTGGTTTGCGCCAACATAGGTTGTAGCAAACTGATTAATCTTGGTCATCAAGCCATCAACCCGTATGCTGCATCAGGTGTTGGCGTCGGCTGGAATTTCTTTATCGGTGCCAATTATGATACCAATGGCCACTGGTCACGTGAAGATTCGGCCTTGCTCACTCCATTGCTTTATGGTCAGCCGGCAGAAGAAACCGACGTTGCTGCTGTTCAGCGTCACTTCCTCGAGTTGACAATTGACCGCTACAAGGCCATGGGAATAGCCAAATTCTTACCACATTTATTGAATAAATCTGTCACTCTTTTTGCCGATGATTCAGAAACTATCACTTGGCCAGTTACTACTGGTTTCCGTATTCCAGGCGACTTTCCACCCTATCTCGCTGCTCATAGTCTTGGCGTCATTGTCTTTGTTATTTGTATTGCGCTCACTTTCCTATATTGTTTAAGAATTTTCTGGCGTCGGTCAGGGCCCAGCAAATGGCAGCTCGATGCTTATACTCTCTTTCTCATGCTTTGCCTTTGCGGCATTATTGCTGTTTCGCTCATGGTAGAGGTAATGCGTCGCTATACTATGCCACTACTTGTTATTTTTGTCATCTTTGCCGCTGTCGAGTTGGCTCGCAAATCTAACAAAGTTCACCATGCCTAAAGTTTCAGTTCTAGTTCCAATTTACAATGCTTCTGATTTTTTACATCAAGCGCTCGAAAGTCTAGTTAATCAAACCCTTTCCGATCTTGAAATTATCTGCATCAACGATGGCTCTACGGATAATTCGCTGGCCATCATCCAAGAGTTTGCCAAGCAAGACCAGCGCATTGTAGTTTTGGACAAGCCTAATACTGGCTATGGCGACAGCATGAACCATGGAATCAAACTCGCCCACGGAGATTACATCGGCATTCTCGAACCTGACGATTATCTTGACTCAACCGCTTTTGAGAAACTCTATCAACTGGCCAATTGGCATCATGCGGATATTGTTAAGTCAAATTATTATCTGTTGGAGAATGGTCAGACTCGCAAACTTGAATCGATTCGCCCTCTAGATACGGGCAAGATTATTGTTCCACGCCAAAATCACTTTATTTTTCGTTTGCCGCCTGCTATTTGGTCGGCGATTTATCGTCGCGAGTTTTTATTAGAAAATCACCTTAAATTTTTGCCTACGCCCGGCGCTTCGTATCAAGATCTTGGCTTTAATATCAAAACTCTCGCCCTTGCTCAGCGTGTTGTCTTGACTACGAATGCCTTTTTGTATTATCGCATGGATAATGCCAATTCTTCTAGCAATAGTACCAGCAAACTCCAATGTGCGCCTCAGGAATATGCCAGTATCGAACAATTCATCAAGCAACATCATCTAGAAGATCTTTTGCCGGCTATTGCGGGCGCTAAATTCGGCAATTATCTTTGGAATATCTTGCGCCTTCCCGCTCCGGCTGCTCGGGAATTTTATCAAACCACTCTAAATGAACTTCGCTCCGCCAAGGCCCAAGGTCTGCTGAAGCGATCGGAATTTGTCCCCCGCTATTGGCTACTCGCCCAAATGATGCTGAGAGCCCCGAAACTCGTTGAGCATATACTAATAAACAAATGAATAACATCTAACTCTCGCATAAATGCACTTTTCCTTGGGCCGCTGTCGTGACTATGTCACTCTCTGCCTGCGTCGCTCAAAAGAAAATGCTAGCATTTTCTTTATTCGCTATCCCTGGCAGTTCGGGCCGCTTTGGCCAAGTCTTTATGCCCTACGGAAAAGTGTATTTATGCAAGGTGCGGGCGAGTGTGTTATAATAGTCACAGTTATGGGAATTCCACACATCCTCTGTCGCAAGAACCGCATCTTGCTTGGCGAGTTAGTTAAGACGGACTTTAAACTCCGCTATCAAGGATCGGTGCTGGGTTATCTTTGGGCAGTTTTGCGTCCCTTGCTCACGTTTGCTATTCTTTACATCGTCTTTGCCAAACTTCTTCGCTTTGGCGGTGACATCCCACACTATCCAGTCTATCTTCTCACTGGCACTGTGCTCTGGAGCTTTTTTACTGAATGCACCAGTCAGGGTATTCAGGCGATAGTCTTACGGGGTGACCTCTTGCGTAAAATCAGTTTCCCCAAATACATCATTGTCATTTCTGCCACTGCCACCGCTCTCATCAACCTCGCTATCAACCTCTGCGTAGTGATTATCTTTGCTCTAATCAACGGCGTTATGCCATCTTGGTCGTGGCTTGTCGTCCCATTCCTTGTGGTGGAACTTTATGCCTTATCTCTCGGAATTTCTTTCCTACTCGGTGCCATCAACGTCAAATATCGCGACGTCACCTCCATCTGGGATGTATTGATTCAAGCCCTATTTTATGCCATTCCAATTATCTATCCGCTTTCCATGGTGCTGGAATCTGGCAGTTTTGGCCTCACTGCGGCCCGTATCATCATGCTCAATCCCATCGCTCAGGTTATTCAGGACGTGCGCTACTGTCTGATTACCTCAGAAACCATCACGGCCTGGGAAATTCTCCCGGGTTATCTCCGTATGGTGCCAATTCTGCTCGTTATCTTAGTTTTGGCGCTCGCCGCCCTATTTTTCCGCAAGCGCTCCAAACGTTTTGCGGAGGAGGTCTAAATGTCACAGCGTAATACAAATCACATACAATGTATGGGCAATGTACATACAAAATCGTCCAAAAAGCCAACTTTTGCCATCAAAGTCACGCATTTGCACAAAAGTTTCCGTTTGCCAACGGAGCGTGCTGCTGGCCTTAAGCAAGCCATTTTCAACTGGTTCAAAGGTGTCAAAGGTTACACCGAGCAAAAAGTCCTGGACGACATCAGTCTTGAGATCAAGCCAGGTGAGTTCGTTGGTATCGTCGGCCGCAACGGCTCTGGCAAGTCCACCTTGCTCAAGATCCTTGCGCAAATCTACTACCCAGAGCAGGGAAGCGTAGAGATCAACGGCACGCTAGTTCCGTTTATCGAACTCGGCGTCGGGTTTAACCCTGAACTTACTGGTCGTGAGAACGTTTATCTCAATGGCGCCTTGCTTGGTTTTTCTCACAAAGAAATGGATGCAATGTATCAAGAGATCGTCGACTTTGCCGAACTTGAGCCTTTCATGGACGCCAAACTCAAAAATTATTCTTCTGGTATGCAGGTTCGCCTTGCCTTTTCTATCGCGATTCGCGCCAAAGGTGACATCCTAATTCTCGACGAAGTTTTGGCCGTCGGCGACGCCGCCTTCCAAGAAAAATGCAATAATTATTTCTCCAGCCTCAAAGGCAGCAAACAGACAGTGATTCTCGTCACGCATTCCATGGAGAATGTCCGTCGCTTCTGTAACCGTGCCATCCTTATCGAAAACGGCAAAATCGCCACTGAAGGTAACCCCGAAACTGTTGCCAAGGCCTACGAAAATTTATGGAGTTAAAGGAGAAAATATGACAAATGAGCCCCCAGAAATTTTAATTGTCGGTGCTGGGCTTTTTGGCCTTACTATGGCCGAGCGCCTCGTCAATGTTGCTGGCAAACGGGTTTTGGTAATTGATAAGCGCAACCATATTGGCGGCAACTGCTACTCCGAATTTGATCCCGAAACCGGAATTGAATGTCACAAATACGGCGCTCACCTCTTTCATACTTCGCTCGAAAACGTTTGGCGGTACGTCAACCAGTTTACCAAATTCACTAATTATGTCCACAAAGTTTATACTACGCACGACGGTATAGTCTATCCTCTGCCTATCAATCTCGGCACCATCAATCAATTCTTCCAGGCTGCCTACACCCCAGATGAAGCCAAAGTTAAAATTGCTGGCCAGGCCGCTTCGGCGCCCGCCAACCCACAGAATCTAGCCGAACAGGGAATCTCACTAATTGGCAAACCACTTTTTGATGCTTTCATCAAGAACTATACTGCCAAGCAATGGCAAACTCCTGCCGAGGAACTTTCCCCCGACATCATCAAACGCCTCCCGGTGCGCTACAATTACGACAACCGCTATTTTAATGACGCTCACGAAGGTTTACCGGTCAATGGCTATGAGGCTTGGTTCCAAAACATGGTTAACAGTTGCGGCGACAAACTTGAGGTGCGCCTGGAAACTGACTATTTCACTGATCCAGAAATTCAAAAATTGCGTGACGCCAAAATTTTAACCATTTATACTGGTCCAATTGACCGTTTCTATGATTATCAATTCGGCGAACTCAAATGGCGTAGCATCAATCTAGAAAAAGAAATTCTCGACGTAGACGATTTCCAAGGCTGTCCTGTCATGAACTACGCCGATCTCGAGCCTAAATACACTCGCATTCACGAGTTTAAGCATTTCCACCCCGAGCGCGCCGCGAACTCAGCCTTTGCAGATACTGCGTATGCACCCAAATCCGGCAAAACTGTCATCGTGCGTGAATATAGCAAAACCTGGCGCCTTGGCGACGAGCCCTATTATCCTGTCAATACTGCCGAGGATCGCGCCGTTTTGGCCAAATATCAGGAACTCGCCTCTGATGATAATAGGGTCATTTTTGGTGGCCGTCTTGGCGAATATGCTTATTATGATATGGACAAAACTATCGCCGCGGCTTTGGCTAAATTTGACGAACTTGCACAAAGATTGTAATGGAGAAATATCTTGACCCGAGTAACTAAAAGAGCGAGCACGCGCGCAGCGAAGAGTGACAGCCCCGTGCGGACGGGCGCTGGAGCGGATGCCTTGGGTCAAACTAATTCTCCTACGGTTTCCGTCATTGTTCCGGTCTACAACACTAAGCCCACTCTTGAGCGTTGCGTCAATTCCATTTTGGTGCAGACTTACTCCAACTTCGAAATTATCCTGGTTGATGACGGCTCGCCCGATGGCGCTGGGGAATTATGCGACCAGTTTGCTAAAAAAAATCAAAATATCCGCGTTCTGCACCAAAAAAATGCCGGCCTTTCCGCCGCCCGTAACACCGCGCTCAAGGTTGCTCAGGGCGAATATATTACTTTTGTTGATTCTGATGATACTATTTTCCCAGATATGCTCGAAGTCTTAATGAGCCTCCGTAACGATCCAGTACGAATTTGTTCCTTTGCTGAGATTAAGCCAAACGGCAAATCTCATCCCATCGCGGGTGCGCTCTCTTTTGCAAACGGTCCGATCATCCCAGACGAGGTTGAGCGCCAGGGCCTCACTGTGGAAAACTGCCTGCGCCAAATGCTTCTGGAACAGGGGTTCACTATGTCTGCCTGTGGAAAACTCTATCATCGCGATTTGTTCAAAACTGTCCAATTTCCCGTAGAAAAACTTTATGAAGATGTTGGCACCACCTATCGCCTTATTATGCAATGTCCGCACTATGTCAGTTTTATTCCTCTGCCACTATACGAATACTATCAAAATCAAGGTTCTATTATTCATCAGAGTTTTAACTTTCATAAACTCGATTTAATCGAACTAACCGATCAAATGTGTGACGAAATTGACCAAAAATTTCCAAATCTGCAGGTGGTAACCAATCTCCGCCGCATGCACGCCCGGTTTAGCATTCTCCGTCAGATGGTTTTAGCGAAGCCCGAGCCAGCGGACCTTGCTCAGTTTACCAAAACCGAGCAAGAAATCACGAGTTATCTTCGCATGCACAAAATCTGGGTGCTTCAAAACCCGTATTCTAGCAAACGCGACCGCTTCGCCATGCGCTCCCTTCTGCTGGGACTTCCGGCCTTCAAATTCGCTTGGAAAATCTACTCCCGCTTCAAATAACTTCTTTATTTTATAGGTCACATAGTCATACCATCGCCCATCCACTCTATATGACTAATACAGTACTAAGGCAGCGGAGGGAGAAACCGTACCAACGGTTGTGTGGACCAAGAGATGGGTGAACTGTAGTAGTAAATGCAAAGTAGTAGGTAATACTAATGGTACCACCACGTGACGACCAATTGCTACCATATTGACCAGCAATTCTTAAAGTACCAGTAGCACTAGTGAGATCAAAATGCCTGCTGCGCACGAAGTAAAGAGGCTTTGGTAGGTTGAACTTGTAACGCAGTTACAAGTTCAACGCGCACTCACATCTGTTAGCCCTATAAAATTATCTTTTATTAACGCTTATGTTTGCTAATTTCTTTTGTTTTGTGCTAGGGTGGAGATGGAGGATGGTAGGCAACTTGACCAACCAAAAGGTCGACATGGTGGGGAGAAGGGAGAAGTTGTCTATGGTTATAGAACTCGGACGTTTATGTTTTTCTATTAGTGTAAAAACTAATCCCATTCTATCAACTAAACATAAGGACGTCAAGCCCGGTTCATTGTAACAAAAAGGAACAATCCTGTAGAATAGTAGTTGAGATACAAACT
>CAYXCA010000014.1:0-23739 GCA_964463545.1 uncultured Candidatus Saccharibacteria bacterium | reverse complement strand
GCAACTCCAAAAGTACCACCACTAATGCCAAGCAAATACATAGTCCCGCTGCGCATGAAGTAAGTGGTACATTTTTTCATTTTTGTACTAGTTTGATTAGAAAATTAACAGGGGCAGAAGCAAAATTATACTGATACAATTTTGCAAATTTGTACAAGTATCGTGCGCAGCGGGGAAGTTAATCTTGCTATCTCTGTTGGTACTTTCAGCGGCGCTGGTGAGTGGGGTGAACATTGGACATCGCGCGGGGCTAGTACGCGATGGGACAATATAGTTGTTCCCAGCGCTTACCACTTTGACTTTAATACTTCTGTTGTCTATCCGTCAAGCGGTCCGAGTAATCGCTGGAGCAGTTTACTCCTCCGCTGCCTTAGTACTGTATTAGGACATATAGAATGTAAACGTAAAAAAACGAACCGACGCCATGTCACATAGTGTGGCTATGCGACGTATAGGGTGGATAAGTATATAACAAAAACAACTTGCTACCCAGGCTAAACCGACATTAGGTAGCACGATGGAGTATGGATAAACAAGAGTTAAACCTCGACCACACCAAAAAAGTTCGCCAACACCTGTTAGCGAACCCTACACTATATAGCGCATCACCGAATATCCGGCCCCACTGCCATTATTGCTATTATTTACCAGAACCTCAGGCGGCTCTCAACGTCAGATTCGTCCGAGTTCCTATTTACATTCTACCATAACCACAATGCGAGTCAACCTTGATTTTTGCTAAAATACTGCACTAATTTCAAAAAGTTTTCCACAAAGATAACAGAGGTGGGGCACAGAAACCGAACAAGCATGTATTGACTTTTTGACTAATCTATGCTACAATAGAGTTATAACCACAAAGAAATCAGTGGCAATACTAACTTGTTGTGCTATAATAAAAACATGGCAGACGGAGGTAAAAGTTGGTCCCAGCGCCTAAAACGCTGGTTGGACGAATGGAAAATCGCCTTTTCGGGCATTATTTTAGCAACGCGCGATGCAAAGTTTGTACTAACATTTGTGCTAACGTTTATAATTTTTGGTACGTTAATGACGTTATTGGCCGGTAGTACGGCAGCGTTTAGCCTGTTTGGAGCAGCAGATTTTGGTGGAAAGTTGCGCATTATCGGCGATGGTTTTCTTGGACTTTTTGGTGTCAACCGCAATTTCTGGGACTGGGCACTGACGTTTTTTGTTACATTGCTGCAAAGCGTCTTGATTGGCCTTGTGGTTTTGGTTTGGCGGCGGCGACGGCGCAGCCAAAAGGAGCAGGTTGTGGCCACGGCGGCCAATTCTGACAACGTGCAAAACGCTGGCTTGGCGGCTGGGTTGGCCGTGCTTGGTACTGGATGCCCCACCTGTGGCACCACGCTAATTGCTCCAATTATTGGCACGCTTTTTAGCACTAGCAGTTATGCGTTAGCGAGTGCTATTTCTGGTATTTTAACGGTTGCGGCTATTATCATTGCTTTGCTCGCACTAAAGCGTATCGGAGGTGATGCCTATGCCTTAATTATGAGCGAGCACTACCAGCGTAAACATCAAGTCAAGGAGAACATTAATCTATGAAACATCTACGCACAGTTGCTATTATTGCGGTAATCGTCTTACTTTTTAGCCTGCTGGTTATGGGCTCATCCACGCGCCAGTCGCCTAGGGATCAAGTTTGGGACGAAGCCACCACAGTAGGCGAGTTGGATGCGCCAAATTATTACATCATGTACACTGATTTGATGTGTCCGTATTGTGACGTTTTTTCGCGTGCGGTGATGGAGCACTGGGATGAGTTTACAGATTATCTCGCCGAGAACAAAATTCTTTTTGAAATTCGTTTAACCGATGCGCTTTATGAGGGTAGTGGTAGCCAGTATTCACGTAATGCTGCGGAGGGGGCATATTGTGCGGCCAGGGAAGATAAGTTTTGGGAATTTTATCATGCTGCCCTGAAAGCCTTGTGGGATGATTATCATTCAAAGGGAATTGGCGATAGCAAAACTTCTCCCGCCATCAAGGACATGCCGACAGATTATTGGCTCAAGATTGGCCATAGCGTAGGTCTAGGTGAACAGTTTGATCAATGCGTATCTGAGCACGAAACAGTGGCGGATATCGAGAATAATACTCGCCGTGCCCTGCAGGTATCAGAAGGAATGCCGTCATTCAAGTTTAACCGTTTCTCTACGGCTGGTTTCGATAATAGTTGGGGCTGGGAATACGTCAAAATGTATCTGGATGCTGGGCTAAAGAATAAATAACAGCATCTATCGAGCACGAAAAATGCAGAATGATCTTGCAAAAGACCTAAATCATTGCAGACGGCATTGACAAAATACAGAATCTGTGGTACAATTGAAGTATAAGGTGTATTAACATGCCGCAAAACTTTTTGACTATCAAAAAAGAGGCGTTAGTGATACGCCTCTAGAGTACGTTAAAAGTTTGCGACGTAATCTTCAGAAAAAGAATGGGGTCATAAAATGAAGATTAAAATCAAAAGCGTCCTAAAAACATTAAGCCTTTTTTGCATTAAATATGTTCCAATGGTGCCTATCAGTTACAAAGTTCTTGAGAACTTCGTCTATCGTGGCCTTGGCGCATCATTTCTTGGGGCAGTCATTTGCTGTGTGACCTGCACGGTATATTTGTGTATCCTGGTGACTATTTCATTGGCCATACAATATGCTATGGATACTGAACAGGGATCTCAGCAGAAAGCCGTCACGGCAGATCACGGCAACCGTATCGAAGATGTGATGGAAGCTATCAGACATGAAGAGTATGAGTATCTTGCTTATTTCAATTTTGATGGTGAAAAAATTGCTGAAGGTACGTTCTTATTGCCTGATATGTGCAACGTTACAGCGGAAGACTGGACGAGAGTATATCTCTACAAAAAAGAAGTGATTGGCGTACACAATCATCCTGGCGAAGACAATATGGCGTTTTCGGATGGCGATTTTGAATCTTTTCTGAGTCAGAAACATTATCGTAGGTCAATCGTTGTCACGAAAGACTACGACTATGTTTTAGAAAAGGTTGGAGATAGCAAAACACCCTTGCGGGGCGAAGCCAGGACATATGTGCGAAAAATGGATATCAGATACGCCTGGCTCAGTGTCTTCTCGGCGCGTCTTTGGTCGATTGTAGTAGCGCGTAGAGCTGCGAAACGGTTTGGACTGATATTTAGTGTCGAGCGCGTAAGCCAGGTGTCGGTCAAAAACTTTCTACTGCGTTTCGGTATAATAATGTTCCTGACTACAACAATATCGCGCTTTATTAGGACGGTCAAAACTCATACGTCGCAGATATAATCGGAAATCGCCCAACACTATTGGGCGATTTTTCAATCCACTCTATATGTCCTAATACAGTACTAAGGCAGCGGAGGGGGAAACCAATGTAGCGAAAAGTTGGACCATGAGAAGTATTTACGCCAACATCAAAGAAGTTCAGATAGTAGCCGCCTAAGCCGGCACCGCCCCAAACTTCACCAACTGTTCGCGATGACCACCAAGCACCTTCTTGAGCCACAAACCTTAACGTTGTATCGGCTGTATAATCTAGATTTATATACCCGCTGCGCACGAAGTGGTACAAAAATGAAAAATTGTACCACTTCGTGCGCAGCGGGGACGTCAATCTGCCCGTTACTGCTGGTACTTTTAGGTACGCTGGTGAGTGGGGCTACGATTGGTCGTCGCGCGGATCGTCTACCACTGCTAATGGTACTGCCATCCCTAGCGGTTACCACCTCAACTTTGGGCCCTCACTATCTGACGTCTACCCGTCGAATGGCCCGTGGGCCCGCTGGCTCGGCCGCCCCCTCCGCTGCCTTAGTACTGTATTAGACATATAGAGGGAAGAGTCTAAGCATTCTCCGAAGTCATTTATTAGTAATATTTAAAGTTTAATTGTTTTTTGCTATAGCAAACCTAGTGTCTCACTTTTCTTGTCTCTTTTTGAACTTATGGTAAAATTAAACTATGACAATGGAAGAGGTAAAAAAGAATTCGGCTATTGACTCCATATGGAACGAAATCTCTAGTTCAAGCTACGATTTTGAACATACAATGAACAAACTACATCGTAAACAGACTGGTAGCTACTATACTTCTTTAGATTTAACGACACCTATGCTCTCTGAACTTTTTGAAAAACTAAGTGATGATCAGCTTCGTAATATACATGAGCTAAAATTTCTCGAACCGTGTGTTGGCACTGGTAACTTTATTCTTACTTATTTAAGGCTCTGTAGTAAGCTTAATCTAGATAAGAAAAAAGCAGAACAACTAATCGACAATATTTATGCTTGTGATATTAATGGTGAAGCATTAAAAATATACGAAAAAAATCTTTCGAAATTTGTGCAAAAGTTATTTGATATCGAACTTCAACCCAGTTATTTCGAAAAACATGTTGCTGGCGGCCTCCTTTTCAACTTAGATGCAAATGAGATCGAATATATACCACTTGAAAAAGTTTTTCATGGTGTTGATAAAAAATTCGATATTGTAGCAACAAATCCTCCATACAAAAACCTTAAGGTTGAACGTGGTCAATATGATACAAAAGAAAGAATGGAAATCGATCGAAAGAGGTATGCAGACATAGCAAAGATTTCACAAAGTATTTTCCCGTTTTCAGCCAGAGGCACGTTAAATATTTATAAATTATTTGTAGAAGAAATTCTCGAAAGATATCTGAACGCTACTGGTTTTGGCTCATTATTAATTCCCGCATCAATCTTATCAGATAAAACATGCTCTGCTCTCCGTGGTCGAATTTTTGATACGGCTAATGTCCACTCATTAAGGCTTATATCAGAATCTAGTGGTTTCGTTGACGCTTCACAAGCATTATGTGCGGTATTGTTTGAGAAAGGCAAGGACACGTGCAACATCAGAATAAGCAGCTCCTTTAATGAATCTTTAGATAATGACGCTATAGTTTCGGTAAATGACGTGCTAGACCGCAGCATGAATAACTCGGTATTAATTTTAAATAAGAATGAATATTTAACTCGCAAGAAAATGAATTGCTTTCCGAAGATTAAAAATATACCGTACATTCATAACCTTCGTGGCGAGCTAGATATTACTTTTGGGAAAAGATTTATCACAGATGATTCGAATGGGCTTCCACTTTTGCGTGGCAGAAATATCGGATACTATAAACTTAATATACTTGATAAAAAAGAATTCGTTAGTAAAGAGTTTCTAGATACCACCGCTAAAGCTAAGTATTCAACTAATAAAAGGTTAGTATGCCAACAGATAGTCAATCTAGCAAAAAAGCGTAGGGTTTCATTCGCCGTGGCTCCAGAAAATTCAATGCTTGCCAATAGCTGCAATTTTATTGCTGTAGATCAAAATGAGGATGCCGTGGATCTTTATTTCTTGCTTGGGGTTCTTAATTCGAGTTTTATTGATTGGTATTTTAAGCTGTCAAGTAGTAATAACCATATCAATAATTATGAGATAGATGAATTTCCTATCCCGGTTCATTGTAAGAATAAAAAGTTAATATCAGAACTTGCGAAAAAGTATTCCAATTTTCCAGATGATTCTATCCTTCAGTCAATAGAGCTGTTGGTTGGGGAAGCCTATGGGATAATCGATAGTTCTAATAGTCAAAGAAAGGGTGATATGCCAGAATCAAATGCAAAAATTGAACAGGATTTAGCGGATATTTTTGCTGAAAGTCTTTCATCCGTAATTGAGAGTGTAAACAAAGATAATGCCATATCGATACTTAAGGGTGATTTAACGTGCGACGATCTTATCTTTACATATAAACCATCAATTGATAACTTTAACCGTAAGGTATTATATAGCGTAGAAACCAAGTATAAAAAAATGTACGCGGGCGAAATCTTGAACCATACGACATTCAAACTTAGTAATCTGGACCTTGAGATGATAAAAAATATTCCACAGGGAGGGAACTGGAAAGATATTCCTGCAAAAACCGTACAGAAGTCAAAACGTTTGGCTAGAATCACCCAGACTGGGGGGAGAACCACTCTGTATGGAAGACTAGATTACGACAAACCTTCGTATACAATTACGACCTATTTTAACCGCCCAGGCAACGGGACTTATGTACATCCAGTCCATGAAAGAGTGTTAAGCGTGAGGGAAGCAGCTAGGCTACAATGTTTTCCGGATGACTATTATTTCTTTGGCAATAAAACTGACACGCTCAAGCAGGTGGGTAATGCGGTCCCAGTCATGCTTGCTTATAATATTGGCAAGATGATTAAAGAGAAAACTGGATGTAAAACGTCTATAGATTTATTCTCTGGCGCAGGAGGTATGACATACGGATTTAAACGCGCTGGTATTAATGCTGTTATTGCAAATGACTTTATGGAAAGTGCTTGTGTGACGCTAAAAACAAACTGCCCAGAGATACCGGTATTGTTTGGCGACGTAACAAACAAAAGAATAAAACAGATTATTGTAGACGCTGGCATAAAAGGTGGAGCAGATATCATTTGTGGAGGACCACCCTGCCAGGGTTTTTCAATGGCCGGTTTCCGTGCCGCAGACGATCCGAGAAATCAGCTCTTTCATGATTTTATAGAAATTGTATCAAAAGTAAATCCAAAAGTAATTGTTTTTGAAAATGTTCCAGGTCTTATGAGCTATAAGGGCGGAGAAACATACAGGCAAATTGTGCAATTTTTTTCAGACTTAGGATATGAGGCGGAAGGTAGACTTCTGATGGCGAATGAATATGGCGCCCCACAAAAACGCAAACGCGTAATTATACTATGTGTTAGAAAAGACCTAGAATTAAAGCCTGACGATATCTACCCAAAACCAATTACGCCTGTCGAAAACAAACAAACCACAGTTAGGGAAACTATTGCCGATCTCGAAAAGGCAGAATGTTCCGAGCATGCATCATACATGAGCACGAGTGATTACTCTTCGCCATTTCTTGCCTATTTAAAGAATAAAACTAGCATTGATATATATCTTGACATCTTAAGGAATCGATAGGCTTATAATTTAGCAATCTTTCGTTCCTGAATTTTAGAAATGAGCCCTTCGAGTCTTTCTTTTACTACTTGTGTCGTTATTCCAGAGTTAATAGCTTCGCAAATTTTGTCCAGTTCCCAATGTTCACTGGCGGTTAAGCTATGTTTCAGATTTCTATTCGTTTTATCTTGATAACCATAAACGGCGTTTATTGCTATCCTTTTGTATCTTTCAAGTTCTTCCGAGCTACGTCCAGTAAAATGTCTAGGTGTTTGTTTTATAATTTCACCCAATTCATTAAATTCGTAATTATAGTTGAAGTACTTATATTTTGATTTCAAGAACGTATCACATAAGATATGCTCGCCTTTCTTATTGCATCGTTCCAAAACTACGAAAAGAACATACATGAAATCTGCCATATTCTGTTTAAGCGCATCCCTGTATACCGTCCCGATTTTCGACTCATTATTTTCATAGTTTTGTCGAATATATTCCCAGATGTCTTTCGAGTACCATGACATTGGATAAACGCCTGTCCGAGCTTCAACTTCGATGATTTTCTCGATGTCTTCTAGTAGTAAGCGATCGCGTTTAGATGAATTATTTCCACTCCTCATCCTTTGTAAATATCTTGGATCATGCACGAAGCCTAGCGAGATTGGACCAATATGGTCAGCTGAGATCCCTTTGAAGAATTGACTCCCCATAAATTTATTGGCGGCCTGTATGTTGCCGTCGCTCCAATACTCATAAGCGCGTCTATCTCTGGTGTAGCTTTTCATATTATCTGATGAGCGCCCCTTATCTTGTGTCGAGCGACAGCATCTGTTATAAGAATGAAAACCGTCAAAACGGTCTGGAAAATTCGACATTGCTCCTGGACCCAAACACTTCTTATTGCCCTTTCTGCAGGCAAGCTCTAGTTTACGAATAACATCCGCCTTTTTTGCTGTTGCAGGGTTTAGGTCTAAATTACCTTTTGTTATTAAAAACTCAGCTATCTCGCATTCATCAACGCCGTTATTGATCAGATCATCCCAGATAACGCCAATATGATCACAACTCGTATAAGAAGAACCGAAACGGGAATTAAGACCTCTTAAAAAACTGGCATTTGGATAGTGATAATATAAAGACATCTCTCGTCCACATATTTGACAAATCTTCTTTTTTGTTGGATGGACTGCTAGCATCACGTCGGCATACACACCAGCCCCTTCAGGGATATTAAGCTGCTTAGCTTTATTCTTTGCCCATTCAATTCGGCGTCGGCCAATTTCGCTCTCCGCAGGAGCCAACCAAGTATACGAGCCATCGGGCTTTTTAGCAATAGCCAATCCTCTATAATTCGGATGACTGATTATCGTGTCCATATATTTTAAAAACTTTGGATGCCACGTTTTTTCTTCATGAGCCATATCTATAATCTCAACTAACTTTTTATAATTTTAACATATCTTTTTATTAAACGCAAGAGCTAGGTAAGTTTACATCCCCGCTGCGCGCGAAGTAAAGCTTATTGCTCAATTTCTTCGCCAGTTTCCAGATTGCGCAACTTATATCGGCCAGACTCAGCCTCAGTTTCGCCAATCACGGCGGCAAACCCAGCCACCTTGCTGGCATATTTCAGCTTATCCCCCAGTTTTTTCTGGGTCAGTACGAGGTCTACGGTTTTGCCTTGCGCGCGCAAAACTTGCGCAAACTTAGCACAAGCAGCGTACTCATTGTTAGAAATTGGAATTAAACACACATCCACAGGCTTGGTTTCGCTCGCTTTCACCAGACCGGCATTCATAAACGCCGCAAACAGGCGTGTCAAACCAATCGAGCCGCCCACGCCCGGCAAAGTCTGGTCGGTGTAATAATTCGCCAAATTTTCATAACGCCCGCCCGAGCAAATCGAGCCAAACTCGCGATAATCTGGCGCAATCGTTTCAAACACAGTACCGGTGTAATAGTCTAACCCACGCACAATCATCATATCGGCCATCACCTCAGTAGTACCGGACAATTCCTGCACGGTTCTCAGTACCTCACTCAATTCTTCCACGCCTTCTAGAAAAGTCGCATTACCGTAGTTCAAACTCTGCAATTTTGGCATTACTTCGTCGTAACCACCATGAATTTGGATAAATGTTGTGATTTTTACAACATTTTCTGTGCCAAGCCCCAGATTTTGCAGGGCTTCCACGGTCTTTTCGGGCGGAACTTTTTCGGCGTGATCTACAATACCAAAAATCTCCGTCGCCAGATGTTCAAGATTAAGCGCTTGCAATAAGCCGTTTAGTAGCTTGCGGTTGCTCACGCGCACCACGAAACTCGGCAACGGCAAGACCCTCAGTGCGTCCACCAAAGTTGCAATCACCTCAGCATCGTACGCTACCGACAGGTTGTTCCAGCCAATCACGTCCACATCGCACTGATAGAACTCACGGAAGCGCCCTTTTTGCGCCCGTTCGCCACGAAAATTGCGTCCAATCTGCGTTACTTTGAACGGAAAGGTTAAATCATTCATGTGTTCCACGGTATAGCGCGCCAGTGGCACGGTGTGGTCAAACCTGAGGGCTTGGTCAGCATCATCGGCCGTTTCGGCAGTTTTTACTACTTTATAAACTTGCTTCTCGGTGTCGCCCCCGGCCTTGGCTAGCAAAATCTCCGTACGGTCAATTGTGGGAGTTTCAATACTCTGAAACCCATGCTGCGCATACGCCGCGGCAATGCCGGACTTTAGGCGGTTAAACTCGGCCTGCATCGCTGGAGTTAGTTCCTGCATGCCGCTGATGGGAGAAGTATTGAATTTTTTCATAATAGATATATTATAGCACAATGTAGCGCTCAGCGCACGTAGTGGTCGAAGATGAACCGCACCAAGCCAACTAGTAGCACGATTCCCAACACAAGCAAAACGATTTGCGAAGCGCCAATTCCTCCATGCGGCTGCGTCCTAGGCTCCGTATTTGTACTCGTCGTGGAAATATTGTCGTTGGTTGGTTGCGTAACTTCGGCCAACTCAACCTCAGTGTCGTCCTGCTCATATATTGACGTTTCTTCGTCCAAATCAGTTTCAATCAACTCATGGTCTATATTTGCGCCACCACCAACCGTAGGGGCTTGAGAACTTGACGCGTCGGTAGCGGAAGGTTTCTTATCCGAATTATCTACGGGTGGTTCTGGCGCCACCACAGGGGACTCCGGTATAACGTCTGGCTCTACGACTTCGACAATCGTAATAGGAATTTTCAGGGTCACAGTATTGCGGTCACTATCACTTGCTCTATATGATAAAGTGTATTTGCCGGCTTGATTAAAATCTATATCAGACTGTATAGTAATTTGCTCGGCATCATATTCACCGTCCTCGCCATCGCGCACACTCACGAGTTTTGCAAAATCAACACTTTCGCCCACCGAATATTCCCGTTTTCCGTGATAACTAATTTCCGGAACGCCACCTCGACGCAAATGGTTAATAAATTCGCGATAAGGTGCTTGGTCCACGCCCTTCAGGTTATTGTAAGCCAGCACAAGTTGCGCTTTGTTGGCCACGTCCAGAGTTTTATTATTCAAAACCTCATCCGACAAGTTAGTCTTGTAGGTTTCAATTTGATTAACAATATATTTTTTGAATATCTTGTATAACGCCTCTTCACCGTCAGCATCACTCCAGCCACTTTTGCGTATACCTTTTGCTGTTATCACATAGCGCTCAGTTACTCCACTCGGCATAAATTCCGTTGCCTGAGCATATGTAAGATTACTTAAAACCTGTACACCTGTGCCGTATAGTTCAATTATATAGTTTCTCCCCAGTTGTACGGAATAACTTTTGGACGTATCGGTAAACTTATTTTCACCATTTTCGGGAGCCGTTTGCTCACTCACTATCACCTGACCACTAGGATTCAAAATTCGCACATAGGCTTCTGAGCCTATGCTTTCGGCTGATACATTAATCTTGGCTGAGCGAAAGTCGCTCGCTAGCACCATTTCATAAGCAGTTTTGCCAGAAGTACCTGCAATTTTAAAAGTCAGGGAATTATTATAAATCGGCTTTGCTCCTGCGCTGATTTCTTGAGCCTGATTTGCTAGCGGCTGATGTTCCGCCATTAGTTTTGCGCCAATTACGCCACCTAGCGCTAGCAAAACCAACAGTAGCCCCAGTAAAGGCTTACGTCGCATCAAATAGTCCCAGGTTTCACTCACCATTCTGCTTATAATTATATCACAAAACGCACAAAAATACAATAGCAAACCGGGGTAAAAACGCTTTTGGTGTTTTGTGAACTTTTTCTGCTATAATAATAAACATGGCAGAGCAAAAAAAGGAAGATGTTGTTGATAAACTTGTAGCCTGGGGGTGCAATTTGCTGCATCTGAGCAGGTATACTGCTATGTTTCAGCAACTCGCTAAATTTACGATTGTTGGTTTTATCAATACGGCTATCAACTGGACAATTTTTGCCGTCGCGCTACATTTGTTGTCAGTTACAGATGAAGTTGCGAAGTCGGTTGTGGCTAGTGCGATCGCATTTGCGCTTGCTACCATCTTTAATTTCTGGGCCAGCACAACTTGGGTCTTCAATACTACCAACAAAAAATCTCGCAAGCGGCTCTTTGTTGAATTTGCTGTGATGAACGGTATTGCTTTTCTCGTCTTTGACGAAGCGATGTTGGCTTGGCTAGTGTCTTCTGGATGGCACCCCATGCTTGCAAAAATCGCCACCACGGCTTGTGGCATGGTGTTTAATTTTATCACACGCAAGATGTTCCTCGAAGATCACAGCGCAAAAAAGCACTAGTAGCATTGACAAATTCATGGATATGTGCTACAATGAGAGTATAAACCCCACGAAGGGTCGGTTTGTCAGGCTTCAAACATCTTTTGAATGGCGTCGCCATAGATTATCTTTACATCATCACGCTGTTCTGGATATTGTTTGAGATAATTCTCAGTCATTACGCCACTATTAACTTCCATCACCAGTAGTTCGTGCTCAACCGTATCAATGATATCCACGCTACAGAAGCGCAAATCTAACGCTTTCGCGGCTTTTTGGGCGATATTAACTATGCATTGATGCATTAACTCATTCTGAATTGGCTGCGCCGTGGCACCATGGCATAAATTAAATTTCCAGCCATCGCCCAAATTCTTCTGGTAACTAAGTCGCTCCTCACCGTCCAGCAGAATCACGCGGTACTCATGCTGAATCTGATAAAACGGACAAAGACTGGCCGACATTGATTGATGAAAAACTTTCTCCAGAATAGGCGTAATCTGTTTTGTATCGGTGATTTGGTACACATTATTACCACATTGACCAAGATTCGGCTTTATCACGATGTGTTTTTGATGCGCGTCAAAGTACTCCGTTATGTAGTCAAGGGAATTTCTGCCTAATACATATGGCTCATGATTATCTTTTTCGTAAATAATACTATGTTCAATTACTGGCACACCGTCTTTTTTCAGTACTTCAAAAGTAGCATATTTATCATCCGCAACTAGAGCCGAAGCGGCAGAATTCAAGTCGAATTTATGCCCCAAAATGTATCGGCGCTTGTCACCTTTGTCTAACTGTGCCATCCAGTTTGACGACATCCACGTCAGGCCAATTTCATTCTCTTGGCAAATTTCCTTTACTAATTGTTGAAACGAAGTTTCTGCTTGCATATGATATATTATATCAAAATAAATCAACTCTGCTCGCTTGACTTATTTCATAAAACCGCTTATACTTATATCAATAATCAATCAATTCTACAAAAGGAAAAAATATGGCAAACACTACCAGAACACCAAAGATTCCAATGGAATATACTCCAATTTCCATGTGGGGCTATTTTGGCTATTCAATTCTATTTTCTATTCCAGTAATTGGCTGGATTTTTGTAATTGTTTTTGCTATCTCGGCCAGCAATCACAACTTGCGCAACTTCGCTCGCTCGCAATTCTGCCTTTTGATTATCTGGCTTGTCCTGCTGCTAGTTAGTTGTTTCACTGGTCTTTTGGCTAGCGTTTTTAATGGCATAAAAATGTAGCAAAAATCTAGATTTGCTATATAATATACACTATAACTAGGAGATTTTATGCAAGTTGCATTAATTATTATTGCCGCTGTTATCTTGCTCATAATCATTGTGATTTGGGCTACTTATAACGGCTTAGTCAAAACTAACGAGCGGGTTAATGAGGCTTGGTCCGACATTACCGTTCAACTTAAATATCGTGCCGACCTTATTCCGAATGTTGTCGAAACAGTCAAGGGTTATGCCAAACACGAAAAAGGTGTCTTTGAAGAAGTTACCAAGGCCCGATCGGCCAGTATGAGCGCCAAGAGCGTTAATGGCGCCGCAGAGGCTGAGCGCTCCATGCAAAGTGCTCTCGGTCACCTCTTCGCCATTGCCGAGGCTTATCCAGAACTCAAGGCTAATACCAATTTCCAACAACTCCAGATTCAACTCCAAGACGTGGAGGACAAAATTCAAGCCGCACGCCGCTTCTATAATGCTGGAGCCCAGGCCCTCAATACTAAGTTAAAAACTTTTCCAACTAATTTGATTAACAAATTGGTCGGTCACTTCAAGGAACGTGAATACTTTGAAGTTCCTGAAGCCGAAAAAGCCACTATCGAAAAGGCTCCAGAGGTCAAGTTTGACAACTAATTAGATCCCAATGTATAAGCAAATTGCCGCCAACAAACGCAACACAGTCTTTATCATGATTGGTTTTGTACTGTTTATCACTGCGATTGGGGCGGCTTTTGCATATTTTATGGATGACTGGTGGGTGACGGTTTGGGTGTTAGTGTTTGCGTTGATTTATGCTGTGGTTCAGTATTACGCTTCAAGTTCTTTGGCGGTAGCGATGACCGGCGCTAAAGAGATTCAAAAACGTGACAACCAACGCCTATATAATACCGTTGAGAATCTGGCTCTTGCGGCCGGGCTACCTATGCCCAAGGTCTATATTATTAACGACCCAGCACCAAATGCTTTTGCAACTGGGCGTGATCCTGAACATGCCGTGGTGGCTGCTACCACCGGTTTACTCGATATTATGGACAATAAGGAACTCACCGCAGTCATGGCACACGAGTTATCGCACGTCAAAAATTACGACATTCGGGTGTCAATGATCACTTTTGGCCTAGTGTGTATTGTTGGTTTTATTTCTGATTTGGGAGTGCGCATGATGTGGCTAACGAGCGCTCATGATGACGACGATAGTAGTCCAATTGGCTTGATTGTGGTTTTGCTAACTTCAATTCTGGCGCCAATTGTGGCTTCGGTGGCTCAGATGGCAGTTTCGCGCGAGCGGGAGTATTTGGCTGACGCTTCGGCTGCCCACATGACGCGCTATCCGGAAGGAATGATTTCGGCACTCAAAAAATTAGACACTCATGCGCAACCAATGAAGCATCAAAACCCTGCTACTGAGGCGCTGTTCATCAATAACCCCCTCAGACGCGGCTTTGTCAATAATCTTTTTAGTACGCATCCACCCATCGAAAAACGCATCGAAAGGCTAGAGCATGGCAAGAATCAATTCTAAAGTAGGCAATTCTAGAGAAAAAGTGACCAAAAGTCATTCTGTTGACAAAAAAAATGACCAACGGTCAGTTATTTCCAGAAAATTCTCGTCCTGGAAGCAAAAAATTCATGATGCACGGGCTAAACATGTGCACTTGCACAAATCTTTCCATCGGTCCTACCGTGAAGATTACTTGCGCCAAACTTCTACCCCGGGTCTGCTCAGCCATGCCATGATCACTTTTAAGACAATCTTTCGTAACTGGCGTACTTTTTTGCCATTCATTGCTTTGATGGTTGTGTTGTATATTCTGGCAGTCGGACTCATGAGCGAAGATTTTTATAAACAATTCCAAGACTCCATTGATGAAACTTCGGCTGAACTTGCAACCGGCAGAATTGGAAATTTTGCTCGGGCGGGTATACTTTTGATTTCCACTGTAACCAGCGGTGGGCTAGACACCGGTATGGGTGAATCGCAGACGGTCTTTATGCTCATACTATTCCTCATCATGTGGCTTGTGACGATTTTTCTGCTGCGCCATTTTTTGGCGGGCGAGCATCCACGTTTGCGTGATGGGCTATACAATGCGCTGTCACCGTTGTTGTCAACCTTGGTCGTGTTTATCGTGATTTTTATCCAGTCAATTCCGATTATGCTGGTGATTATTACTTATTCTGCGGCCGTGATGACTAACTTCCTTGCTACGCCATTTTATGCTCTGCTTTATTTTATTTTTGCTGCGTTAATGCTGCTTTTGAGCGGTTATATGTTGTCGAGTTCCTTGATGGCTTTAGTGGCAGTGACGGCGCCAGGAGTTTATCCGTTGACGGCGCTGTTTGCGGCTTCAGATTTGATGGCCGGTCGGCGGCTTAGGATGATTTTGCGTTTAATCTACCTAATCTTTGTTGTTGCAATGATTTATATCATTACGATGATGCCGATTATCTTGCTCGACCTGTGGTTTAAAAGTATGTGGAGTTGGATTAGCAGTTGGCCGATTGTACCGTTCTTCTTGCTGGTGGTGACCTGTTTTGTCTTTATGTACGCTACGACTTATCTTTACCTTTATTATCGTTGGCTGCTTGACTACAAAGAAAAATAATCTGCTATAATAATTGTAACTGTGGAGGTAAAATGAACAAGGCAGAGGCAGAAGAGCGCATTCTGAAGTTGCGCGAACTCATCAATGATTATCGTTATCATTATCATGTTTTGGACGAGTCTACAATGTCGGAGGCGGCGGCCGATTCACTCAAACACGAATTAACATTACTGGAGAAGGAATTCCCTGAGTTAATCACGCCCGATTCGCCTACGCAACGGGTGGCGGGGAAGCCATTAGATAAGTTTACCAAAGTGACGCATCGTGATCGCATGATTTCGTTGGCCGATGTTTTCTCAGAAGATGAAGTGCGTGGCTGGGTGCAGGCTAACGAAAAAATCGTTGGCCCAATTCAGGCCTATTTTACGGACATTAAAATGGATGGTTTAGCCTGTGCCCTGCATTATCAAGATGGGCTGTTTGTACAGGCGGTAACGCGTGGTGATGGTTTGGTGGGCGAAGATGTCACCATGAACGTGCGCACGATTGAAAATGTACCGCTCAGGATTGACGAACCGGGGCACGTGGAAGTGCGTGGCGAAATTGTGATTTTTAAGAAAGATTTTGAGGAGCTGAACGCTAAGCAGGTCAAGGCCGGTGAGAAACCATTTGCCAACCCGCGTAATTTAGCGGCCGGTAGCATTCGCCAACTCGATCCACGCATTGCAGCCAAGCGTCGGCTAAAATTTATGGCTTACGATTTGGTGGAACCAAACTTGCCTACTCATGGTGAAGCCTATGCAAAACTGCGAGAAATGGGCTTTCGCACTAGCGGGGAAGATAAAGTTTTTCGGAGTATTGATGAAGTTTTGCAGGAAATTAAACGTTTGGAAGATTATCGGCAGACTTTGCCCTTCAATACCGATGGCATGGTCATCAAAATTAATGACCGCGTGGTGTACCAAAAACTTGGCATTGTGGGCAAAACTCCACGCGGAGCCGTGGCCTTTAAGTTCCCGGCCGAGGAAAGCACCGCGCGGGTCAAGGATATTGTGATTTCGATTGGGCGCACCGGTGCTGCCACACCCGTTGCTATTCTGGACCCGGTAGTGGTGGCTGGCAGCACGGTGCGCCACGCCAGCCTGCACAATGCGGACGAAATTGCCCGCCTGGATGTGCGTATTGGCGATACGGTGATTATTTACAAGGCTGGCGATATTATTCCACAAATCAAAGAGGTGCTTACTCCACTCCGTCCAATTAGTGCTGAACCTTTTGATTACGCTGCTGCGCTGAAAAAACAATATCCGGAACTTGAATTTGAACGCCCTGAGGGCGAGGTGGTATATCGCGTCAAAGGCGAAAGTTCTGATTTCATCCTTAAGCGCACGCTAGAATATTATGCTTCCAAGCCTGCACTAAACATCGATGGGCTAGGCGAAAAGAATGTTGAAGCACTCGTGAATGCCAATATGGTTAAAAGCATTGCTGATTTGTATCGTTTAGAAACTAAGGATGTTGCCAAATTGGGGCGTTTTGCGCGACTTTCGGCTAAGAATTTGGTTAATTCGATTCAGGCTTCCAAAACTCCGCCGCTCAACAAATTTATCACCGCACTTGGTATTCGCCATGTCGGGGCGCAAACTGCCAATACTCTAGCGAAGGGTTTCGGCTCAATCGAGAAACTTGCCCAGGCTACCGAAGAAGAACTGCTCAAATTGCCGGATGTTGGCCAAATTGTGGCAGAATCGATTTTGGCTTGGTTTGCAGATGAGGATAACTTGAAACTCCTTGCCGAACTTAAGGAACTAGGTGTAGCGCCAGTTTATCAAGACCAAAGTAAATTACCATTGTCTGGCAAAAGTTATATTGTCACCGGAACACTCGAAAGCATGGGTCGAGAAGAAGCCGAAGACAAACTACGTGCACTCGGTGCTACGGTGACGAGCGGCGTCACTAAAAATACCACCGCGCTGATTACTGGCGCTAAACCTGGCAAGGGCAAAACCGACAAAGCCGCTAGCCTAGGTATTCCAATGATAAATGAGAATGACTTCTTGCAATTATTGCAAAAGTGAGTTAAAATATATAGTGTCATGGTATTCTTTTATATAGAATGCTGGTAACTTACAAAGCACCTCGCATGAAAGGAGATGGTAGAATGCGAGCAAAAATTTTATTAACGTTGGCTGTGCTATTGATATTGTTTGGTTACGGTACGATACGTAGAGCAAATGCAGCGGAGCGTGATACGATCTGTGAAACGTCGCTTACGTTTAATACTGCAACTGACAATGCATTGCTGGGTGACGAGAGTCAATTCTTGCGGTTTGTTGAGTTTGGAGATGACGGCGAGATCAAACTGAGCAGTTATCAAACAGATGCTCCCCGCGTTCTTGAACCAGGAAACTCATATCTTTTGATGGCCTACATCCACAATGCTACTAATCCGGAGTTGGGAGATCAGGCCTTCGCAAAGGACGTCACTTTGAATATCATTGTGCCCTACGATAAACTCCAGGCTGGAGATGCGGCTACGATTCGAGTCGGGTTTAATTACAGCCCGGATGGGCTCATGGTGCCGTACCAGAGTTGTGACTGTGAGTTGCCGATTACTGTTAGCAGCAAAGCAGATTTGACGATCGGTTCAAATATGGACATCTCTGCGGTGGCATTTTATGGCGACGGGAGAATTCTTCCACTGGAAGATAACGCCTCACGCTATGGACATGGACTTTCCATTACCAAGTCAAAATCATATACCTTGGACAATGGCGTTGCTCCCGGGTACGAAAATGCTGTAATGGTGATATTCCAGATCAACGTAAAATAAGTTTAGTTGGGCGCTTATCATGGCGCCCACTTCATTTTGATATAGTATAATATATATATGCCTAAATTCGAATTAGTTTCCAAATATCAGCCTACTGGTGATCAACCGTTTGCGATTAAGCAATTGACGGATGGCCTCAAGGCTGGCGTACGCGAGCAAACCCTGCTGGGCGTTACTGGTTCAGGTAAAACTTTTACGATGGCAAACCTAATCCAAAACATGCAAAAGCCAACTTTAATTCTGGCACATAACAAGACTTTGGCTGCACAACTTTATTCTGAGTTTCGTGAGTTTTTCCCAAAAAACGAAGTGCACTATTTTGTGAGTTACTTTGATTATTACCAACCAGAGGCTTATATTGCCAGCACGGACACTTACATCGAAAAAGATTCGGCTATCAATGATGAAATCGACCGCTTGCGCCATGCTGCCACGGTGGCGCTTTTGACTCGCCCTGACACAATTGTCGTGGCATCGGTATCTTGTATTTATGGCATTGGCTCGCCTGATCATTACACTGAAATGTCTTTGGCTCTGGTTAAAATTAATGGTCAGTGGCGAGTTTCTGGTGCTAGCAATTGGTGGACCAGTGACGCTGGCTCGCTAGCGCTTTCCGAAGCTGAAGCAAGCCTTAATCACCAAGGTGAGATTTTGCTGCGCGAAGGGCAAGCTTTGCCGTCACTGGTTAATTTTAATACTCAAGATGCCTCAACTCTCAGTCAGCAAAACTTCATTAAATACCTTGTCGCCATGCAATATCATCGTAACGATTTGGCCTTTGAACGGGGAAATTTCCGCGTAATGGGCGATACGGTGGATCTTTTTCCGGCCAGTGGAGAATGGGCCTATCGGTTTGAATTCGGTTTTGATACATTGGAAACCGTGCGCATTATTGATCCACTTACCGCGGAAACGCGTGAGAAGCCCGACCGCATTCATATTTTCCCAAACACTCACTATGCCACGCCCAAAGACCAACTTGATCGTGCCTTGGAGGGCATTCAAGCGGAATTTGACCAGCGCCTGAAATATTTTGAAAAGCATGAGAAATTCTTGGAGGCGCAACGTCTTAGCCAGCGTACCAAATATGATCTCGAAATGCTCAAAGAAACCGGTTTTGTGAAGGGAATCGAGAACTATTCGCGCCATCTGGACGGACGTAGGGCTGGTGAGCCACCCGCCACTCTAATTGATTTCTTCCCCAAAGATTTCCTTTTGCTCGTGGACGAAAGTCACATGACCATTCCGCAAGTGCGCGGAATGTATAATGGTGACCATGCCCGCAAGATGACACTGGTGGAATATGGTTTTCGTCTACCCAGTGCTTTAGATAACCGCCCGCTGACTTTTCCAGAGTTCCAAAAACATATTAGCCAAGCGGTGTATGTTTCGGCTACACCGGGGCCTTACGAACTGGAGAATTCTCCTGAGCCAGCCCAGCAGGTGATTCGCCCTACTGGCTTGCTCGATCCAGAGATTGAAGTGCGTCCGTCCGAAGGCCAAATTGATAATCTTATGGAGGAAATTGATAAACGTATTGCCAAAGGTCAGCGCACGCTTGTGACAACTCTGACTAAGCGCATGGCAGAAGATTTGACCGATTATCTCAAGGAGCGCGATGTCAAAGTAGCCTACATCCATTCCGATATTGACACTCTGGAACGTGGCGACATTTTGCGTGATTTGCGTGCTGGCGTTTATGATGTGTTGGTAGGTATTAACCTTTTGCGCGAAGGTTTGGACTTGCCAGAAGTTTCACTCGTAGCGATTCTTGATGCCGACAAAGAGGGCTTTTTACGCTCGGAGAGTGCTTTGATCCAGACAATTGGTCGTGCCGCGCGTCATGTGGATGGTCATGTAATCATGTATGCCGATAACATTACCGAAAGCATGGAAAAGGCGATTTCTGAAACCAATCGTCGCCGCGAAATTCAGCAACAATATAATATTGAACATAATATTACACCGCATTCTGTGCAAAAAGAGATTTCCGCGGGTCTTCGCGCAATCATTCCAGAGAAGGAGCAAGTTTCTAAACTTGATATTAAGCGCATCCCACCAGAAGAATTGCCGAGTCTAATTAAAGAATTGCGTTCACAGATGCAACTGGCCGCAGCCAACTTAGACTTTGAACGTGCGGCGTTGATTCGTGATCAGATTCAGGAAATTGAAGAAACTAATAGTAGTAAGAAAGGGAAGAAATGAGCCGCGAAATTCATAAAAAGATTAGCCCAGAGTACTTTGAAAAAGTTTTGTCTGGCGAAAAGACCTTTGAATATCGTGTGAACGATTTTGAATGTGAACCGGGCGATATTTTGGTGCTAGATGAGTACGAATATGATCTAGGCCAGACAACCACAGAGGGGCGCCATCCTACTGGCCGTTCCATTCGTAAAAAAGTTGGCTATGTAGCGCATACGACCGAGTTTGACTGGCTGGACCGCCCAGACGTGAAGGCCGATTTAGAAAAATATGGTGCCCAGATTATTTCTTTGTTGGATGAGTGATCTTTCTCTCCCACACTCTATATGTCTAATACAGTACTAAGGCAGCGGAGGGGGATACCGTGCCAGCGATCGGCTGGACCATGGGACGAATTTACTACAGAGTCGGCAAACGCAAAGTAGTAAGCACTAGGAACAGTACCACCGTCATGACGGATAGAAGACGCTTGTGATGACCAATAAAAACCAGATTGGTTGATATACATTAAAGTGTTGCTGATACTAGGCAGATATACGGTCCCGCTGCGCACGAAAACTAACCCACTTCGTGCGCAGCGGGTTCTTAGCCCTTCCCATTGATAATAATTTACAAACGAATGCTGAATGGGGCAATTATTGGTCGTTGCGCGCATCTAGTACGCGGTGGGATGGTGCTGCAATTCCCAGTGCTTACTTTCTAAAGTTTACTAGTAGCACTATTCATCCATCCGTCAGCAGCAACCGTTATCACGGTCATCCCCTCCGCTGCCTTAGTACTGTATTAGACATATAGAGTGGAGAAATAACAAAACCGGCTTATTTCGTGTTCTGAACCGACACCATGTCGCATAGCCATGCTATGTGACATATGGAATGGAAAAATAGACAAAATATTACTCAAATCCCATAAAAAGCGTTAAAACATTGACAAAAACTATAATCTGTGATACAATAAAAATAAGGGCTATGTTTTTGTTGCCTAGAGTCCCCAGTTAACGTATAGGCAAAGAAATTTTACAAGGAGGAATAAAATGACAGATTTGAAAAAACTAAATTGGTGCTTAGACTTATATGGCGTTGACCGTCGAGATGCGGAAAGTGAGGCAAAAATATCTAAACTGCTTTCCGTGGTAAATCGAGTAGTCTTTAACGATGCTGGTAGTATCCAGCTAACGCCGGTTCTTAGCAATGTGAATCCGCAAAATAAAGGCATTAGCGGTGTTATTAACGCTCCATTTGGTCATTTTGCGGTGCGTACGTTCAGTCGTCGTGGAGTTGCTTTCATCGATTTATTCAGTGAAACATTAGCTAGCTGTGAGAAATGCATGGCTCGAAATGGTTTGCTGCTCGATGCATTAAAACAGTATTTGAGGTATGGCGGATGCTACCTCAGGACTGAGAATGACGGCAAAGGTAGTTTTGGCGTACATATTGTGATGCAGGGCAGTTATATTACATATCGTCGGGCGCACAAGATTATTGAACGAATTGTAACCGCCATTGCAGCAACACCACTTTCTCAGCGCATGAGTCGTAGAAAGACAGGGAATTATGATATACTTCAGCCCGTCACTGAGTCGCATATTGCCGTTCACGGTCAGCGGGAAGAAGACCGAACTTTTATCGACATTTTCTCTTGCAGGCCTTTTGCATGGGCAGAACTTAGTGAGGTGCTAACAGATTATCATGTCGAGTTACAACCGGTCCTGCGAATTAGCCACGGTGTCAAGATGAAAGACAAGTGCTTCTGACTTTTAGATAATCTGCTACATTTTTACTCTAGAGTAAACCCAGGCGTACAAAATGCCTGGGTTATGCTGTTTTCTATATGTCTAATACAGTACTAAGGCAGCGGAGGGGGAGACCGTGTGAGCGGTTAGTGGGTCCATAAGACGGGCTAACCGTAGAGTTATTGAATAAGAGAAAATAAGCACTAGGAACTGCGGTACCACTAAAGTGTTTAGCTGATGCACGCGACGACAAACTGTAGCTATTGATACCAGCAAGCCCGAAGGTGCCAGTAGCCGCTACATTTAGATGTCCGCTGCGCACGAGGTGGTCCAGTTTTGTGCGCAGCGGGTATGTTAATTTGTCAGATCCCACTAGTCGTTTTGTAACCGCTGGGTTACATGGTTTATACTGGTCGTCACGTGGCTCTGGAACCAGGTATGACGGTACGTCGGTACTTAGCGCCTACTATCTTAATTTTGATGCTACTGTTACTAGGCCGTCTAGTAGTCCAAACCATCGTTGGTTTGGTCACCCCCTCCGTTGCCTTAGTACTGTATTAGACATAATAGAGTGAACCGACGTCATAAAAGACCTTTAGTCGTGTAATTTTCCTCTTTACAACTCGAAGAATATCCGTTATTATAATAGAGTAGAGTTGGAGCGATTTGTATTAGTGCTCTAACAAAATAATTAAAGGAGATATTGAATGGCAGAATTTGACCGTTCCAAGCCACATATCAACGTCGGTACGATGGGCCACGTTGACCACGGTAAGACTACTCTTACTGCTGCGATTACAAACGTGCTTGCAAAGAAACTTCCATCAGACGTCAACAAAGCAGTTGCTTACGACCAAATCGATAACGCCCCAGAAGAGAAGGCTCGTGGTATTACCATCGCTACTTCTCACCAGGAGTATGAATCTGACAAGCGTCACTACGCTCACGTCGACATGCCAGGCCACGCCGACTACATTAAGAACATGATTACCGGTGCTGCTCAGGTTGATGGTGCTATTCTCGTGGTTGCTGCCAATGATGGTCCATTGCCACAGACTCGTGAGCACGTTTTGCTTGCTCACCAGGTGAACGTTCCAAAAATCATTGTTTTCTTGAACAAGATGGATCTTGCTGACCCAGAATTGGTCGAACTCGTTGAGATGGATGTGCGCGATCTCTTGAACCAATACGGTTACGATGGTGACAACACTCCAATCATCAAGGGTTCTGCTACTAAGGCTCTCGAAGGCGATCCCGCCAGCGAAGATGCCATTATGGAACTCGTCAAGGCGATGGATGATTACTTTGATATTCCAGAGCACGATCTTGACAAACCATTCTTGATGCCAATTGAGGATGTCTTCTCAATCAAGGGCCGTGGTACTGTTGCTACTGGTCGTATCG
>CAYXCA010000013.1:0-24071 GCA_964463545.1 uncultured Candidatus Saccharibacteria bacterium | reverse complement strand
ATCGAATGGCCCATATGATCGTTGGGGTGGTTACCCCCTCCGCTGCCTTAGTACTCTATTAGACATATAGAAAAACGGACAGCCCATAAAAGCCATCCGTTATCTAAAGGTCCTGGTTTGGTAACTACGTCAAAATCTCGATCGGATCAATCTTCGGCGCATTCCGATAATCTGTGTCCCACTCGTCGAAGTACTTAACAATCTTCTCGTAATACTGTGAGTTGATTAAGCGCAGCAAGGGACGCGCCAACGAATTCTCAACCAAATGAGAATTAGCGTTATCCGATAACGGCTTCATGTGCATGTACACCCGAATAACGATCCGCCCCATATAACTTTCTTCCGGATGTTTGTTGTTCCGTGCCGCATAGTACTGCGTCGTCTTCAGACAAGACACCGGTTTCTTCTTGGTGGGATAAACCACTTCGTGCCCTCTTGCGTCAAGTCTGACGATCTTAGCATAAGCACGGGGTTCATCCTCTCCACAATGAAACTCACAGATTTCGGCCGTGAATGGCACCGCCTTGCAAATCGAATTCAGTTCGGCAAGCAGGTCGTTGGCCAGTTCCGCATACATTTGGTCGCTACGCACATCCTCCTTAGCCTCGCCATCTTCGATGATTTCTTCGAACTTGGTAAACAGCGTATATCTGCCACCGTCCAAAACAGTCTTTTTCATAAATTACACCTTCTCTTTCCTAAAATTTAGGGCGATAAGGCAACCCTATCTCTTCATTATAGCACACATTATCAAAAAAGTCAAGCATGTACTTGACTTTTTCGCGAAAGTTTTTCCAAAAAGATTACTTAAACAGTTTTTCACTCTCGGGAAGTTGTTGAAAACCAGCCGCCGAAGTAAAACCATCATAATAATTGGTCTTGACAGGCGGATGGCCGATTTTATTGGCCGCCTTGACGATCTCGTTTAGGTCGTCGGTCAACTTAAATATTTTGAGGTCGTTTTTGGAAACTAGCCCCAACGGGAGCATCTTGCCCTGGATAAACTTTTCCAGCGGCTTCCAGAAACTCTTGCCATAGAAAAAGACTGGCATGTGTGGCATCTTGTTTTCTTGCATCAGAATAATAATCTCGGAAAGTTCGTCCAGCGTACCAAGCCCGCCGGGAAACACCACATAAACCTTGCCCGACATTGCCAACATGACTTTGCGCGCAAAGAAATACTGGAACTGAATGGTATCGGTGAGGTAGGGGTTGGGAAATTGTTCGTGTCTGAGCGTGATATTAAGGCCAATGCTGCGCCCGCCGTATTCAAAAGCACCTTGGTTGGCAGCCTCCATAATGCCCGGGCCACCGCCAGTAATCACGGCATGGCCATTTTGAGCCAAAAGTTGGCCTAATTCACGAGCCTTTTTGCAATATTTACTGTCTTGCGCTAACCTGGCGGAGCCAAAAATGGTGACACCCTGAGGATAGGTGCGCACGATTTTTAGACCGCGCACCAAGTCGTTGGCGTAAGCCTTAGCACGTTCAATGTCGGCGGCCTCGAGTTGAGCCAAAATTTTTTCGTCCAGCATAATTCCCTTTCTTACAGTATTACATCAGTGATTTCTTGCATTGGCATGGGGTGTAAATCTGCGCCCACGGCAATGATACCGGCTTTGGCGCCGTATTTTTGCACCACACTGGCGGAGTTGGCGGCCGCAAATTGCAAAGCGTAGGCAAAACGGCTATCCTCAACCCCACGCGGCAAATCGCTAGTGTAGGCGGCCAAAAACCCTGCACCAAAGGCATCGCCAGCCCCAGTGGCATCACGCATCTTGACTTGCTCATAAACGCCAAGGCGATAAATCTCCTGGTGGTCGGTGGCAATTGCACCCATTTCGCCATCCGTGATGATGACGGTTTCGCAATAAGTAGAAAGGTGGACCAGCAGTTCGGTCAGCACTACGCCAGGAACAATTTGTGAGGCTTCGCGCTTATTAACCAAAAGCACATCAACATCGCTCAGCAAACCAATCAACTTAGGCAACTGCTGAATTTCGAGTTCGCCGGGGTTAAACATCACCTTGGCGCCAATTTCGTGCGCCTTCTCAAAGAAAGCCAGGAGGGTTTCCATATCTCCACGCAGGCTTGTAACATAAAGCCAGTCGGGCGCGATTAACTCCAAATCACTTGCCGATAGATTGTTGAATCGGCTAGATACCCCACGATAAGTCAGAATGGTGCGCTCGCCGCTTTTGGCATCAAGTAACACCACCGAGCAGCCCGTCTGTCCGCGCTGAAACTCTACATAACTACTGTCGATGTTTTCTTCATCCAAGCAGGCCAGCACGGCTTCGCCGGCGGCATCGTGTGCGAGATTACCCATAAAAATCGTTTCGTGGCCAGATTTGGCAAAACTCACCGCAGCATTGGTGCCACCACCGCCCACTTCAAAGGCAACTTTGTCGATATCGACTTTGGAACCAATGACAAGTTGGCCAAAAATCGACTGCCCGGCTACCTCAGAACCAACAAAATCGTCGCGATCAATCAAATAAATATCCTGCAAAGCCGAACCTAGCGAAACGATGCGCGCCATCTAGACCAAAACACCTTTCTTTTCGCTCTCATTGATGAGGGACTGATACATTGCAGCAGCGTCGGCGGCCTGAGTGATTGCGCTGCCCACATTGATGACGTTGATCCCGGCGTGCGCCAAGGCGCGGACATTGCTTAGATTTGCCCCACCATCCCAGCCAATCTCTACATTGGGCTTAATCTTACGTATCAGGGGGACTTTTTCGGTCTGCATCATATCAATCGTGCCGCCCTGGCTGCCCAACTCTCCAGCAAAGATCATGACGTGATCAGCCGCTTGAATATAATCAATGATGCGGCCTGGGAAGGTAGTCTTGATGAGTGCCAAGCCAACTTTGATGCCGGCTTCTTTGAGTCGCGAGAACAGTGCCAACAGATCATCATCAACTTCGGCATGCAAGATGCAAAGACGTGGCTTAAGGCTGATAATGGCCGGCAAATGCTCGGATGGTCGGGCCGACATCACATGTAAGTCGATATTCAAATTTTCGGGGATGTTCATGCTGGTAAGCGGCACCAACGTAGTGGGAGCAAAACTCCCGTCTGAGGCATCGATCTGGATGCGTTTGGAAAATTGACTAAATCTCGCCAGATTTTCGTTAAAAACTGCTTGTTCGGCAGTAGTGATAGTTGGTACGATCGCCACCATGAATTCTATTCCTCCTCGTCGTCGTCTTCGTCGCCACCAAATTTGAGGCTAAACTCAATTCCACCGGAAACCTTAGCGTGATCGTCGTCCAAGCGTTTGACTCGACGGACATAGCGCTCCTCTAGGCTGGGCTGGGTATGGCAAAAAGTTTTAACTAACTTTTCCATCGTGTCTACGTCTACATCGTCTGATGGAATACAGAGGATATTGGCATGGTCTTCGGTGCGGCCAGCCTGAACACTTTTGATAGTGGAGGCATTGATGGCGCGAGCACCTTTGATGCGATTAGCCTGCATGCAAACCCCATGCGCCGAGCCACAGAGCAACACACCAAAGCCGTATTTGTCCTTAGCCACGGCTTTGGCCACGGCTAGCGCTGGGTCGTTAAAATCATCATCTGCGTTATAGCCTTCCGCACCAAGATCTTCTACAATTACATTCTCGTGACAGTCACGAATCATGGGTAGTAGATCTTCCTTTTTTTGAAAACCGCGGTGGTCGGCACCGATATAAATATGATATTCTGGCATAAATTCTCCTTTATTCCTTTTAGGATATTATACTTCTCGCCCAAAATCAACTGAAAGTTCGACCAAGCGATTGGAGTATCCCCACTCGTTATCGTACCAGGCTACTATCTTAACTAAGTTGCCACCCACGACATCAGTCAATGGCAAATCAACCACGGCGGAATGTGAGTTTCCGCGGAAATCAGACGACACCAACTCATCATGTGTGACATCGAGAATACCTTCGTAATATGGCTCGTCGGCCGCCTTTTCAAAAGTCTGATTTAATTCTTCTACCGTGACATCGCGTTTGAGCACAGCGGTGATGTCCGCCAAACTCACTACCAGGCTCGGCACACGCACAGACAAACCGTTGAAACGTCCCTCGAGGCTAGGAATGGTCAGCGCAGCCGCTTTGGAAGCGCCAGTCGTAGTAGGCACGATATTGACAGCAGCTGCCCGCGCTTCGCGAATGTCTTTGGCGGCGTCATCCACCAACTTTTGCGAAGCAGTATATGAGTGCACGGTGGTCATCATGGCTTTTTCGATACCAAAATTGTCTTCGATCACTTTCATCACGGGGGCAATACAGTTGGTGGTACAAGATGCGCAAGACAAGATATCATCATCGGCGGTCACAACTTCCTCATTCACACCTAAGACCACAGTCTTGGCACCGGGGCCCTTGGCAGGAGCAGAAATCACCACCTTGCGGGCGCCAGCCTTGATGTGCATACGCGCGTCTACGGGGTTGCAAAAACGCCCAGTACATTCAAGCACGGTATCAATTTCGAGTTTTTCCCACGGTAATTTGATGGGGTCAGGCTCGGACAGATACAAGATCTTGATACCATCCACAATAATGTGTTTGTCGTCAAAGCCAACCTCATGGTCGTAAACACCGTAAGCCGAATCATATTTGAGTAGGTGAGCAAACGTAGCAGGGTCGCCTAGGCTATTGATGGCAACAATTTCAGCATCGCGGCGCTCAAAAGCAATCTTGAACGCACAGCGCCCAATTCGTCCAAAACCGTTGATTGCTAATCTAACCATTTACTTGTGCCTCCTAGTTCTAGATTTAGTTTAATTATAGCATAAGATTTATTAGGATTATGTTGTTAAAAATACAACGTTATCATGTATGGACATTATCTTGGCCATTTTTATTGAAATTTTGTGGCGTATATTATTTTCCCTGGCACGTTGACGACTTCGTGCGCAGCGGGCACATCTCTCCGGCGGATACTGTTGGCACTTTCAGGTACGCTGGCGTCTACGGTTATGAGTGGTCGTCGCGTACTTCACCTACCTCGTCGACGCTGGCTTATTGGTTTGAGTTTAGCGCTACGGAGTCGCGCCCGTCGTGGGGTCCGTACGAGCGCTATAACGGTTTCCCCCTCCGCTGCCTTAGTACTGTATTAGACATATAGAGAGTGGATAGAAAGATAAAAAGAGTAATAAGTAAAAATATCATTAGTTGGTTTTTGGTCAAAAAAATGACCCCTTGCGGGGCCATTTTCGTACGATGAACTAAGCTACGCGCGAGCGAAGTGGGCAAAGGCGCGGTTAGCCTCGGCCATGCGGTGGCAGTCTTCCTTCTTCTTGAAGGCAGTACCAGTTTCGTTGTAGGCGTCGACAATCTCAAGTTCAAGGCGCTTAGCATAAGGCATTCCCTGGCGAGCACGTGCAGCCTGCACTAGCCAAGAAAAAGCGAAGTGCTGCTGACGATGGCCGGAAATTGGGAACGGAATTTGATAGTTAGCGCCACCAACGCGGCGGGACTTAACTTCGAAATCTGGGCTAATATTTGCCAAAGCCTTCTCAAACACGGCTACTGGATCCTCAGAACCAAGTTTCTTGGCGGCACCCTCGAGAGCGGCATACACGGCACGCTCAGCGGCTTGTTTTTTACCATCGAGCATAGACTTATTGATCAAACGCTGCACTAAAACTGACTGATATTTGCGATCTGGCACAACTTTACGTTGAAGAGATTTTGTAACTTTGCGTGACATAGATTATTCTCCCTTCTTGGCACCGTATTTAGAACGGCCCTGTTTACGACCCTGAACACCTTGCAAGTCGAGCGTACCACGCACAATGTGATAGCGCACACCTGGAAGATCTGGCACGCGGCCACCGCGCACGAGCACCACGGCGTGCTCCTGCAAGTTGTGGCCTTCACCACCGATGTAAGCCCAAACTTCCTGACCATTAGTCAAGCGCACGCGCGCAACCTTGCGCAACGCGGAGTTTGGTTTCTTTGGGGTTTTGGTAGTAACTTTAAGACACACCCCACGCTTGAGTGGAGCAGCCTGCTCGTAACGCTTGGTCTTGAGCGTATTGACAATGGAACCGAGCGCCGGCGCCTTAGATTTCTTGGCGGTCTTCTGGCGGGGTTTACGAATCAACTGATTGATAGTTGGCACAATAAAACTTCCTGATTAACTTAATATTTTGGTATTCTGTTTACAGCAATGCAGAATACCTGAAACTCTTTTTTGATTATAGCGCAAATTACAGAAAAAGCAAGCGGAATTTATGAAGTTTTCTACTGACTTTAGGAGTAAGTATGATATATTTGATATAAGTATAACTAAAAAGGAACCCTATGAACAACTTCGAGAACAAAACTGCTATTGTAACCGAAAAATTGCTAGCGAAGAACTTGCAGGTTGGCTTTGCCTACAGAGAGGAGCCAGATCGCGAGAGTGATAGTGGTTGGCGGTTTTTAGCCGGAGATGAGGATCAGACTTACGTTGATAACCCAGATAATATGTCAGCAGTATCGGTTGCAGAAGTGCTTGAGGCGAATGATGGTCTTGGCGTAGTCATTAACAGTGAATACGGTTCGGCTTTTGAGCGGAAGGGTGACGGGTTTGAACGAGTCACCGATTACGATTTTGGTGCACATTTAGACCAGTAGTGCTATTTTAGACATATATGGCGGTTGACGCCCCTGTTCACTCTTGACAAAAATCAAAACCACCCCTCCAAGGGGTGGTTTTGATTGTCTGCCCTAGGTGATTATTTCTCCGATTTTTTGGCAGGTTTCTTAGCGGCTGGCTTTTTTGCGGTCTTGGTAGCCTTTTTGTCGGCCTTCTCAGTTTTTTCGGCCTTTTCTGCCTTAGTGGCTTTGGCGGCCTTGGTGGTCTGTGGCTGGTTTACACTAACCAAGAAATCGAGAGTTTTGTCAATCGTCATGCGATTCTTGATGTCTTGGCGCACTTCTGGTTTCTTGAGGTTAGCCAAAGCCTCCTTGGACTTTTGATAAACATCCTTAAGTTCGGCCAACTTGGCGTCAACTTCTTCGTCGCTAGCGGCAATCTTTTCGTCACGAGCCAAAATCTGCAAAACCAACGAGGCCTTCACCCGGGCTTCAGCCAACTCACGAGCCTGTTTTTCCCAGTCTTCAAGTGTCTGACCGACACGCTCAAGATACTGCTCAAATGTCATACCGTGGCTGGTGGCATTACGATTCATATCATCTTTGATAAAACGCAACTGGTCGTTAATCAAAATCTCTGGGGCTGCCACCTTGGAAGCCTTGACCAATTCACTAACCAAGTCATCGCGATATTTTTCGGAGGCTTTGTGTGCATTTTGCGCTTCGAGATTCTTCTTGATGTCGGCGCGTAGTTCGTCCATATTTTGGAAATTACCACACTTTTTGGCAAGTTCATCATCTTCTTTGGGCTTGACCACTTCGTTGACCTGCTTGACCAAAGTTTCAAACACGGCTTTTTGGCCAGCAAGTGTCTTCTCGGGGTAATCTTTGGGGAAGGTGACTTCAAGATCAAACTTATCGCCCGCTTCGTGGCCAACAATTCCCTCTTCAAAGCCCGGGATAAACTGGCCTGAACCCAGCACAAGATGATGGTCTTTGGCACTGCCGCCGACAAATTCAACACCGTCTTTTTTACCAACGAAGTCGATAATCACCTCGTCGCCGTTTTCGGCGGCTTTTTTGGCAACCTTTTTCTCAGCATAGGCGTCAATAATATTATCAATAATTTCTTGAACTTCTGCCGCCGAAGCCTCGATTTTGTCCATCTTGGCTTTGAGTTTCTTGTAATCGCCCAACTTAATATCGGGCAAAATGTCGGCGCTGGCGGTATATTCGGCGCTCTCGTCCGGAACATACTTAGTAACATTTACCTTCTCAATGGCGAGTGGCATCAGTTTGGCCTGATTAAAAGCGGCTGGCATCGTGGTGCGCACCGCAACGTCGATTGCTTCCGTAGCGATGTCGTTAGGAGAGAGGCTCTTCTCAACCAGCGAAAGGGGCGCCTTGCCCTTGCGGAAGCCCTGCAATTTGATATGTTGAGCCAAATTTGCGATTGCCTTCTCGCGCGCGCTCTGGAGGTCGGAACTATCAAGTGTGACTTTAAGTTCCACCTTGGTATCGGATAAGTTCTTTGTTGTAGTCTTCATGTTGATGATTATAGCACAAGAAACAGAGATGCGCTATGGTGTAAGCAAACCTGTGCGCGGAGTGGTTCGCAGATGGCGCAAAACCGCCTTAGTATCAACATTGAGTTTGACGCCAGGATTAAGAATATTATATGGATCAAAAGTGGTTTTGATATCGTGATAAAGGTTTTGCTCGTTCTCGGACAGAGGTTGGGCGCCGGACAGAAGTTTGACTCGCCCCTCGGGACTGCCGCCAGTGAGTGAACCGCTGTATTTAACCACCAAGCGCGAATATTGGCGCAAAAAACTAATCAATAATTGTCGGCCTTCCAGCGAAGTGTAATCAATTGCTGGGCGTACAGAATAATTAGAGGTCGCAAACGAACCAAAAAGTGGCAGCGTAATGTCAAGAGTTTCTTCCAACATCTGCAAGGCTTGCACAAACTCAGATAGTTTGTAACTCGGAATATAGACATCATCAAGAACGGCAGAGCGTTCGCCATTATCATCAGTGTTCAAAAAACTTAGCAAGGCGTTACGAAATTCGCAAAAATCTACCGTGTTATCTTTGGTTTCGGCAACAGCAAAAGTACCCGGTGGCAACACCTCTAAGCACTGCTGAATCTTGCGCTCGGTCTTGCCTTTACGAAAGTCAAAACCAACTTCTAACAGCCAGCCGTCATCTGGACTTTGCTCCAACAAATCGGGGCGGGTCCCCTCCGTGGCGGCAACCCCAAAGATACGCATATCATAGATACGAGTAAAAGCCGGCTCAAGATCTTTGATAAAGTCGAGTGCACGCAGTAAGGTTTTGGTATCACGGAGCACAGCCACCATGCTGCGGCGAAGTGGCGGCAACAATTCTACTCGTAAGATTACATCAGTAATAATTCCAAGTGTACCTTGCGAAGCAAAAAGGAGTGGCAGCAAATTGAGCACATGCCCTTGACGCACACGAGTAATGTTGGCGTAGCCAGCGGCATCAAAGGGGCGCATGGTACGCTCGGTGATAGTGTCGCCGTATTGATCGAGAAGTTGTTCAACCTTGCGATAAAGCGCGCCCTCCACGGATGTAGTCTGCATTTTGGCATCAATCGCACGAGCGGTATAGGGCGATAGTTGCACAATATCGCCGCTTGCCAGCACTACTTCGGCTCGTTCAACATAGTGAAAAATTCCACCATAACGGCTCGAAAAATCGTCGTTAGTACAATTGGCAATTAGACCACCAATTGTCAGCCGCGGATCTGCACCAAGTGGCAGGGTAAGGCCCTGAAGAGCAAGTGCAGAGTTAAGGCAACCCAGTGTGATCCCAGGCTGCACCCGCACCAGGCGCCCATGCACGTCAATTTCCTCAATATTATTAAGACGCTCCATAGAGATTAGCATACCGTCGCCAACCGCGGCGCCAGTTTTATCCATGCCGCTGCCACGCACAGTGATTGGCAGACGGAAATTGCGCATGGCAAGTTGATTAGAGAAGCGTACCAGGCGACGAACATCATCTGCGACTTCGGGGAAAGCGACAAACCGGGGCTGATACTGCAGAATGGAACGGTCGGAATTATACGCCTGCAAAATCGACGGCCGTTCAAAAACGTTGCCAATAATATGTCGGTTCAGATATTTAGCAAGTTTACTCACTTTCCCACCTAATTAACACTTATGTTTAGTATATCATAGATTATTTGAGCCGAAAATACTTGACTTTTTCTAAGATGTGTGCTATAATGGAAGTATGAGGACGTTTTCTGCTAAAATTCCGGAGAAGTGTTGGGTAGGAGAACAACAAAAGATTTGTTATGCCACGCGCGAGGAGGCGGAGGCGGCAGCCTTGGTGGCGCAGCATGATTATGGTGCGCCAGAACTATCCGTGTATAAGTGCGAATATGGCAACCACTGGCATCTTAGTTCGCATCAGTGAGCCGAACGCCGGTGTTTGGGGCTTTGGGTATAAGAACTGCTGGAGCACTGGCAGGTTTTTTGATGGGAATTCGCGTGGAGGAGATAACGGTATTAGTCGGGGTGCTAGATGAGGAATTCTCGGTTATGTTTGGCTGAGGTTCGGTCGGGTATTCAGCCGGATGCTCAGTCGGGTGAACCTCAGTGGGAGGAGTTTCTATTGCGGGTCCAATTTCGGCAGTAGCAGAATCGCCGCGGCCAGCCGAATTGTACGGAATCAAACGAACCGTAGTGCGGGCCGTAACGTCATCAATAGTAAGGTGCCGTTGCTGCGCGGTACGCAACTGCCCAACTGGCAAGTCGCCAACTGCAACCAAGATTTTTTCGGCATTGGTTTCAAAATCAAGGCGATAAGAGGTTTCGCTAAGTTTGGTCACTTGAAGATTAGATACGGTGGCGGTAATGGCTGGAGATTCTGTGATTTTAATACGGGCCGACATAGTGTTGCTGTGACCGTCCTTGGCCGTGACGCGCACCTGAACGTAGCCCGAAAGTAGGGTTTGATACGTTTTATGAACAATGGCCGGAGCATTTTGGAGTTCAAAGGTGCCATCCGCATCTAGGTCCCAGTCGTAGCGCGCAATGCTAGCAGAATCGAGATTGTTGCTGGCGTCAAAGGTAATCTCTTCACCTACGATTCCCTCATAATTTTCTAGGGCAAGGCTAGCCATGGGGCGACCAGAAATTTCTGTGATAGCAAGGTCGACCGATTCGATGTCATAGGCCTTGCCGTTGGTGGCCGACGATAAAGGCCGGACGGCTTCGAGATTATTAGCGTGCGTAAGCGTATAGATATTGACAGGGTCGATGCTGAGGCTGAGATTAGCGACTTCGTCCACAGTACGGCCATCGTAATCGACTTTAGAATAGGGCTGATCTGTGAGCAAAACTGCAGATTTTGTGGCGCCAATTTGCCAGTTTAACTCAGACATTGCTTGGTGCAGGCTAGACAAGGCTGAATTGTAATAATCTACCGCCGAAAGACGATGCGTAATCTGTGCAAGTTGGTGGTTAAATTCATCAGCCGAGCAAGATAAATCACAAAGTTGGCGTAGATTCCATTTGTTGTTATCACCATAAACATAGAGTGCAACTCGTCCGCCAAGACTATAAACTTGATTAGCAAGACGCTGGGCAGCGAGCCTATATTTGGCAAGCGTGAGGCCTTCCATACCGCCACCATGCAGCAGAATCACCATGTCGTGCGGAGTGGTTTCGAATTTGTCAGCGCTCTGTTCGCTAAACGCTTGGGGGAAATTTTGGCGGACTTTGCTAATGATCACGCTGGCAGTATTACGATACAGACCGAGTCCAACGTACGAGGTATGGTCATGAATGCTGAGGCCAGAACTGCACATCATATCTTGACCATTGCACCAGGTGCCAAGTTTATTGAGATAGGCCTCGGGCTGATAAGGACGGTAACTGCCCAATACGCCTTCGTAAGCATGGCAGTCTGTGACATAGGCGCGGTAGTTGGAAAGATTTTTGCCGCGGCAGGCGTCAGGGCGCTTGCCCGCCCCTTCGGGTAGATAAAGTTTGGGGTCGCCAAAGGTGGCTATGTAGATGATTTTGCTCGGGTCGATTTCGTTAAGTGCTCCCGAGAGCAACATGGCCCCTTGCGAATATCCACCAAGGACAAACTTGGTTCGCGGGCAAGCGCCCGAAACTTGCTTGAGGCGTGATTTGAGTTCGTTGCGTCCAGCCAGAACCGACTTACCAAATTCAAAACTTTGCCCAGCGCTGACGAAAGCCCCAAGCAAGTTACCAAAACCTCCTAACGAGCCCGCCACGGCTACGGCTGGATATTGCGAACCACCTTGCGATTCACTGCCAAGTTCATAAAAACTATATTTAAGATTGCTAGACTGTAGACGCTCTTGAAGTGCGGTCTGCCAACTGGCGTAACTCACATCATTTATACTTTCGCCGGAACCGCGTGCAAAAATAAACTGCACGTCGTCACAATTGTCCTCGCTAGAAGCATAAACCGAAAAGTTTGTCGTGCAACTAGTCAAAACCATAATGATTGTTGATAAAATTTGTAGAATTTTTCGCATTTTCCTCCAATTCGGAATAATTATTTTTAATAATGGCGCGAGTATAACAAAATTTTTCCAAATTTTACAATCATAAGTTTGTTAAAATACAAATTTTGCATAAATAACAACATAAAGACACTACTAACAACAAGCAAAAGAATTTTGAATCTTAGCATAGGCAGATAGATTTTGGGTGATTTCAAAAGTATCAACGGGCCACTCTATATGTCTAATACAGTACTAAGGCAGCGGAGGGGAAGACCAACAAAACGACTATTTGACCCGAATGACGTATCAATAGTATTAGTAAACTGAAGAGCATAAGCAATAATAGCGGTATTTCCGCGTGATGCCCAATAGTTACCGTAAGAACCAACACGTATAAGAACTGCGCCATTACCATTATAGTTACCGCCTAATACATACATCCACCCGCTACGCACGAAGAAGTGGCGTAAAAGTGGTACAATTTTTCATTTTTGTACCACTTTGGTAATAGATGTAACAGGGGTAATAACAAGGCCAAACTGGTACAAATTTGCAGATTTGTACCACTCGTGCGCAGCGGGTTTGTACATTTAGATTATGCAACTGACACCTTTAGGTTTGCCGGTGAATTTGGATATGACTGGACATCACGTAGCGCCAATAGCACGGCGGCTTATTACCTACTATTCTATACCGCAACTGATGCGTCGCACTCTAGCAAGCGTACTTACGGTAACCCCCTCCGCTGCCTTAGTACTGTATTAGACATATAGAGCAAACTTCGTGCGCAGCGGGTATATAAACCTACCTGGCGTTAGTGGCGCTACTTTTAAGAATGTTGGCTATGGCGGTCACGGTTGGTCATCACGAGCGTCATCAACTCGCAATGATGGTACTGCCGTCCCTAGTGGCTACCGCCTTGCATTCTCTAGCACTGGCGTTTACCTGATGAATGGCTCAGACAATCGTTACTACGGTTTCCCCCTCCGCTGCCTTAGTACTGTATTAGACATATAGAGTGGAGATGTGAATAGATAGTAATCTGATTTATTATTGCTACCAAATCAACACTATGCCACATAGCAGTACGACCATGTGGCAAATGGAGAGGGGTGGTGTATTCAGGCTACCAGACAATCTCGTCTAGGCCATGGCTGGCCAAAAACGCATTGGCTTTCTGGAAATGTCCATTGCCAAAGAAGCCATTAAAGGCCGACAGTGGTGAAGGATGGGCTGATTCGAGTATGAGGTGCTTGCTTGTATCAATCATTGGCTTTTTGCTTCTGGCATCACGACCCCACAAAATAAACACCAGATGCGCACATTTATCATTGAGATAGCGCACGGTGGCTTCGGTAAAAATCTCCCAACCTTTACCACGATGCGAGCCAGCCTTGTGTGCTTCCACCGTCAAGACATTATTAAGCAACAAAACACCTTGCTGCTGCCAAGCGGTCAAATTGCCAGTAGAATTAGCATGCTTGCCATATTCGGCATCTATCTCTTTGTAGATATTCACCAAAGATGGTGGGATAGGCTGAGAACTCGGTACCGAAAACGCCAGCCCATGTGCCGCCCCAGGCGTGTGATAAGGGTCCTGTCCCAGGATAACAACTTTCACCTGATTTAGGTCAGTAGTAAAGGCGCGAAAGACCTGGGTTTTGGCTGGAAAGACTTTACTGGTTTCGTAAGCTGAGTGCAAAAACTTACTGAGTTCAACGAAGTACGGTTTGGCAAACTCGGCTTCAAGAAAAGGTTTCCAACTCTCGTGCATGATTATTTTTTGGCCTTTTTGGCTGGCTTGATGCAGTTAAAGATAAGACCAAGACCCAGCAGCATACTGACAAAACCAGTGAGAACGCCGAGGTATGGAATCAGACTACAAACATTCAGGATAAAGATACCAAGCAATGTTTCAAGGAAAATGTTGCCTTTACCTTTGCAAAGTTTCTCAATAATCACGTGACCGAGCCAAGCCCCAGTGAAACCTTGTGCAAGATAAATCATAATTAGATACAGCGCAAGCGCAATAATTCCCAATGGCGCAGCGACAAATGTGAAGAAGGCAAAGATGGCGACAATTGGCACCGCTAGCAAAATTCCAAGACCAATTGCAAGGTTGACGCCAAAGCGATTAACCGTTGATTCGGTTTCGAGTTTTTCATGCAAACGTGGGTACAAGGCACAAATTAGAGCCATAACCAAGAACAGTGCCGCAAGGCTCATAATTTTGCTATAAATACGCGCAGCCATAATGGCAGACTGGCTAATTTCTTCAACATGATAGACCTCGACACTGCCGTATTTGATATTCTCAAGACCAGAAACATCGGCATCATCATTGTAGACAAAAGTCCCGGCAACTTCGACTTTGCCGATAATTTCGAGATGAGCAACATCAAGATTAAGATTTCCCGCAATTTTCACATCCTTAAGTACAACGGTATCTGCAGTGACGGCTAAATCTCCAGCGATATCAGTATTAATATTGAGGACATTCGCCGCGGCGAAAACATCACGACCAATTTTAGCATCATGGGTCAATGTAACGGAATTTCCGGCGATATAAAGATCATGGATGGTTTCTCCAGCAAAGTTGATCGTGTTGCCAAAGAGGAAGCCATATTCCGCTGCCGTACGCAAAGAGAGGTTGTTCCCTGCCGCCAGCAAGAAACCAGATTTATTGTTTACTTCGCTAACGAGGTTGTTGCCAGTTAGGATCAGGCTATGGCCAGCCTTGAACGTAACGGAACGCTCACTTTCGTTAAGACTGGTTGAAAAAGTTGGTGCAATCTCGGCCTTGGTTGGGACTTCAGATGTGGTTTCAACCTCTAGACTGGTGCTAGTAGGTGCGTTTGGCTCCGGCTGCTGTTCAGCCCTAGGCTGGATATCAAGCGCGCCAACGGGTGTAGACATTACACCTATGGCACCGAGTGTAATAATACCGGTGAGTAGGCCAGTTAGTAGTTTTTTCATTATTCCTCCTTGTTATTTATATCGTTTCGGAAGAGGGTGAGCCTTCTCTTCGTTCAACCTCTTATTATTTAATATTCTTATCGATGTCGACATCAGAAATTTCATATTTGCGCTTCTCGGCAACTTTGCTCAAGAGTTTGGTAGCAACCCAGCCCACTATCGCAAGGATGAAGAAATAAACGAAACCAAAAGTAGTAAACTCTGGCTCAGACTCCGTAAAGAGATTGAGAATTGCTGCACCGGCCGACATCGAGGTGACGATAGTCAAACTATCGATAGAACTTGAAGTGACGTCTTGTTTGATGCCATCAAACAACTTCTGGGCGGCATTGACATAATTTCTCGTCATATCCCACAAATACTTGATATACTCGAGAGTATTGCGCAGAGTTTCATATCTAAAGCCCGAAATTGCCAGGAACTCTTCAAGTTCCTTATCTTGTTTGGCAATACGTTCGCGCGTGGAAATATAAGTTGACATCTGGCGAATACGGCCGTCGATCAAAGTGACCGTCTTGGCGTAAGATTCTAGTTTGGTAGAAAACTTAATCACATCACTGCCACGAACTTTGGCGCGGTCTTTGACATGGTCAATCTTCTCCCAAATAATACGATGTAGGTTGAGATAGCGATGTAACTGCCCCTTAAACTCACGGATAAAAATTTGTTCCTCGATATAACGCTCAATCTTGGGCTGTAAAGTTTTCTTATTGTTAATAAAGTAATATTTGTCACCGCGCAATACGCTGTAACTTTTGTTGTCAAATTCAAAATATTTTTGGCGCTCAGTCTTGGAAAGTAGTTCGGCAATGTCTTCACGCGTAGCATTATCGCAAACCACGAAATATGGATAGATGTTTTCGATGTGAGCAAGTTCTTTTGGCACCGGGGCACCTAGGCTAAAAATGTAATTAAAAGCAGGCGAAAGCCGTTGCTCATAATAATCTTTGAGTTTCTCAACATCCGCAAAAAGGGTTTCTTCGCTAACATTCTCACTGCCAATTACAATCAAGCCGTCTTCAAAAATCTTGACACGTACATGTTCGGCTGTCGTAAACATAACGAATTCTTCGCCGGCCACACCATATTCTACACTACCCATATCAAGATTTTTGCGCAACTCGGCGAGTTTCTTTTTGTTAAGTTTGAGTTGTGATTCCCCATTGCGGAGAAAATCGTATACCTCGGATAATTGCAACATGGTACGTTGGAACCACCCGCCGATGTAAATACTCTGAATTTTCATTTTGCCTCCCTTTTACCTTTCTTAAATATCCTTAGAGAAGAACTTCGCATCGACTACTTCGAAGCCATATTTTTTATACATTGCATGGGCTGGCTCGCGGAAATTCTTGGACCAAAGTTCCACCGTCTTAGCACCGCACTTTTTGCAAATACGAAAAGTTTCATCGAGCAACTTGGTGCCTAAATGATGTCGGCGCATGTCTGGCTTGACGCAGACGTGATTTAGAATAGCATAAGTGTTCATGTCTTCATAGATCGTAGGGATAATGGTGATCTTAGTATGCGCGACAATTTGACCATCAACATAGCCATTGAGATATATTTGATTTGGATCGTGTTCGTATCTCTCCCAAATTTTCTCAGCATAAACCAACGATGTTTGTTCATTAAAACATTCGTTAGTTAGGCGAATGATGTCTTCTAGGTCGCCACGGCCAGCAATGCGAAATTCTACCTCCATAATATATACCTAGCGCGTGTAGTTGCCATTCTCGTCAAAGGTGATGTTTTCGGTGTCGCTATACGCACCGCCGTAGGCTTTGACCACGCCGGTGATCCAGTCTACCAATGTCCAGATCCAGCCGATGAAACCGCCGACAATAGTGACCCAACCGATCGTGCAAAGCAAAAGTTTGAAGATACCCATGCCAACTTGGCCACGCATAAAACGGTCTGCGCCAAAGCCACCAAACATAAATGTGCCGATCCAGACAAAGACGTGCTTATTAATGGAGCGCTCACCATCCACTGCAATGCAAGAATCGTGCTCAGAAGAACGCTTGATGATGAAATCTTTGCCATCGCGATAAACATCGACTTTGTCGCCAACCTTAGGGTCGGCGAATTGCAAGGTGGCAATTGGAGTAGTAATTACCTTGCCATCATCTTCGCCAATCTTGACCTCTGCGCCGTTAATGCTTAATATTTCTGCCATGTTTAACCTCTCTATGACTTTACCAGTTAAACTTATTGTACTACTTCAAGCAACTTTTGTCGACTATTTGCGCCTGATTTGATAGTGATACAGGTTTTTGCAACCCCAAAATATTGGCTTAGTTGCTTGATGAGAGCAAGATTCGCTTCGCCATCAATTGGCTTCTCGCGCAAGTAAACTGTGAGTTCATTGCCATGCTGCAAGACCAACGGACCCTTCTTGGAACCAGGCTTAACCGTAACAGAATAAATCATACTATATATTATAGTTACTTTTGGCGCAAAATCCATTGAATGACTTTGGTTTTGAGTTGAAAATAAGTCTTTTCAGCAAATTGCATGTTTGCGATACAATATTTTTGGTCGGAAATGTGACTACAAAAGATACATTCGTATAAGTTGCTAGCATCCTGAATAAAAAGCGAGTTACTAACTTTGGCTGAGCAGATTACATGATAGGAATTGGAGCAAGTATTGGAATCATCTACGCGCAAGCAAAAGTTGAGTCCCGTACTACGCTGGCAGGCAATACAAGATTCGGAATCGTAAGTACCATCGCAAAAAATGATATTCTTACACCCGCCACAATTAGTGGAATTGTAAACATTCTGTGAATGATAAATTGGGTCGCTGGCGGAAACATTCTCACTATCATAAACCCGTTCGGTGGTGATATAGTTGACGTCTTGCCAGGCTTGGAGTAAATCTTTCATACCTTTGAGCGGACGCGAGGGTTGCAACCAGCCAGTAGTGCCGTCACGTTTAGCCGAATTGGCATCAGTAATATAACTTTTAGCATTAGGCATGGCGGTATAAGTAATCTCGCCCGTGGTGGAATCTTTGACCGGCGTAGGCAATAAAATATCGGTGGCAAATTGAGATTTAAGTTTATCAAGTTCAAATGGGTTATCTTGGGCAAAAATTGCTTGAAAAATTTGGTTAGTGAGAGTAGAAACTTCTGCTTGAGTCATAAATTCTCCGGGTTAACGATTTATAATTTTGCGGCTAGTGCTAATATTTGACAGCACCGTACCAATGTCCACATCATTAAGGTCAAAATCAAATTCAAAATCATCGACTGTAGCATCTGTTTGGTTCTTAGCGGCGATTTTTGGTGTCGGCTTGGCTGGAACTGCCGCGGCCACCGCATAATCTGTAGTGCTGGCTTTGAAGACGGGGAGTTTTTTGCCATCATAACTAATCTGCACAAGACATTCTCGACTCTTGAGCTCGGACAAAAGTTTGGCTTGGTCTTCGATATTATCGCTGCCAACCATTTTGATCTCCAAATTCTCCGCTAGCAAATTAGCGTCCGTCCGCGACACCCGAAAAAGGTAGTAGTTGGAAGTATTGGCAAAAATCGACTGGCGCAACTCAGAACTAATTTGCGCAAAATATTGCCCAGCCAGAAAAACTGAAACCCCATATTTGCGCAATTCCGACAAAAAGCGAGGAAGAATTGGGTTTTCCACTACGGCTACTTCATCAATAATAATCAACAGGTGTTTTTCTGGCATACGGCTCTGAGCGAATAAAAAGAGTTGCTGCATCAACAGACCAGATAAGGTACGAACAACTTTATCGCCAAAACGCAAACGGTTCAAAGAGAAAATTGTCAAAAAGTTGTCTTGCAAAACTCCTTCTAGCCCAACCGTGCAACATTCTTGGTTAAAAGTTGGCACCATTTGCATTTCGTCAATGAAGGCGACGATTGGCGCAAAGGCTTCGCCATATGATTTTGTCTTGAGTTCCTGAAAGTCAGTTAGAAAGAACTGAGATACACTGTCTGGCAAATCAGCATGCCATTGTTTCAAAAGTTGTTGACGATAATCAAGGTCGAGCAAAAGGCGGCGCAGATTAGCAAAAGTAAAATTCTGCGCAATCGAAAGTAAATAAACACCATAACGCAAAACGCGTTCAAGACGACTATTATAATTATCCGCGATCAATGATTGAAAAAGACTCAGCATCAATTCAATACTAGCGCTTAATTCCTGCGTGCGTGTCGCGAATAGATCAATGCTAGTGTCAGGCTTCGCAAAGTCTACTACAATGCGTTCGCTAATGTGGACAAGATCATCTTTGAGGGCGTCGTGCGGGTCAATTACCACAATTTGATAATCGTTGGCGTGCTTTTGATAAAGATGGTGGATGATGCTGGCAATGTATTTGGACTTGCCCATGCCACTGCCACCCAAAATTAGTGAATGCTTGGCAAAGTCATATTGCTCTGGCCAGAGATAAGCCTCGGCGCTCTCATACGGAAAAGTATCAATTTTGAGCAAACCGTCCTCTTGGCTAGGCTGAAAAAGCGGGACAATCTTATCAAGGTTAAGATATTTGGGGATCTTTTTGTAAGTAAAATTTTTGCTTTGATCAAAATCGACGCTGAGCAGGGTAGCAGGAGGCGCCAGAACAAGTCGAGATTGCGCAGTGCCCGCTTGATTCAGGACTGAAGCATGAATGCAACCAATAATTCCCCGATTCCAACCACTAAAATTAATTGTTAAAGCCTGCAAATGCAGCCGTTTTGTTTGGAGATTAGTGGCGAGTTTAGCGCAATTATCTTCAAAACGGTGAATCACTGGCCAACTCGTGCACGCAGTTGAAAATTGCGGCGACTGAGCCGGTTTGAGCAGAAAATTTGTCAGTTGCAAACTACTCGGAAGTGCTAATGGGCTGACGAGATAATAATGTATAATATGATGCTCAAAAACTACCTGTAGCGACCAAGAATTGAACCGACCAAGATAGCGCTGCAAGGTCGCAAAAAAACTTTGCCATTCCGCAGGAGAAACATGGCCACTGCCCAAAAAAATTTCATATTCGAATCTCCGCATAACATTATCATAGTGAAAATACGAAAAAAATTCTGATTTTTGCCCTGCCAAAAAAGTCAGTTTTAATAAATCGGGATCAGGAAGTCTGTCACGCCGTCATGATAGTGTTCTAACTCCGGATCGGGTCGAAGGCGATAGCAGCAAGTGGGCAAAAACTTTTCGTAAAAACGGTCCGACATCTCTTGAATATCGCGTGCGGTTTGCGACGGAATGCAAATCTTGAGCCAACGCGCAGCTGGGACATGATAAGTTTTCATACCGGGCTGACCATGCTGCCACAAGAGCCAATATTCGTAGTTTTCCAACGAATAACGCGTATCGAGATAGCAAATCATGCCATAATCAGGATGCGGCAGGTCGGGATATTTTTGCTCGGCATCAATGAAAAATTGTGGCGCATCATGTTTGATGTGTTTGTTGTTAGTAAGAATACTGTGACCATAAAGTTGCATTGCGGGCAGATTGATAATTTCGTAGTCTAACTCCGCTTCAAATTGCGGTGCGGAAAAAGTAAGTTTGGGATAATACTTGAGTTCGGCCGAACTGGTTTTGACGGTGCTAGGTTTGATGCCATGAAACTTCTGAAAAGCCCGTGAAAAGGCAACGGCAGAATTGTAGCCATACTTAGTTGCAATGTCAATCACGCGTGCATCGGTCTACGCAAGGTCTTTCCCTGCCAGAGTTAGGCGGCGACGACGAATATAATCGGTGAGCGTGATACCAGCCAACAGTGGGAACAAACGCTGCAGTGTGCCTAAACTGACGCCAGTGCATCGGGCAAGAGTTTGATAGTCTATTTCTCCCTCGAGGTACTCCTCCAAGTAATCCATAGCCGAATTGAGATTAGTATAAAAAGTCACGACCTAGTTCTCAACCTTAAAGAAACTGAGGGCCTCGTCGCAATGCTCTAGCGTGACAGCAAATTGATTCTTCAAACCATTAAGCCGCACAATTTGTTCGGTGAGGCCGCAAACAAAACCTTTCTCACAAGTAGTAGTCAAAAAGTCCAGCAGAGTATCAAGGCCAGATGCAACTAAATTAGTAATATCCGTACCAATTTGATTAACATAATATTCGACAAGTTGCGGCCCCAGCAGATCCTCTGTATTGACAGTGTTTTCGATAAAATTATTCATACCGTAGAGAGCGAGGAAAGTTTTGCCCATTTTGTAAGTAATTTCGGGCGGTTCGATATTGTAGCGCGTGTAGAGATTCATCATTTCAACAAAGAATTGAGCAGCATGAATGTTGCGAAAATGTCGCGCTTGCGCTTCAACCTCCGCGCTATATTGCTCGCGGTCGAGATTGACATATTTGCCGTTTTGTAAAAGCAACTCAACTAATTTGTCCGTGCGCACATTGTAAGCATTCAGAAAAAGTTGACGCACGAAGTCTGATTCCTCGCCACTCAAAGAAAAAGTAAGACCAAAATCAAGAAAGCCCACATTGTCGGCGTCATCAATATAGACATTGCCACCGTGCGGATCGCCATGAAAAGCCACTGGCATACCATGCAGCAAAGCATAAAACGACAATCGCACATAATCATTCATCCCACGACGCAGGCGCGCTTTATTTTCTGGCGTCAGTTCGAGTTGGTTGACGGTTGGCGCAGTAATAAATTCCATCACAATAATATTATCTGTGCAAAGTTCAGGAACCAGGGCCGGGATTTTGATATTGATAGCGTCGGTAAGTTTGCCATTGACGCTAGCGGCGAAATTTTGATAAGCCTGGAGATTTTGGCGCTCGTTCTCAAAGTCGGTTTCTTGTTCGATCCATTTAGCCCAAAGTTCTAGTGCCTTATCACTGCCAAGATAATTGCGGAATTTGGCAAGCCTGCCGAAACGATGAATAATCCGACGAATCTGGCGAGTGTCATGAGCGACGCGCCGGGCGATGTCTTGGCGTTTAACCTTGACCGCAACTTCACGACCATCTAGGAGAACTGCTCGATGAACTTGGGAAATTGAAGCCGATCCCACCGGTTCTGGGTCGATAGATTGAAATATTTCGCTTAGAGGTTTACCGTATTCGCATTCGATTTGTTTGGCAATTTTGCGGTATGCAATTGGGTTGCAATGGTCACAGATTTGGGAGAGTTGAATACGGTCGTTTTCGGTAAAGACATTACCGTAGTTTTGCATGGCGATAATTTGGGCCATTTTGATATAAACTACGCCCATGTGGGTAGCGAAATTATATAAAACTCGGCCAGTGTTCCGACGGAGGATAAACTTTTGGAATAGAAGTAGAAAACCGTAAAAATATAGACGCATGATACCTTCTTACTACCATCGTAGCACAGAATTGTGATTTTGTCAATGGTTTGATAGCGTTTTGGGAGATTTTGTGGTAAAATTAAAGTTATGACAGAGGAAATAAAGGCAGAAAACTTGACTGAGCCAGCAACCAAGCCAGATGAGCATGCGCACCATCATCGCACATGGCTGGGTAAACATTTTTGCGTGCGGAATTTTAAGCGCTTAGGAGCGTTGGGCGTGATAATTTTTGTGCTACATATTTTGTTTCATGTGGTGGAAATCTTGATAATTCCAACGCTTTTGCTCTGGCTAGGGATGTAATTAAAGTTTTATCGAACTGAGAAGTTGCTTGTCTTCCGTACTGATGCGGCGCGATTCGCGGGCTTTTTGGATGGCTTTGTTATGAGCGAAAACCGAGAGTTGGTCGCGCTGAAGGTAATCGAGAGTTTCATCACGGAATTTGGCAAACATTTCGGCAACTAGCCAGGCTTTAGCCATCTCGACATAGTATTTGTCGGACTTAATCTCGTCAAGCAGGGTAAAGATTTGCGGGAGATATTCTACCAAGAGAAAATGATCCAGAATCATCACCAACATAAAGCGGAGTTCGTACTCTTGGGTGCTTTGACGATACTGCAAAATGAAATTCCAAAGCGTGGGCAAATCTTGTGCTTTGGGCTTGAAACTGGCGCAAAAGGTGTCACACACCGCCCAGTTGGAAATTTGCGGAACAAACCAAGCCGTATAATCGAGGCGCTCCGCTAACCCCATGGGTGCCGTGGCAATGACGATACCAGTAATGAGCAGTTCCTCGTAATAATGTGGCTGAACCGTGTCGAGAAACTGCCAAAAATCACCCTTGGCAATCTCTTTGGCAAGTCGACGTTGCTCGGGGACACGCACGCCAATGACATGCTGAGCCTGCGGGCAAGTCTTGAGATGAAAATCACGATAACCCACATCCTGTAGGTCAAGTAATCGTTCTTGTAGTTCTTCGGGCGGCATATGTTGACATTATATAATATTTATTTGCAGTGGCGACAATTTGACTCTATTGTTTGGAAAAGACCCAGTAAATGAAGGCGCCAACAAAAGCTGCAAGAGCAACGGAACCGATCCAAAGCAGCACTCCACAAAAGCCAGACAGCCAACGGCGGAATTTGTGTTTGTCGTAATCTTTGATGGCGGCCATCAATTCGTCTTGAACCACGGCGTCCTCGCGCAGACTACGACGCAATACACCAGCGACGGCATCGATAGCGTATACTTGAGTGCCGAGGCACTCCGACAAAGTGCGGGCAAACCTTTCATTGTTTTTGGTGCGCTTCTCGATGCGGCTCAGGCGCTGCTCTAAGTCGGCAATTTTGTTATCTTTTTTGATAATTGCCTTGCTGAGTTCTGCAATATCGACATCAGTCGCAGCAGAATCGGCATCGGCAGAATTTTTGCTCATGCGGGGCCTCCACTCTCCGTTAAATTGTGTGCCCTGCCCAAAGGCGTGTTTCCCTTTTTGTTCCCACTCGTGCTTTGTCTTAGTATAGCATAGATTTAGAGTTTGTGGTTAAAATTTGCAATACTTTTGGGCACGTGTCCACACTATGTGACATGACGTCGATTCGGAACAAATAGTGAGCCGGTTTTGTTATTTCTCTACTCTATATGTCTAATACAGTACTAAGGCAGCGGAGGGAGAAACCGTACCAACGGTT
>CAYXCA010000012.1:0-25420 GCA_964463545.1 uncultured Candidatus Saccharibacteria bacterium | reverse complement strand
GGACCAATTGAACGGAGTAATGCTCTTCCCCTCCGCTGCCTTAGTACTGTATTAGGCATATAGAGTAAAACATCCAAGACAAAAATATTTGCAATACAAAACCTTAGGACGAAGTTATCTCGGTGCTAGTGCTAGGAAAAAGTGAGAATCGCAAAGGGGACGTACTAAACGTACGTCCCCTGCGAATCGGAACTTTTGACAACGCAATAGCCCGAGAGAACGAGTCCTTACCGTGTATACTTCTCGTTTAAATCAGAATAATCATACAACTCTTCCGGCTTGAACCACAGCGCAATCTCCTTCTTGGCTTCCTCTTTGCTGCCGCTAGCATGCACCAAATTTGGCACACCCATGCCCTTAGCATCCGAATAGCCAAAACTCATATGCGCATAATCGCCGCGAATTGTGCCCATTTCTGCTGATTTCGGTTCAGTTGGGCCAACAATCTTGCGTACCAATGGCACCGCTTCAATTCCCTCTAACACCATTGCAATCACCGGACCAGTCATCATGTAATTCAGGTTATAGCGAAATGCCTGCTCACCGCGACGCGTAATCATCTGGCCAATATCTTCATAGTGCGCTCGATACTGGTCTTCGTCCGGCATCACCATCTTCATGCCCACGATTTTCAGGCCCACACGCTCGAAACGTGAGATAATCTCACCAACGATACCACGCTGCACTGAGTCTGGCTTCAACACCACCAAACTGCGCTCTACTAGATCCTTTTCTTTTCCCATAAAACTCCTCTAGTTTTAATTGAATACCTCCATTATACCACATTTCTGCTCTACTCTATATGTCCTAATACAGTACTAAGGCAGCGGAGGGGAAAACCGTGCCAACGGTCGTTTGGTCCAAATGATGAAGCCACGTTGACAACATTAAAGTGAAGATCATAACCACTAAGGGCAGTAATATTGTCGTTGCGAACTGTTGAGCCACGAGATGACCAAATATGACCGCTGGCGTTGGTATATCTTAAAGCGCCATCATTACCGCCGGGCAAATCTATATACCCGCTGCGCACGAAGTAAAGCCAACTCTTTCTGCTCTATCATGTCTAATACAGTACTAAGGCAGCGGAGGGGAAGAGCAAACCATCGATTATCAGGACCAGCCGACGGATATAGTCTAGTAGCATCAAAGTTGAGATTGTAAGCACTAGGAGCGGATACATTATCAAATCGCTTACTAGAACCGTGTGATGTCCACCAGTAACCATCTATACCATCGTCCCTAAGAGCGCCAGTAGATGCCGACAGATTAACTTGTCCGCTGCGCACGAAGTTGAACTTGTAATGCAGTTACAAGTTCAAAACATGTTTACCTCCGTTAGCCCAAGTAAAATTGTCTTTTATTAACGCTTGTGCTTGCTAATTTCTTTTGATTTGTGCTAGGCTCAGAGTGGGCAAGCAAAGTCCCCAGACAAATTAACTTGATGGAGTGTGGTGGGAAAGGAGATAGGCTTATGGCTAGACTATTCCTACGAATTCGTCTGTTGTGCGCGATTGCAGTAATGTATATCCGTACAAAAATTGCTTCAGACGAAAATCTGAAGCAATAACATAAACAACTAATCCTATCCTAGCAAGTTTTTACTAAAATGTCTATACTTTGTTTGCCTATTTCGTGCGCAGCGGGTTTGTCCATCTACCTAGCAATATCACCCTTAAGGCCACTAGTGCTAATGGATATAGTTGGTCATCGCGTGGAACAACTACCCGTAGTGACGGAATCATTAGCCCTAGTGGTTACCATTTCTCATTCAGTGCCACCAAAACAACTCCGTCAATACCAGATGAGCGTTCTTATGGTTTCCCCCTCCGCTGCCTTAGTACTGTATTAGACATATAGAGCAAACGCTGCGCAAACTTCCCTAGCCCCATGTTATAATAAAACCATATGCAAGATTTCATCACCAACGTCCACGGCCGCACATCTCAGCAAATACGCGCCGAACAAATTACCCAAAAAATCAGGCATCTTAACCTCATTAGCCTTGTCATCAGCGGCTTCGTCCTCGTTGGCTTCATCCTTGCCTATAGTTTTGCTAGGCTTGCTTATTCCATGGAAATTGTGGACGCGGGAGTCATTTTTGTCTTTTACTTCATTTTCCAAACTGCCGGCGCTATCGCCTGCGTAGTTCTCTCTATTATCAACCTCAATCGCATCGTTCGGTATCATCTCAAGCCCGCCAAGCCCATCATCCTTGGTCTTCTCGGTATCATCCTGTCCTTTTTGCCTTATATCTACCTCTACTCTGTCATCGCTGCCGACATCACTGCTCTTATCACTTCATAAAGTTCATAATCATAAAACCCAAGAATATCCATACGTCAAATACTTCGTGAGCAGCGGGTATATTTACCTGCCAGGTACAAGTGGCGCTACTTATAGATACCCTAGTTTCACTGGCTACGATTGGTCATCGCGCAGTAATGCTGCTACTAATGCTTACTATCTCGAGATTTATGGCTCCGTAGCGTATTCGTCGGGTAGACCAAATAATCGCTGGAACGGTTTCCCCCTCCGCTGCCTTAGTACTGTATTAGGACATATCAAGGCAAAAGTATTTTCGATACGACGCAAAGACCCCAGGGCGAAGTTTTTAGCGATGGAATACAAGGCAAAAAGTGAGGACGCACAAAGGAGACGTACTTGCTAGGACGAAGGTATCATAGATGAAACATTGTCCCCAGGGCGAAGTTAGCTGAGATGAGATACAAAGAAAGGGCGCAACGCGCAAGGGAGCTGGACTCAAAGTCCTGCTCTCTTGCATTACAGCCCTTGACGCCGTAGCTCGCTCAGATAACGAGCCCTTACTCCGTCGTCTCCGTATGGAATCGATCATGCACCTCTTTCAGATGTTGGTCTGTCACGTGCGTATAAATCTGCGTCGTAGAAATATCCGCATGCCCCAGCATCGTCTGCACTGACCTTAAATCCGCCCCGTTCATCAGCAAGTCCGTCGCAAAACTATGCCGCAAAGTGTGCGGCGACACGTGTTTTGTTATCCCTGCCAGTTTCGCATATTTCTGCACAATTCGCTCCACCGACCGCGGCGTCAATCGCCGATAATCTCCACTCGTGTCCACCGCTTGCGTCCGCTTGCTATTATTTAGAAACAACGGTGCCAAAGTATCTGTTCGCGCATCCAAATATTGCTCTACCCAGTCTGCCGCTGATGGCGATATAAAAATCGGCCGATCCTTGCTTCCCTTCCCACGTACCAAAAATTCCCGTCGCTCCAAATTAATCGAATCGCGATTCAGTTTTGTTAGTTCCGACACGCGCAGCCCACCAGAAAACAACAGTTCAATGATCGCTCGGTCCCGCAACCCAGTTTCTGTACTCGTGTCAATTTCTCCCAGCAACGCTTCCACTTCATCAAAGTGCAAAAATGTCACTTGCGGTCGCACCACATGCGGCAGTTCAATCAAACTCGGATCGAGCGATTTAATCTCCCGCTGTGCCAAATATTTCAAAAACCCGCGCAATGCAATGAGATGATACGCTTGCGTAATCGGCTTTAAACCCTCACCATGCTCATCCTGCACCCGGTTCAACTGCAACCGAAATTTCCGCACCAACTCACGCGTAATATCTGCCGGCTTCAGGGCTTCGTCCTTGCCCGCAATTTCCTCTGCTATTCCCAAAAACCGGTCCAAATATCGCTCATAATTTAACGCTGTCCGCGTCGATCGCCCGCGCTCCACCTCCAAATGTTCCAAATAATCTACAATCAGATCCGACACATACAGTTCTTGCATAACCATATTATAGCACAACCGCATATCTCCACTCTATATGTCTAATACAGTGTCAGGCCCTAAATCCCCACTTTAATCAAAAGTGGCAAGCAATTCCCCAGCACCAACACAATCACAAACGCCGCCACCAAAAACGGTCCAAAATGCACCACATGTCCCTTCTTCTTCAGCGCACTCGGAAGCGCAATTACATCCCCTAGCAAATTCGCCAGAAAAATCGTCCACAGCGCCAACCACCAATCTGACAGCGCCAAAGCCAGCGCCAAAGCCAATAACCAATCTCCTCCGCCCATCAGCCGCTCTTTCGACGCCTTATAAATCACAAAACACGTTCCCGACAAAATCAACACGCCGCCCAATGTACTCCAAAAAGCCCCCATCACATCACCATCGTCCGATAAACTCACTCCATAAAGTTTCAAAATACACACCATCGCACCAATTATAATTGCCAACACCAGTAATACCGTTGGTAGTTCCCCCCATTTTGCATCATAGACCGCCAGCACCATCAACACCACCAGCAATATCAATGTAATAATAAATATCGTCAATCTCAGCACCAAAGATTCTGGGTGCAGAGCCAAAATCTCCCACTGCGTCAAAATCGGCAACAAATACGCCCAAGACAGCATCAAAAACGCCACTGCCAGGCTAATTTCCGACAAAAAGTCCGCCACTCCAATTTCCTTATGGCAATTTCGACACCGTCCACGCAAAAATAACCACGAAAAAATCGGAATATTATCATACCACTTAATGCGCTTCTTGCAATGTATGCAAACCGACCACTGCCCCAAATCTTTCTTCTCTACCGCACGATAACGCCACCGCCACGCTTGACAACATGCAAACGAACCAAACACCGCACCCAAAATAAACATCATCACCAAAATCAAGACCGTAATCGTCGTGTCAAACATAATTCTATATTAGCATAAATATTTTCCCGCGCAAAGAGGCTGGGCTAAACGCCCTGCCTCTTTGTACTGCAATCTTCAACGAAGTAATTCGCTTTAAGAACGAGCTTCCTTATGAATTATTATCGTGACAATAGGTTCCTGCTCCCTCCAACTTATACAAAATCGCATAGTCACGAGCATTATTAGATTTTATCGCACGTTCACCATCACACTTCGCCTTCTTCTCAATATAAACCATATACTTATCGTAATCAGAATTATCCAAGAAGAACTCATCTTCATCCAGAGTTTCAATCGTCAAACCATAAGCCCAGCCCTGCGGATCAATAAAAGCATTCTCTGTAGCATTCACACCATTCAAATAGTTACGGATAAAACACTTTGCCGCATTTGGATTCGTTCGGCTACAATCCCATTCGTCATCCATATTTGCCAATTGCCCATCTTCCACAGCATCAACACTACCATCGTTTGGTAATTTACCATTGTTGTTAGTCTGGTACTGCATAATCTTAGTTTGCACATCAGCCATCATACTCCGACGCTGCGTATCCCGCTGACTCCTCTGCAAAGATGGTAAAGCGATAAATACCATCAAAAAAATCAAACCCGCAATCGCCAACACCAAGACAACCTCAATAATAGTGAAACCACCCAGACCACTGGTGTCACCTTTACGCATACTTTTACGTGAACTTGCCACTACATTCCCCTTTCTTTTAGGATAAGTACTTTTATTTTAGTTCCATTATAACACAAGTTTTATCGTTGTCCGCAAAAAATCACACGCCAATTTTACTCACCAAATTATAAATCGGGAAGAGCACCGCCCCTACAATACCACCCGCCACCAAGGCCAACACTACCATCAAAATCGGTTCAATCATCGTACTAATCGCTGCTATTCGCTCATCCAATTCATCTTCATACACTTTGGCCGCCTTGCCCAGCATCTCATCAATCTTACCTGACTGTTCACCCGTCGCCGCCATCTGTGGCAAAAGCGGCAAAATATAATCCCGGCCTTTCAAAGCCACACTCAGCGGCTTACCACTACGCACCATCGTCGCCGCCTGCGTAATTTGCTTTTCCAATACAATATTATTGATCGCTCCACCCGCAATCGACATCGCCTCTAGCATTGGCACACCAGCTGAAAGTAACATCTGCGCTGTCCGAGCAAACCGTGTATTATAAAGTCGTAAGAATAAACCCTTAAAAATCGGTACATTCAACTTAAACAACGCCAGCCACCTCTTCCCCACATCCGTCTTCCGAAACTGCAAAAAGAACCATACTATAATACCGACAATCACCAAAATCAACCACCAATAGTTCACCACAAAATTCGACATTCCCACCAGCACTTTAGTCATCCATGGTAGTTCCTCATCCAAATCGCGGTACAAATTCTCCACCTGTGGCACCACTGCTACCATCATAAACACGATCACCACTACGATCACCAAAAGCACAATCGCTGGATAAGTCATAGCGCCGCGAATCTTCGACATCATCGCTGCGTCTTTTTCTTGTTGCTCCGCCAACCGTTTCAGCGACACATCCAATGTACCCGAAGCTTCACCCGCTGCAATCAAAGATAAATATACCTTATCAAACACCCGCGGATACTTAGAGAACGCATCGTGCAAGGTTTTACCACCTTCCACTTGCGCCAAAATGTCTTCCACCATCAGTTTGGTCGGCTTATCCTCAGTCTGCTCTGCTACCATCCTAAGCGCCGCCGAAAGTGGCAAACCCGCCCCAATCAGAGTCGCAAACTGCCGTGTGAAAACATTGCGCTGTTTATTAGTTACCCGATTCTGGAATTTTGCCAACCAACCGTCATGAGTTTCCTCGCGTATCTTTTGTGGCACATAACCTTGCTCCAACAAAATTCGCCCTGCCGCTCGCTCATTCTCGGCCTGCACACTACCGCTTACTATCCGGCCGGTGTTCTTGTCCTTCGCTTTATAGTTATAGCGCTTCATCTCTAGCCTCTCGACAATCGATCAAATTCCGCCGTATCTACAGCGTATTCACGCGCCACATCATAAGCAATTACACCCGCCTTGACATACTTCGCCAACTCTCGGTCCATCGTCTGCATTCCCTGGCTCATACCCGTCTGAATCGTCATGTCCAATTGATGGGTCTTGCCTTCCCGAATAATGCTACGCACCGCCGAGTTTGTCACCATAATCTCCGTCACCGCAATTCGTCCACCATCAATTGCCGGCACCAACCTCTGGCTACAAATCCCCACCAAAATATTCGCCAGTTGCGCCCGAATCTGCGGCTGCTGATGCGCCGGAAACACATCCACCATACGGTCGATACTCTGCGCCGCACTATTCGTATGCAGTGTCGCAAACACCAAGTGTCCAGTTTCTGCCACTGTAATTGCCGCCTGAATCGTTTCCAAATCACGCATCTCACCAATCAACACCACATCCGGGTCTTCACGCAAAATGCTCCGAAGCGCCGCCGCAAAACTATAAGTATCGTAGTGTACCTCACGCTGTGCCACCACGCTCCGCTTCGACTTATGTGTAAATTCAATTGGGTCCTCAATCGTAATAATATGCTCAGATTTCTCTGTGTTAATCTTGTCAACCAGCGCCGCTAGCGTTGTACTTTTACCCGAACCCGTCGGACCAGTCACCAACACCAAGCCATTTGGATGGTCGGCGAACGTCGCCACCACACCCGGCAAGCCCAATTGATCAATTGTCTTAATCACATTTGGAATTAAGCGGAACGCGGCCGCCATATTCCCCTTCTCGTGAAAAGCGTTCACACGGAAACGACCCAAATCACCGAAGGCAAAAGAATAATCAAACTCTTTATCCTTAATCAAAATCATCTTCTGATTCGCGTCTAGCGTAGAAAACACCAACCGCTGCACAGTCATATCATCCAAAATCTGATAAGACGGTAACGGCATCAATGCCCCATTCACGCGCAAAATCGGTGGCAAACCCACTTGCAAATGCAAATCTGAAGCATTATGCTGAATACACTCATCCAATAGAGTTTCAATTACTAAACCGTTCGTTGGCGCCGCCACTCCAGCGATATCCGCTGGAGCCACGTTTTGCTCATCATCTTTCTGAACCGCTTTCTCGATTGCCTTCTTCTCAACTTTCGCCGCACTACCCAACGGACGTCTACCCGCAACCGGCTTCACCATCGCCGCTGGCTTCTCCATAGTCTTCTTTTCCGCCCTGGGCATCTCAGCCCCCGGCACATTCACATTTTTCTGCGTGTCATCCTTCGGAATCTGGCTCTGAATCATTGGCTGCTTTGCCGTCAAATCTTTTGGTGCTTCCATGGCTGCCAATTTTGGCTCAGGAATATCCGACATTTTCAAATCATCCGCCGACACCACTCTCGCTGGAGCACCACCCATTTGCGGCACTGGCACTGCATCCGCTGCTGGAATCGCTGGGTTTGGCACTATCGGCGCCGCAACCGGAGATGCACTCGGTGCCGCCGGCATCGCCTGAGTTGGCATGCCATAACCACCCGCCCCAGCCTGCACTGGGCTCATTGGCGGCATCGCGCCTGACACCGGAACATTATTAATGTCCGGAATATCCGTTGGCGCAAACGGTGAAGTTGTTGTCATATTTGTATTTTGCATGCCATTATCCATATCTCTATTTTATCATAAGCCTTTCACTTTTAAAAACTATTGCTAAGCCAAATCACTTGCCACCCGGTCTACTTCCTCTATTGTTGTAATACCAGACAAAGCCTTCAACATCCCATCCTGGCGCATCGTCACCGTTCCCTTTTCTTTTGCTACTCGCATCACTTCGGCCGAAGTCGCATGAGAAACAATCAACTTTTGAATATCTTCATCCACATCAATCGCTTCATACAAGCCAGAACGTCCCGAATATCCGCCCGGTGAGTCTTGGTCATCCACACCTTTCACCAAAGTGTACGAATTCTGATTCGCTAATGGCAAACCAGTATAGCCCAAATCTTCGCTCACCACTGGCACATCTTCCTGTGACTTCGGCAAAAGACCGCCCACCACCGTGTTAATCTCCTCCGTCTGCATCTCCGTACTCTGCAAAATCGAACGTTTTTGTGATACTCGTCGCACCAACCGCTGACCAATTACCGTGTTCAAAGTCGACGCTAACAAAAACGGCTCAATCCCCATATCTAGCAAGCGTGGCAAAATACCCGCCGCCGAGTTCGTGTGCAAAGTAGAGAACACCAAGTGCCCCGTCAAACTTGCCTGCACTGCAAGATTAGCCGTTTCGGAATCGCGAATCTCACCCACCATCACCACATCTGGATCTTGACGCAGAATACTCCTAAGCCCCGAAGCAAAAGTCAAACCCGCATCCAAGTTCACTTGAATCTGGTTTACCCCGTCCATTTTATATTCTACTGGGTCTTCCAACGTTACAATATTGATGCGCTCACTTTTAATTTTCTTAATCAAGGCATACAGTGTTGTACTTTTACCTGAACCCGTTGGGCCCGAAGTCAAAATCATCCCATTTGGTCGGCTAATTCCCTGCATCACTGCCCGAAGTGCTCGCCCCGTCATACCCATTGCCTCAATTTCCATCGAAGTACCAGATTTATCCAATAAGCGAATCACCACCTGCTCACCCCAGACCACCGGAGAAATTGCGATACGAAGATCTACTTCTTTATCACCCACCATCACTGCAAACTGACCATCCTGCGGAATTCGATGCTCATCAATTTTGAGGTTCGACAAAATCTTAATTCGCGATACCAACGCCGGCTCAATTGCCTTTGGCAACTCCATCACTCTACGCAACACACCATCAATTCGACACCGAATCACCAAGGCATTCTCCAGTGGCTCAATGTGTACATCCGACGCTTTGCTCTTCACTGCAAATTCCAAAATCGACGTCAATGCCTTAGAAATTGGCGAATCTTGCGTAATCGTTTTCACATTTGCGCTTGCTGCTTTTTGCGCCACCTCTTGGTTAGTCACCTTCACGGCTTGCTCCACACCTGTGAAGTCACCCTTGTATTGATCGAGTACCGACTGAATTCCATCAGTACTCGACATCACTGCGCGCACCGGCCGCCCAGTCAAAGTCGACAAATAGTCAACCGCCTGCACGTTCCCCACATCCAGCATTGCCACCACCAATTGGCCATTGCTTTCACCCAGCGGCACCACCATACTCCGCTCCGCCACATCATATGGCAAAAGATTCAGCACATTTTGGTCCATTTCCACATCTTTGAGATTGACGTATGGCACGCCCATTATTGTGGCCGTCCCATGTGCGATCATTTCACCCGTCACAAGACCTTTATTCGAGAGCGTCGCAAGCAGAGGCTGCCTTGTCTGTGCCACTTCTTGCTGCACGGCCGCTACCGCGTCAGCATCAACCAACCCCTCGCCCACGAGAAGTTGTATCAACCTATCTAGCCCATCCTTAGTTAATAACGCCACCCTATTCTCCGATCGAATTCAATAGCCCGTCAATATACTCCCGCTTTGCCTCGTCACACAGTTGCTCACCATCAGAGTTCAAAACACAAATATCACTATCTCTCATCGCCTCTAATTGTTCCTTCGACCAAGTGCTATCTATTGGCGCCTGCTCCCGTCCACAAGCCACCAATTCCGCCATGTCCAAAATTCCATTCTGATCTATATCTTCACAGTCGCCCACATAAACCTCAATCGTCGGATTAATCGCATGACCATTAAAAATCTCTGGATCCGGCTCTACTAATTTATTGTCAATCACGCTACTCAAAGTCTTAAACTCCGTCGTAGCCAAATCTGGATCACCCATAATTGCATTGCACAAGAAAAACGCTGCCAAAGTCCCAATACCCGCAATCAAAACCAGCGTAAAAATATCCGACTGTTTCATCAGTTACCCTCCTTCAACAACTCATCTTTTGCACTATTGGCCGAATCAACTTTGCTACCGCCATTATTACGCTCGTTCACCCGCGCCTTACGTGAAGCGTACAAAGTCTTGGTGGTTTCAATTGGCGTTTGATCACCAAGATAATAAGCATTCGCCGATGCTTGCATGCTCAACCCGCCAGCATTCCATTCTATGGTTGCTGCGGTAATATCAAATTCACGAATCGAATGCTCAATTTTATCTAACACCGCCAACACCACTGCATCCGTACCTTCTATTCTCAGCGACACCGGAATCACTTCCACACCAGTAATATCACTTTTCACATTATCATCCCGTGGCGACAACCGCTCCGGCTCCCATCCAGTCAAGATAAAAATCTGGTTCAAACTTGCCATCAAAGCCTCGGTATTCTTGGAAGCTGGCAAAGCATCCGGAATCACCCTCAGTGCCGAACAAATTTTAGAAGATTGCAGATACCGCTGGCGCTCTTTCTCATCCGTCGACTCTTCATATAATTTATTAAAATCAATTCGCGCACCATTATAATCATAACAATTAGTGTTACGCTGCCGCGCCACCGACTCCAAATCGCTATTCTGTGCCATTTGCGCCAAAACCTTATAGCGCAAACTATTCGTCACCTTGTTCAACGACACTGCCGTAGGATCACAATTCTCCAACTCCTCAGTACTTAACCTACCATTGCCATCCGTATCCACACAAACGCCTACATTCCGAATCGTCTTGTCATAATCTGTAATCGCATTATTCTTTTCACCAATAATTGTTGCGTTAAACTTGATGTATTTAATCAAGAAAATCGACAACACAATACAAGTACCCAAGACCAACGACGCACCCAACACTTCCAGCATTGTAAACTGTTGCGCCTTGGAAATCTTCTCGCGCTTACCTTCCGCCGGACCTTTACTACCATCAGTTGCCATTTTGCGTGTTTCCTCCCGTGTTAGTTGAGTTTGTCAAACACTCAGTATCATTCTCAGCACATTCCCGCGCCTCTTGTGTGAACATATTGCCAATCTGAACATAAGAATCTGTCACGTTCTGTCCCATCGGGCCAATCGCAATCATATGCTTATTCTGAAAAGCAAAGAACGCTGGCTCTACCTTCATCGTTGCAGTGAACTTCAAGACCAAGTTGTCACTCTCATCTCGACCATTCGATGAATCTGTCACTGTCAGTCCATCTGGTGCCAAATAGCACTCATTAGTCGAAGTCCACTTTGCTACAGCCGAACCACTCGTCATCTGTCCACTATAACTCGTACACTCACTCTTAAAATGTTCAATTCCAGAAATTGCACCATCCAACTCCATCAAACCACCATTATTCCAAGCCGTAAATTGTGGAGTACGCCAAACTTTCACCCGTGCCACCGTTGTGCGATAAAACTTAGTTTCTCCCTCAACGTCACGAATCTCAATCTTTTCGTCCGACAATTTAGTATTACCTTCTTCATCAACGTCCACAGTGATCCCTGCTGCCGCCAAATCTTCATAACTCAACTCTTGCTCAGTCACCTCAACTTCCGACTTGTCATTATAGAAGAACTCAATATCTGACTCTTCTGGCACGGTTTCCCCGAGCGGCAAAGCCGCACAGCCTTCTGCCGTCAGATCCCACCACGCATAATAACTCTCACCTACGCGATAGGCATTACCATTCTCATCCGACTCATTCATACACCATGTCGGGATCTCTTTGTCATTCACATCCACATAACGCCCATAATCATACTTCGTCAAAGCCGCACTCTTCTTGAACGCCTCTAGCACCCGATAGTCAATCAGTGGTGCCACCCGCGCGTCTGTCTGCCCCTCCATCCGCAAGTTATTATTTTCCAAATCAACTCGCAACTCTGATAGTTTCACATAATCATCACCCTGAGAAATCATAATACCCAGCGCACCAAATACTCGCGAAAGCACGGTCTTGTTCTCTGCAATTGCACCGAGCCGCGAAAGTTGATTCTGAATCGTTACCAAATCGCCCAATTCCTCATACCCCATCAGTTTCGCTGACATCTCCCCTAAGCGCTTGTCTTGACTACCAATCGCAATATCTTGACCACTCTTAATGCCAAACAGCACCAACACTACGCTCACAGAAATCACCGACACCATAATACATATATATAATACTAAGTTGCGCATCTTCTGCGCCCGAATCATCTGCGCTTTTACTTCTGGCACCAAGTTAATTTCGTAAACCGTCGCCACTGTCGTAATCAAATTGTCCTTCTGCTCTGCATTCTTGCCCGTAATCTTTGCAATCAGACTATTAAACCACTCTTTCATCAGTCATTGCTCCTTTCCGCCAAACCAATCGCCACCGCAAACTCACTCGCCACCGGCTGCAAAACTTGCTGCTGCTCTGGGCTCACTTTTACCAACTGCCATGGGTTACCCTGCGTAGTTGGTACATTAGTTTTCGCTTCAATATACTCCGCAATAAACGGAATCATCCCAGCAAAACCAGACAGGATAATTCCTCCTACTGGCGCATTCATATATTCTGACTGGAAGAAACGAATACTCTTAGAAAGTTCCGAAGCAAAATTCTCCAAAGTCGAGTCCAAAGCCTTAAACACCTGACCCTCCACCTTGTCTTGCGCCAAACCAAATTTCAGAATAAACTGCCTTGCCTGCTCTTCTTTGACCGAAAGCGCCGAAACCACCGTCCGTATCAACAGTGCAAACCCACCTGGAATACTTCGCACCAGCCTTGGCACTCCACGATACATCATCACGATATCCGTACTCCGCTCACCCAAGTCGATAATCAACCGCGCATCTTGTGCCCCTGGTGGCATCAAAGCCCGCGCCATCGCCAAACTTTCTGGCTCTTGCGCAATCACATTCAAACCATATGACTCAATCATCTCCATCCTCGCCTCGGCAAAATTCACCGCCGTCGAAGAAATCAGCACCTCTGCCTTGGTCGCATCATTCGGGCACACCCCCAAACTCACATAATCTACCGTCGCTTCATCTAGCGGCATCGGAATATACTTATCCAACTGATATTTCACGGTATTCATCAACTCATTCTCTGACTGATTCTCCACCTTCACCACGGTTGTAAAAGTTTTCACCGCAGGCATACCCACGGCCACATTTTTGGTAGTAATACCTGCTTGTTGCATTGCACCAAGAATCGTTTCGCCGAGATGCCGCACACCGGCCGGCGAACCATCCTCCAAGACTTTGCGCTCCACCGGCACATAAGCAAATTTCTGCAATACCCAACCATGCCCAGCATCACCCGAAAGTTGCACCAATCGAATAGCAGTTGTGCCAATGTCTAATGCGAAGAAATCGCCCACACCGTGAATCAAACTCATGCTTACATTATATTCTTAAAATTGTTTCTGCGCAAGAATATTTTCCACTTTTTTCCACTCTATATGTCTAATACAGTACTAAGGCAGCGGAGGGAACGTCCATGCCAGCGCTCGTACGGGCCACCCGACGGGTAGATTACAGAATCATTGAATGCGAGGTCGTAACCACTAAGGATGGCAGCACCATCGAAGCGAGTAGACGATCCACGCGACGACCACCAGTCGCCGTCCCGGCCAGCGTCCCTGAAAGTACCAGCAGTAACGGCCAGACTGATGTACGCGCTGCGCACGAAAAAGCAGGAGGGTTGACGATTTAGGGTTTTAGCGTTAGAATAAGAGCATATTTACTTATTGAAATTACTCTTGGCTGTCGCTGAGAGTAATTTTTACCTTGTGGGTAATCTGCGTATTACGGTTATTTGCCGAATACTCAAGAACAACTTTCTTCATACTCACCTTTCCTTACCCTTAAAACTACTATTGGATATCGACCAAAAGTTACGTCTAGCCTCCTACTTAATTTTATCTTATCATACCTATTGTAAAAAGTACAACACTTTACTTCGTGCGCAGCGGGTTCATCGATGCAGCAAGATCCGCTGGCACCTTCAGGTTTGCCGGCAGTGATAGTTATAGTCTGTCATCACGTGGAGCGTCTATACGCTACGATAATATTGCTGATTCCAGCGCCTACTATCTTTATTCCAATACTGCTACAGTTGATCCATCGCATGGTCCAAATCGTCGTTACTATGGTTTCTCCCTCCGCTGCCTTAGTACTGTATTAGGACATATAGAGCATAATCGTTTTTTCAAAACCAGCACAAAAATTTCTTAACCCAACACCAGTCATACGTAGTCTACTACTCAGTTCCATCTGCAAACAATTCACACCCGTAGCACAATGCACATAATTCGACACTGCTTGCATTCTGTGCGCCCTAAACCTCCTGTCTACGCGCACATCCAAACCCAATTCACGCCAACACTGCATTATTCTGTCCATCTCGTCCAAACCACAAGCCAAATTCTCCCCTCCATTCACACCAATATCCATATCAAAACCATACCTGTTCAAACATCCATGCAAATCAATCACCCAGCCAATTCCCTGCTCTCGCACTAAATTCACCATAGTCTTACGATACATTTCGCTCTGCTCATCTTCACCATAATTTGGATCATCATCTGCATTCCAAGTCCGCACCACGCCCCACACACCAAATTTTCCGCACAAATACTCCGCAAGTCCACCCGTCATACCGTCGCGCTCTTTCATTTCACCATCGCGCAATTGACGCACCGCATGCGGCGCCGAAACCAAAATCGGAATTTGCCCCACAACCACCTTATAATTCCGCTCGCTATATTTGATACCGTTAAAATCATTCGCTTCATATCGCCGATTCAACTCTGACACACACTGCAAAATCTCATCCTCAGCCATCTGCCGCACCATTACTTCTTCGTCCAACATCACTCAACCAACTTCAGCCAGTAAAACCGTTCTTGGTTTTTCCCTACCTTCCCCACCACCTCATTGTCACGCTTCTTTACCACCACAAAACCATTTCGCGTCAGCCACTGCTCAAAATCTCTTATAATCTCCCGCCGCATCCGCTCATTTTTCACCACACCACGATTGAGTTGCTCTGGTCGCGCTTCAAATTGCGGCTTCAGCATCACCAAAAAGTCCGCCTTCTTTGCCACGATTTTCTCGGCGTGTGCCAAAATTTTCTTCAAACTCACAAACGACACATCCGCCACCACCGTTTGAACTTGTAACGCCGTTACAAGTTCGCCCGCATTTTCTCCCTGTTTTATCACCAACTTTCCGACCTTATTCATCCCCAGCACATCAAAGAAGTCCGTTTTTTCATACAAATCTACCCTCTGGTCAAACCTGAGTGGCGCCTTCATCTGCTTGGTCCCCCTCTCTACCGCAATCACTCGCGCCGCTTCCTGCCTCAAAGCCAGTTCCGTAAAACCGCCCGTGGACGAACCAATATCCAGCACCGTCTTCTCCTGAAAGTCATAACCAAACGCTTGCACTGCCCCCGCCAATTTCAATTCCGCACGGCCAACGATGCTATCCACGCTCAATCACCTCACCATCATGCACCACCACAAAACCACTCCCAACCATCTCAAACTCCGGCTTTTCCAAACTCCCCCACACCACCACCGCTGCTTGATCAGACAACAGATATACCGGCAAGTCTGTCGCCCGACTCTCTTTCACTGCAACTTCTTCTGTCAACTGTGGAAACCAACTCGACCCAAAATGCGGCAAAAAGAAAATCGGTAGCAACTCCAGATAGTGCCGGTTCGTTTCGGTTTCCTCAAACACTTTCACCGAAGTGTCTTTGCTTTCTTTATGGCAAAGCACGCAAGATCCCGCCGAACTCCCCACCCAAACTTTCTCTTCCAAAATCTTCGACAATATCTTGGCAAAACCAGTTTCTTCAAACACTTTCTTCAGATAATCAGTCTGACCGCCCAAGCAAAAAATCACATCGCACGCCGCCACACTCTCCTGCACATAACTCAAATTGTGCGCCTGCAAATCTAGTAACTCAATCGTCCCACCAAAATTATCCGCAATTTCCTTCAGGCTATCAATCATCCACCGACAATCACCCTTCTCAGCCTTAATTGCTTCGTTTATAATTAAGAAATTTATCTCCGCCTGCGACTTCCCCACTAATTTCTCGCAAGCCTCAATAATCTTTCCGTTTGTAAACCCCGACGATGCTAAAATCAATTTCATACCTTTATTATACCACTCCATATGTCTAATACAGTACTAAGGCAGCGGAGGGGGTATCCTTTCCAGCGTTCCCACGGGCCAGAAGATGAATATATTGTTAGGCCATAAAACTCAAGGAAATATGCGCTAGGGATAATGGTGCCATCGTATGGAGTAGACGAAGCGTGTGACGACCATCCATAACCACGCTCCCCTGCGAACAAAAAGGCATTACTATTATATGCGGTAGCCTGTAAATTAATACGCCCGCTGCGCACGGGTGGTACAGAAAATCAAATTTGTACCAGTATAATTTTGCTTCTACCCCTGTTATCTTCTGATCAAAAGTGGTACAAAAATGAAAAATTGTACCACTTTTACACCACCTACTTCGTGCGCAGCGGAGAGGTATATCTGTTAGGGGGCAATTTTAACGGTAGCGGTGGTACTTTCAGGTGGGTCGGTGCAAATGGCTACTACTGGTCATCGCGTGGCTCATCTACTCGCGTCGATGGTACTGCTAACCCTAGTGCTTACTCCCTCGCATTCTACGATTCTGAAGTTGACCCGTCACACGGACCATATGATCGCTATATTGGCCAACCCCTCCGCTGCCTCAGTACTGTATTAGGACATATAGAAAAACGACTCTTACTCCAAAATCTTACACACCACTGCCGTCATCAACCCCTTCTCCCTCGGCTCGCTCTCCGCAATCATCAGCGCAATTGCCACCAGCGCCCGGTCAGAAATCTTCGCCTCACCCTGCGCCGTCAAACTATATTCATTCATCGCCAAGAAAATCATAAACAAAAACACCGCAATTCGCTTATTCCCATCAAAAAACGGATGATCTTTGATCACAAAATACAACAAATTCGCCGCCTTCTCCGCCACTGTCGCATAAACATCTTCCCCGTCAAAACTCTGATAAATCGCCCTAAGCGCCCCTTCAAACGCATCACCCCGCGGCTTACCAAACATCTCCCCACCATGAATTTTCTCGCGCAGTTCCGCGATCATCGTCATACAGTCGCCTGCTTCCAATACCTTAGTCGCCTTTGGTGCCTCACGTAGTTTTACAAAACCATCATCATACTCGCGCAGCGTCCGAAAAGTCAACGCATATTGAGAAATCACTTCTAGCACCCCATTTGCCTCCGCCCCAGTCAACTCATTCTGCGCCAACAACCGTTTCACTATCACCATTGTATCGGCCACCTCTTTTAACTGCTTTTGCGATAGTTCTTTCAAACGTCGCTCGTTTACCGCCACGCCGCCCACAATATATTTCTTCAAAATCTTTGTCGCCCAGATCCGGAAGTCCGTCGCCTTGCGCGAGTTCACCCGATACCCTACAGAAATCACCGCATCCAGGTTATAAACTTTCACCTTACGCGTCACCTCACGCCCACCTTCATCTTGAACTATTTCCAAAATGGAACAAGTTCGCTCCTCCTCCAGCTCCCCCTCTTGATAAATATGTCGCAAATGTTTGCCAACCGCCGACACATTCACGTCAAACAACTCCGCCATCTGTGCCTGCGTCGCCCAAATCGTTTCTTCCTCCGGGTTCAGATTAAATTGCACATTCTTTCCCCCAGTTTCATAGATTATAATGCTTTTTTCCATATACCTCAAATCTTTAATTAGTTAATTTTATTGTATATTTTATCCCTGTTATTTACAACCCCAACTTGTTCCGCCGTTACAAGTTCAATTTATCGAAAAGCCTTTACTTCGTGCGCAGCGGGGACGTCTACTTGCCTGGTGTTAGTGGTGCTACTTTCAGGTACGCTGGCTTCTACGGCGGCGATTGGTCGTCGCGTGGCTCATCTACTCGCGTCGGTGGCGCCGCCATCCCTAGCGGTTACCGCCTCGGATTCAATGATTCTGTAGTCGACCCGTCGGGTGGACCGTACGAGCGCTGGTTCGGTTTCCCCCTCCGCTGCCTTAGTACTGTATTAGGACATATAGAGTAAACGTCGCATCGCATGAACTTTTCTACTTACGCTATAATATCATCTTTAGTCTTCTTAGCGTTGCCTTGACCTTTTTCGTCTTATATTTATTTTCTACACTTCCTCACCCGTCAAAAAAACGGGGCGGTGTCCCGCATATATCCACTGCAGGTCCTGCCCCTTGTACTCACATAATATCATATCTGCTTACATAATTCAATAAGTCTTCCTGTCTTTGTAATAATTTTAAGTCTTCTTAAACTTTTAGAATTTCTAAACTCTCGCTCAATTTCCTTTAGGCATTTCACTTGATAGCGTTTTGTTCTACGCAAATCAATTATCACGTTCTCAGATTGCCTCACAGCCTTCTGAATAGTATTTTTCATCAAAGAACTTCCATCACCCTTCGGTGCTTTCATTTCCCAACTTAAACCTTGCATCCAAACGTCAGGGCTACGTTCACCTATTTTATTCGACCTCGGTATGAGCCCTACATCAAACCCTAATTCCGTAAAGAATAATACCGTATTATATTCATGTTTTTCCAGCGCAACTCCATTTGGAGTAATACAACCTCTTTTCTTCATGCTTTACCATACAATATCCACCCAGTTTAATATTCGTCAAACCCAAATCAAACGCATCAAAAAAATATCTATTCCAAAAAAAGACCGAGTCCTTACTACTTCTGCCGCTCACGGTAGGCATACGTTTCCGTATCCACCGACACTACATCACCTTCCTTAATAAAGGCCGGAACCTTAACCACCACGCCAGTTTCCAGCGTAGCATCTTTTTGCACTGAACTCGTAGTATCACCTTTCACGGCGTTCTCGGTATAAGTCACCTTCAGCCAAATATTCTTTGGCAACACCAAGTTAATTGGCGTTCCATTATAGAACTGAATTTCCATTTCGTCACCATCACGCATAAAATCTTTAGAATCACCCACCATATCCGCGTTCAACTCATACTGTTCAAAAGTTTCTGGGTCCATGAAATAAAACTTTTCATCATCCTTATAGAGGTATTGAACTTTCTTAGTTGTTACCTCGGCTGGCTCAATTTTTTCCTGACCCTTAAACGTCTTTGGCAAAAGCGCACCAGTAATCAAATTCTTCACCTTCACATTCACAATCGAGCCACCCCGCCCCATCACCTTCTGCGAATATTCCACCACTTTATACGGCTGCCCGTCTAGCGTAATCAGCACATTTTTCTTCAAATCAGTTGGACCATACATTACCTTTTTCTCCAATCATGTTATATTTAAATCATTTTAATTACACTAACCCTTTTCTCTTGATAGTCTTGGGCTATAAACAGGACCGAAGTCCAGAAATATGTTATAAGCCTGCAGGACAACATATCGAAGACTTCACCCGCCAACCCAAGGCTACAAGGGGAAAGGTCTTAGCAATAATCAAAATTAGTTCGATGCCACAAATGGAAGTAGTGCCAAATGCCTTGCTCGCTTCACCGCCACCGCCAGTTGTCGCTGTTGCTTAGCCGTCAAACCAGTCTTCGAGATTGGCTCAATTCGGCCATAAATGTCAATATAGCGCTGCAAAGTCTTCACATCGCGATAATCAAAATATAAATTTGGATTTACTTTTACTTTTCTCATATTTTCTCCTCTTTACCACCCGTTAAAATGGAATCTCATCCAGGTTAATTTGATCTTCTGGCACATCATCCGGCACCACATCACTACTCATGTCTACATCAGCCTCTGCACTCTTGCTAGCGCCACGATTACTGCTGTAACTTCCACCACCATTACCACCATTACCATTCCCGATAAACGAGAAGTCTTCCACAACGATCTCAGTTCTAGAACGTTTTTGCCCGGAATTCTTATCTTCCCAACTCCGCTGTTCTAGCCTACCAGACACCAAAAGTGCCGAACCTTTGTGCACATACTGACAAATAATCTCGGCTGACTTACCCCAAGCCACACAGTCAAGATATGACACTTGATCCTGTTGATTGCCACTACTATCCTTAAACGACCGGTTCACCGCAATCGCAAAACTACAAACTTGCGAACCACTACCAGTCGTGCGCATCTCTGGGTCACGCGTGATATTACCAGCAACAATGGCTTTACTAAACCCGCGCACTATTTCTCCTCCTCAACTTCTTCTTCATCTTCAGCACCGTGAGCACGACGTGCCGCTTGCTTGGCCTCCGCCTTCAATTTCCGCTCATCCACCGTCACCAAGAGATGACGCAACACTTCATCAGTAATGTTAAGCGTACTCTCGATCTTGGCAGGCGCCTCAGCCGGCAACTCCATCTCGTAGTAATAATACACTGCAAAATCTTGGCCCTTGACGCTATAAGCCAAGCGCTTTTTGCCATCATTTTGTTCTTTTGTAATTTTACCACCATTTTTCTCAATCAAATCTTTGATTTTAGTAGTGGCTGGCTCTAGGTTCATCTCCAAATCTGGATGCACCAGAACCGTAAGTTCGTAATTTTTCATTACAACTCCTTTGGTTAAAGCGAGCACGGCTCCTATGCTCTTCGCAAACACCTGCTCACTGAGTTAATATATGTTACCAGTTTACCACAACTCTCCACCCCAGTCAACTTCTATTCTACTCTCCCCCGCCATTCGCCAACTGATCAAAATCGTCCATTGAGCTAATCAGTACGTCGCGTGGCTTATGGCCATTCGCAGGACCAATCACACCAATTTCTTCCAGCCAAATCGCCAAACCCGACACAAACCCATGCCCCTTCCCCAACCAAGTCTGCAAACTTGCTGTCGAGAATTTGCCATTTTTCAGGGTAATTTCAATCGCTTTGCGCACCACCGGGTCATTCGGATCATATCGCCGACCCAGATCGCCAATCGCTCCGCCATCATTCGGCCCCATTCCCTTGATTTGTACTGGTTGCGCCACCACCTCATCGTTATAATCTGGTCCACGCTGCGCCCGCAAAAAGTCCGTCAATTTTGCCACATCTTCATCGCTCGCCCACGCGCCCTGAATTCGCCTTGGCTTACCCATCATCTCCGTCGTCAACATCAGCATGTCACCCTTACCCAGCAGTTTCTCTGCACCGGTCATATCAAGCATCACACGCGAATCAATCTGACTCCCCACCGCAAAGGCAATTCGTCCCGGAATATTCGCCTTGATCAAACCTGTAATCACCTTCACTTCTGGCCGCTGTGTCGCTAGTACCAAGTGAATACCCGCCGCACGCCCTTTCTGCGCAATTCGCACAATCGGCATCTCCAAATCTTTCCCCGCCATCATCATCAGATCCGCCATCTCATCAATCAAGATCACAATATATGGCATCTGCTCACCCTTATGACCTTCCTCACCTGCTTTCTGCTCACTCTCAGCCTGTTTCGCCATTTTTGCATTATAATCAACAATGTTTTTCACCCGCTCTTCCGCCATCAAAGTATAACGCTTCTCCATCTCATTCACTGCCCAACGCATCGCACTAAGTGCCTTATCTACTTGCGTAATAATTGGAGTCAACAAATGCGGAATTCCATCATACTGTGCCATTTCTACTTGCTTTGGGTCAACAATAATTAATTTCATATCGCTCGGTGCATTTCGATACAACAAACTGGAAATCAGCGTATTCGTCATCACCGACTTACCTGAACCTGTCGTACCTGCAATCAAAAGGTGTGGCATCTTCGCTAAATTCGCTACCACTGCCTTACCAGAAATATCTTTACCCACAGCAAATGTCAACGGGTCAGCCGCATTTTTCCACTCTTTACTTTCTAGCACACCCCGCAAACGCACATCCGCCGACTTCGCATTTGGCAACTCCACCCCCACCGAACGCGTCCCTGGAATTGGTGCTTCAATCCTAATCTTATCCACGGCTAGATTCAGTGCCAACTCTTTATCGCGCGCCAAAATCTTCGACAAATTTACCCCCTGCGGCGGTCGCATCGTGTATTGCGTCACCCTCGGTCCCACATTGGCACCCTCCATTTCCACTTCGATGCCAAACTCGCCCAGCGTCGTTTTGATAATCTGCGCATTTTGCTGAATATCTCCCGGATTCGCTGGCGATTGCTTTTTCTCCAACAAACCAATGTCCGGCATCTTCCAGTTCGGATCACTCACGGCCACCAAAGCCCGCTCTGGCTCTGGCGCCACTGGCGCTTCTTTCCCAGTCTTACCCCCCAACCGCGCCTTAAGCGGCATTGGCTCTGGCGCCGGCGTATCATCCACTGCCACTCCAGAATTCACCTTAATCTCAAGGTCGCCACCCTTAACTTTCTCACCTTTTTCCGCTTTACGCGCCAACCGCTCGTTATGTTTATCCTCACGCTCTCCCGTATGGAAAATTGCCGCAATTCCCCTAAACACCGTCACTGGGTTAGTTTGCAGAATAAAAATCGCCGTCACAAACATCAACACCACATATATAAACACTGCCACCCCAGCATTTACAATTTGCGTCATCATACCATTCAGCCACTCTCCCACAATACCGCCCGTGGGTTTTGCCTCGCCAATTGTTGGCACCCCCGCAATTCCTGCCACCCAAAAAATCATCAAAAACGACGCCAACCACATCACCACCGGCAAGCGATTATCATCACTCCGAAAAATCTTCACCGCCAGCCAAACTAACAAAACCGGCAATAAATATTGCGCATAACCAATCAACCACATCAAACCATCAATTGCAGAATTCAGCACTGGACCGCCATCACCCAACCACGCAAAGATCAACACCACTGCCACTACCAGCATTAGCACCGCTAAAATTTGTCGCCAAAAACCACCGGGCAACTCATGCTCTGGTGCCACTTCTTTGGCTCGTGCTCTCGCACTGGCTGCTCGCTTCTTGTTTGACGTCTTCTTCTTGGACGTCGACCTCCGTCTTGCCATATATCATATATTATACACAACTTCCCTAAAATTGCAAAAGCCTGACACACGTCAGGCTTTCCCTTCTTCCGGAAGAAATTTTTTAGGCTCGTCTTTTTCCCAATGATATAAAACGCGGATGTCCACCTCTGTGATTGAAGTCATACGGTTCACGCTTATCGCATCGGCGTTCCAAATACAGCGACAGAAACTCTGTTGTGGCAAAATTCTCAAACGGATACACCACATGATCAATTCCCCAAACTGCATCGGTATAGTGACCGGTGTCCACCGACATCTGTACAAACTTCGCACCTCTATCCGTCACAATCTTCGTAAATTCATCTCGTTCCTTTTCTGTGCGATGCCGATAAAACGATTGCTCCGGAGCAGTCCAAGAACTCCTCACCAAAATATCCAGGTCTTCATCCAAAGCCTCCTCTGCAGCATCCTCAGTATCAGACTTGCCCTTCAGTATCTTCCTTAACTCGTCATCCGGCATTACGTAGAAAAACGTCTTTTCGTCCTTGCGATACAGTCTACCTACCAACGCCCTTGAGTTCTCATATACCGGAATGTTTTTCAGGCCTCTATCGCCCGATTTAATCTCTACCGGCGTAAATTCCCTCAACGCCGAACCCTCCGTCTTAGTTTCAAAAACCAGACTTGATTCTACCGGATGATCTATCCACCAAGTGGTAAACTTCCCGTTTGTAGATCTGACCACGGAATTGTCTTCCGTCCGCTTCTGTGTTTCGTTAAACAAAGCCATTTTCTAATTCCTCCAATTTTTAAAAGTCCTCTGAGAGTACCGCTCCCAGTCATAATAGTTACAGAGTTAAGGACCATCCTTAACCAAAACCTACCTGCTTAAGTCATAGGCAAGCCTCATTTTACAACAGTTATCCAAAAATGTCAATACACTCTATCTATTTCATGGCCATACTATGCGACATAGCGTCGGTCCGGAACAAGAAATGACAAGTTATTTTTTCACTTATCTCCACTCTATATGTCTAATACAGTACTAAGGCAGCGGAGGGGACGACCAAGATAATAGGCATATGGTCCTTGCGATGGTTTTACTACATTACTAGGGATATATAGATAATAAGCACTAAGCACATTATTTCCGTTCGCATCTGTAGATGATGCACGTGATGACCAATCTTCGGCACCCATGCCAGCATTAACAAAATTACCAACCGAATGCGTAAGATGAAGAAACCCGCTGCGCACGAAGGTTGAGGATAGCAGGGCTTGACGTCCTTATGTTTAGTTGATAGAATGGGATTAGTTTTGATTATTTAGCGTTGCTTTGGAGTAACGCTAAATTTAGTTTTTACACTAATAGAAAGACATAAACGTCCGAGTTCTATAACCATAGACAACTTCTCCCTTCTCCCCACCATGTCGACCTTTTGGTTGGTCAAGTTGCCTACCATCCTCCATCTCCACCCTAGCACAAAACAAAAGAAATTAGCAAACATAAGCGTTAATAAAAGATAATTTTATAGGGCTAACAGATGTGAGTGCGCGTTGAACTTGTAACTGCGTTACAAGTTCAACCTACCAAAGCCTCTTTACTTCGTGCGCAGCGGCAATATTTATTTGTATGGCGTTAATGGTGCAACTTTTGGATTTGGCGGTGATCGTGGCTTCTTAGGGTCGTTACGGGGTTCTAGTACACGATATGACGGAAAGGTTCAACCTAGCGCTTACAACCTCCGCTTTGGGCCCTCATTATCTAACGTCAACCCGTCGCATGGTCCGGATGTTCGCTATGATGGTTTCCTCCTTCGCTGCCTTAGTACTGTATTAGGCATATAGAGTAAAACATCCAAGACAAAAATATTTGCAATACAAAACCTTAGGACG
>CAYXCA010000011.1:0-26579 GCA_964463545.1 uncultured Candidatus Saccharibacteria bacterium | reverse complement strand
GCCTCGTTTACACCGAGGAGGTCGGGGGTTCGAGCCCCTCGCGACCCACCATAGTTTGATTTTACCAAAAATATCTTTTGTAATATGCTACAGAAGATATTTTTCTATTCTATATGTCTTAATACAGTACTAAGGCAGCGGAGGGGAAAACCATTTCGAAAACCGTATCGACCAATTGATGTGTAGACGTCAGTGTCATTAAAGCCAAGATTGTAACCACTAGAAGCAGTAGTATCATCAGCACTAATGGAAGATACGCGAAGCGACCAAGCATAGCCACTAAGACTAGCGAGCCAAAACCTTCCATCATCCGAATCAATACGTCCGCTGCGCACGAAAATCGCATCAAAATGCAAAAATGATTCAGTATTTTAACCGAGCCTCTTTACTTCGTGCGCAGCGGGCTCCTCGGTCCGGATACTGGTAAGTCTTGGTACGCTGGCCAGTACGGCTACGGTTGGTCGTCGCGCGGTTCATCTACTCGCGTCGGTGGTACTGCTGTCCCTAGCGGTTACTACCTCGCATTCGGTATAGCAGTCGGCCCGTCCGCTGGTCCAGACCACCGCTGGCTCGGTTTCCCCCTCCGCTGCCTTAGTACTGTATTAAATATATAGAGTGGAAACTCTTTACATTTTTCGCGTAATCAGGTATAATCATCTAAAGTAAGTCAAATTATTAAATTAATCCTAAGGAAAACTCAATGCCGATTATCAAATCTGCGAAAAAGGCTGCCCGTCAGGCAGAGAAGCGTACTGCTAACAATCAGCAAATCAAAAAAGACATCCGAGATGCCCTCAAGGCATTCAGGGCTGAGCCAACTACTACCAATATGTCCAAGGCTCAGTCCGAATATGACAAAGCCGTCAAAAAAGGCCTGCTCAAGAAGAATACCGCTTCTCGTCGCAAAGCCTCTTTAGCCAAAATTGCTAAGACTGCCGGCGTCAAACCAACTGCCAAAAACGCTTAAAAATCAGAAACCCTAAGCAGAAACGACTTCAGCAAAAGCCACGGCTCCACTGAGGTCGTTTTCATTTGCATATCAAGCACCGATAACTCTTTGAGCAACCGTTTTTCCCTGCTCCCTGCTCGATTATCAAACTTTTTTATCGTCTGCGTTACCAGCAGCCCAAAAAACATATACGGGTCTTGCTCCTGTTCAATTTTTTCCACCATCTTCACGGCCAACAAACCATTTCTCATTGCCATATCCAAAATATTGAACACCACATTCGCATCAGGGTTCTTTTTGGCTGGAAATTCCTGCATTTTCACCTGCGCCGCACTCATCGCCTTATATACCGCCGAACGCTTGTCTATCTTGCTCTCCCAAATCGCCACATCATGCTCTGTCCCCAGATAATCTGGGATCTTCTCCCAAACTTCCTTATTCTCCCCCAATTCTTTTAGCAAAATCTGACGTTTTTCCGTACCAAACAGCGACGTTCCCAAAAATATGCTAGGCAGATCGGCTACGGTCAAATTCTCGCCTTCAAACACCTCGTAATCAACGCCTAGCGCGCGTTTTACAGCCTTTTCTGCTTCCAGGCGGTTCTCACCCCAAAATACACTTAGCATAGGCTTTTACGCGCTCTCCGTGACTCCTAGAGCCATTTTAACAGGTAATACTAGGACGAAGTTAGCGTGCATGAAGTGCAAGGCAAAAGTGAGCAGCGGAGGGAGCGGTATTTGGCATACCGCGACTGAGCAGTCGCAACTTTTAACGCCGTAATTCATCACGATAACGAGTCCTTTCTCTGGCATTTAGGACAATAATGCGTCCCCCTCCCCGCACACCGCGTCTTCTCAATAATCGTCCCGCACCGGTTACATCTCTGCCCTTCCCTCCGAAACACCTGTGCAAACTTCTCCAAATAATCTCCCGTACTTCCATCTGGACGCACATATGTTGCCATTGTCGAACCGCCTGAATCAATTGCTGCGTCCATTATTTTACACGCCCCTTCCAAGATCTTCGCTACTTGATCTTTTGTCAACATCCCAGCCAAAGTTGCCGGATGCACACCTGCATAAAAAAGTGATTCATCCGCATAAATATTGCCCAACCCCGCGATCAATTTTTGATTAAGCAGCACTGCTTTAATCGGCGACCGCCCATGGCGCTGACACTTCTCATACAACTCATCCGGCGCCATCTCCCAAGGTTCCTTCCCTAGTTCAGCAATAAATTTATCCAACTCCACCTCAACCGTAGGCAAAACTTTTACAAAACCGAATTTACGCTGATCGTTAAAAAATAATTTACCATCTGCAAACACAAAAGTTACTCGGGTTTGCTTGTTTGGCAACTCACTCGTAAAATTTTTACTCGGATGCCCCGCCGCAAAATTTGCATGCACCGCATCGTCTAAAGGCGCAGTTATCTCGGAACTAGTGCTAGGAAGATTCGAGGAACGCAAGCGAGCCGTACTTGACGTAAGGTGAGCGCGTACCGAAGAATCTGACGCCGCAATAGCCCGAGATAACAAACCGCGCCAAATTAACTGACCCGTCATCCGCAGATGTATCATCATAGTATTACCATTATCTAAATCAATCAAAAGCGCCTTGCCTTTACGCCGAATATCAACAACTGTCGAATTATTCACCTCAGTAACACTACCATAAAAGCCCTTTCCTGGCTCTGGAATCACCTGTATAATCTTTTTATTCAATATAAATGGCTTCAACCCCCGCCGCACGGTTTCTACCTCTGGTAACTCTGGCATAATACCCCTATTATAGCACGTTTCGTCCCACTCTATATGTCTAATACAGTACTAAGGCAGCGGAGGGGGAAAGCATGGTAGCGATCGTACGGGCCGGCCGACGGGAGTACGCCAGTAGCAGGGAAGTCGAGGTAGTAAGCGCTAGGGGTAGTCACGCCATCATACCGCGTACTCGAGCCACGCGACGACCAATCGACGCCCCACTGGCTAGCGCGCCTGAAAGTACCAGCAGTATTCGTCAGAGTGATGACTCCGCTGCGCACGAAGTTGAACTTGTAACGCAGTTACAAGTTCAAAAGGAGTTTATCTCTGTTATTTATAGTAAAATAACTTTTTATTAACGCTTATGTTTGCTAATTTTTCTTGATTTATGCTAGGCTGTAGAAATGAATAAGACAGAGGGCAAAATTATTATTCCTAGTGGTATAGTACTTTGGCCGCACGAAATGCGAGTGGCTCGCATATTGTCAAATGCTGGGCATAAAGTAGAATTTATTCCTAAAAGCCATACAAGAACAGCAGATATTTTGCTAAATGGGGTAGAGTTTGAGATTAAATCGCCTGAACATTTTAACCCCAATACATTGGAGCACATGATACGTGACGCCCTTAAACAATCTGCGAATATAATAATAGATATTTCCCGAGTAAAAAAGATACCTAGTAACCAAATTCAAAGATTTTTGATTAGGCAAATATATAGAAATAGCCGAATCAAAAGAATGCTAATGATTACAAAACGAGGAGAAATCATTGACATCACGGAGTTGGCGTGATATTATAAAAATAGATGAAGCCTTGCAGGGCGCACTCGGGTGCTTAGCGCAAGGCTTCTTTTTTGTGCGCAGCGGCGCTTTCAATCTATCTATCGCTACCGGCGTTCTTAGGTATACTGGTCAAAACGGCCTCGGTTGGGCCTCGCGCGGTTCGTCTACCTATGCTAATGGTACTACTAGCCCTAGCGGTTACTATCTTGCTTTCAATGATTCTGCAGTCTACTCGTCTGGCGGTCCACATGAACGCTTCAATGGTTTCCCCCTCCGCTGCCGGAGTCACTGTATTAGGACATATATGCTATAATACAAGCATGAAGAAATCTTCCCTTATTGCCATAATCAGCAGCGCCTGTCTTGTCTTCCTTTCATTAGGGATCATCTTCGGCTTTCGCGATAAAATCTTTAAGTCCAACCCAGAAACTCTAGAACCTGATCTAACCATCCCCGGCAATACTAAACCATATAATTTTGATTATTCTTGGCTCGAAAAAGGTCCTTACATCGCTCACGCCCTTGGTGGTATTCAGGGTTCCACCTATTCCAACTCTTACGAGGCCTTTCAATTCAACTACGACGCTGGGCAGCGCCTTTTTGAAGCCGATTTTTCTCTCACCGACGACGGCGATGTTGTCCTCCTGCACACAGCATACGAATGGGAAAATCACATCCGCCCCTCCGACAAATTTGCTTTTACCACCCAAAACTTCCTCTCTTTTCTCTATGACGGAAAATACCACACTATGGACTATCGCATGCTAATCGACCTTATGATTGAACACCCCGACGTTTATGTCATTACCGATTCAAAATACACCGATCAACCCAACGTCGAACAAGAATTCTCGCAAATCATCACATACGCTCAAAACTCCAGTGACCCCTCTGTGCTCAATCGTTTGATTATCCAGATTTATTCACCGGAAATGTTGGACTGGGTTATGGCGCTGTACCCTTGGCATTCCGTCATCTATACTTTATATCAAGATCCTAATTGGACAGTTGAGAATGTACGTGATTTTGCCATTGCTTCTGGTGTCAAGGTAATCACTACTCACTATAGTTGGGTTGACGCAGCAAACGCTAAAGTTTGGCATGATGCTGACCTCACCATTGCTACCTATACCGTCGACACTCTCGACAAAGTTCAAGAACTACGTACCAATTATGACGTCAAACTCTTTTATACTAACACTCTCTTGCCCTATACTTACCGCTACACTGAGTCAAAGTAGAGCAAGAATCTTACAATTCACCCCAATTCTGACCAGTAGTCACTTCTACGGCTAGTTTTACTGGCAATTCTGGCGCCACATTTTCCATTTCTTGTTGCAAAATCTCCGCCACCACTTTCTGATCTGCCACATCACACTCAATAATCAATGAATCATGCACTTGCATTACCATATGCGCCTTAGGCACTCTTTCCTTCAAAGCCTCATCTACCCGAATCATGGCGCGCTTCATCAAATCTGCCTCCGTCCCTTGAATTGGCATATTCTGCGCTGCCCGCTCTGCACCAGTACGCACAATAAAGTTACTCGAAAGCACGTCTGGCGTCGGCCGCCTCCGCCCAAACATTGTTTCCACATAACCCTGTTCCCTAGCGCTCTTCAGCAAGTTATCCAAATATTCCTTTATACGTTTACGCACCACAAAGTAATTCTCAATAAACTCCTTCGCCTCACTATACTTCATATCGGCGGCCTCCGCCAGCCCACGCACACTCATACCGTACAGAATTCCAAAGTTAATCACCTTGGCCGCCCGTCGCTGCGCCTTAGTCACTTCTGTCATCGGCACACCAAACGCCTCTGCTGCAGTTTTTGTATGAATATCAACATCTTTATTAAAATCTTCAAGCAACGCTTCATCATTTGCTAACGCTGCCGCCAGCCTGAGTTCAAACTGCGAATAGTCCGCACTTACCAACACCTTACCTTCAGACGCAATAAAGCCTTCTCGAATTCGCTTCCCCACTCCTGTACGCACCGGAATATTCTGCAAATTTGGATTTGTTGAAGAAAGCCGCCCCGTTGCCGTCACATTCTGATTAAACGTCGTATGTATTCGATGATTCTTATCCACTAACTCTGGCAAAGGCGCAATATAAGTTGACAGTAACTTCGCCGCCTCACGATAGTCCTTAATCGCCCGAATAATCGGGTGATACCCCTGTAACTTGTCCAATTCTTTCGCACCAGTCGAGTAACCACGCGCAGTCTTCTTAATTCCCTTGGTTGGCAAACCCAACTGCACAAACAGCACCTCCGCCAACTGCACTGACGAATTCACATTAAATTGCTTTCCCGCTAGGTCCCACACCACCTGTTCCAAATGGCTCACCTCTAACTCAAACTCGTCCTTCAGCCTAGCAAAATACGGTATATCTAGCAGCATACCATAATCTTCCATCTTATACAAAATCGGAATCAACGGCAAATCAAAATCTGTGTAAATCTTGTATAATTCCGGCCGCTCGGCAAATTCTTCTTTTTGTCGGGCGTAGGCTTCCTTTTCATCAGTCTGGTCAACATTGCGCTCTAGAGGGTTCAATAAAAACGCTGCCTGTCCCAAGTCCCAAAATTCCGTACCGGCTAGCACTTTCTCTGCCACTTCGGCATTTTTGTGCATCAAAGCCTTCACATCCCAACTCACCAACATACCATCTGGCAATTCTCGCACAATTTCCAACGTCTGTTGACTATAATTTACCACATTCGGAATCTTTTTAGCCACAGTTCGCCCTTCTTTGACCGAAACCTCCACTTTACCCACATCTAAACCACCCTGCTCCGGCTGATGCTTAGGCTGTTTAGATTGGCTAAAAAACTTCCGCGCAATCGACCGGAATTCCAATTTATTCAACGCATCCAAAATTCGTGTACGATCAATCTCAAGATCGGGCAAATCTTCCAATTTTACTGGTGCATCTGTCATAATTTTAGCCAACCGATACGACATAAAAGCACTCTCCTTGCCCGCCGCCAACTTGCTCCGCGTAGCACCCTGCACCTCATCTAGATGCTCATACACTCCCTCTAGCGTACCAAAATCTTTCAGCAACTTCACCGCCGTCTTCTCACCTACCCCTGGCACTCCCGGAATATTATCCGAAGTATCCCCCTTAAGCGCCTTGAGATCCAAAAACTGCACTTTTTTGATGCCATATTTCTCTTCTACTCCTGGAACATCCAGTTCTTCCAGATTTGTGAAACCCTTCAAGATTCGATACATCCGCGTGTTCTCGTCCACAATTTGCAACATATCAAGATCCGAGGACACAATAATCGTTTCCCAATCACCCGCTTCATCCGCCTGCAAAGCCAAAGTGCCAATAATATCATCTGCCTCGTAATTATCACACTCGACAAAACTCCAACCTAAAGCCAAAATCAACTCTTTAAGATACGGGATCTGCGCATAAAAATCTGCGCCCGGTTTGACCCGCCCGGCTTTATACTCTGGGAAAATCTCTTTGCGCTTCGTTGTAGAACTCTTGGAGTCCCACGCCACCACTACCTTGGTAGGGTCCAACTGCCGCACAATTTCCATTGCAATTGCCGCAAAACCATAAATTCCCCCCGTTGGCGTGCCATCCGACGTCGAAAGCGCCCCCATCGCGTAATATCCCCGATAAAAAACTGACTTTCCGTCTATAATCACTAAGCGCTTCATATAAACAGTATAGCACGTAGAGACCGACGCTACTAGCACGTCACCGCTCTCACTTCACTGCTCACTCGCCCATCCTTCACGCTAATCACTTGCGAAGCATATTTCTCTACCATTGAATCATGGCTTGCCACAATCATCGTAGTATTTGTATCCCGCCAAATCTTCTGCAACATCTCTATCACATTTTTGGCGTTCTCTGGATCAAGATTGTTCGTTGGCTCATCTGCCAGAATAATCTCCGGGTTCATAAACATTGCTCTTGCCACACAAGCCCTCTCTGCCTGTCCACCAGAAATCTCCGCCGGTAGCATATCTAATACATCGCCAATTCCCAAGTCTTCAGCTAAGTTTTTCGCCCGCTCACGCCTTTCCTGTTTAGGCATTCCAGCAAACACCCCCATCAAAGCAATATTTTCCGCCACCGTCAGCTGTGGTTGTAAATAAAACCCCTGAAAGATAAAACCTACTTTATGACGATAAAAGTCCGCTCGCGCCTTGCCCTTCAAGTCACTAACATCTTGCCCATCAATCACCACTTCTCCAGCACTGGCTGGTTCAATTCCACCAATAATGCTTAGTAGCGTAGACTTCCCCGAGCCACTCACACCTTTTAGCATAGCAAAAGTATTAGTTTTGATCTCTAGATCCACATCACTCAAAACCGTCTTTTTACCATAAACTTTGCTAACATTCTTGAGCTTAATTGTCACGGTCTATTCCTCCTTTAATCGTTTCGTAACTCACCAATATAATATTATTTCAAAACAAACTCAACACATTCCAAGACTTCAACTTATTAGCCATAAGCATATTATACTATAATTCTATGAGCCGAAATTAGCTCAAAAGCGTTTGTTATTAACAAAGATTGAAAGCGGTGCCAGAAGGAGCAGTATACTAACGGAGAGAAAAATTTCTGGATTCATGCCCCACAGGATAATGGTTGGGACCTCTGCTAGGCTAAATCCAGTCACAAATAGTGCAGAGAGATTGGCTTGGTTACAGAAACTATAGAGCACGGTTATAAGGCTAGCAAGACCAAAAGATAAAATAATTGTGCCAATCATAAGCTCGAGAAAGTATGCAAGATAAACAAGCTGAACTTGACGTTTAGTAGCACCGAAAGAATGATAAAGTCGAATGATGCGTTTGTCTTGATCGATGAGGCGAATACTAGTAAATACAATAATGATTATAGCAATGACAACAAGTATCAAACAACCAATATTTAAAAAGAAATGTATGAGGCGAAAAATAAACATGATTTCTGGAGAAGTGCCAGCAATAGTGGATACGCTATATTCAACCTCATGTTCAGGTATTTCTACCATAGAGAAAAGCCCACGGCCCTGCATGAGATAACGATAGGCAGTAGCAGTATCGGAAAAAATAGCAATAATACTAGTTTGATCGTCAGAGTATGGTAGGCTATCAAAGCCATCTATAATGATGGTTTCGCTATTTGGAGTAATAAGCATATCAAGCAAGGGATTGAGAATACTATAATTGTTACGGTCAAGATTGTTAAAGGAAAGGGTATAGCTGCAAAAACCATTAGTGGAGAAATCAATTGGAAAGTATTTAACGCCATTTTCTTCGAAGGTTTTACCAATAATCTGCGCACGTATGTCTTGATAGAATCGGATTTTACTAGCGACACTGTTAAAATACGAAGGGCACTCACGCTCAGTAAGGTGTAAAGCTTTTTCGGGATGTAAGAGAATCGGAACGACACCAATTGGGATATCTGTTGGTATAGTGCTAGAAACTAGGCTTCTTGGTAAAACAAGCCCAACTTCACTGTTAGTGGTATCGAGAATAGTACCACCATGGATAGTAATATCTTGGGCAATTTCTTCGAGACTAAGCATTTCTGGAATATAATTACCCTCAGAATCATAATTGTCAGCATACGGAATCTGAGGATTGGTGGAGATAATAACGGCACCATTTATATTAGCTCCAGCATAGGCGAGATAATAGTTTTCTAAGCCTTGAAACCAAAGCTGAACAGAAAAAATAAGGCAAAAGAGAACACCAATAATACCCATGGTAAGCAAATTGCGCCCAAAATGTGAACGTAGATTCGTCCAGCCCAGGTAAATAATATCAGTAATACGCATATTTAATCTCCTTTAAGACGTATGGCAAGTTTTTTAGTAGAAAATTGGTCAATGCAAAGCAAAAAGGCGCAAGGGGCAGCAGCAAAGATGGTAACAATAATAAAAACACATTGCCAGTTGAAACCAATAAGAACGGGTGGATAAGCCACAGTACCTGGATAGACTTCAGCAAGAGTAGTTTGAAGATATGACCAGCTAGCAACAGTGGCGATTCCGGCTAAAATAAATGCTGTCACTATAGCAAAAAGCATAGCATAAAAACAAAGTTCTAAAAGGTAAACAAAATAGATACCAAAAATTTGGAGGCGTGTGGCACCAAGTGATCGATAAAGAGAAATACTGAAGGCATTTTGAGTAATAAGGTGCGCAACAGTAAAAGTAAGGATAATAACAGCGGCGATGAGTAGAATAATTAGAATTGGACGAATATTTTTATTGATATGGCAAAAATAACCATGAACATTCATTTGATTAGTGTAGAGCTCAGAGATGTGGTAGTACTGTGGCGAATAGTCAAAATTGCCATCGTCTAACCGAGAAAAATAACCATAGGCGTTGAGATAATTATCGAAAACAGCCACATATTGAGGTGTAAAACCCAGATTAGCAATATCTTCTAACGGAATTTCTACGACTTTCCCGTCGTAATACAATATACGTTCTAGTATAAGTTCTGGACGACGCCCATCATCGTAGTCGCTAGCAAGATAAACTAAACTATTCGTACGCTCGCTAGCATAACGCATAACAACGTTTTCTAAACCTTGTAAAATAAAAGTTGCGCCAAGCAAAACACTAAAGAGAACACCAATGGTAATAATCGTAGCAACACTGCGAGTACGGAAGGCAGTAAGTTCGCGATGAGAAAACTTAAAGAAGTCTAATAATTGCATGAAATCTCGCAAATAATTATTTATTATGGTGTCGACCTGCCTATAGGCAGGTCATAAGCCAAAGAAGACGGACTATATAAGTTACAATACTTTACACTTAAGACAAAATATGCATTTTAATTAAATTACACCATACTTAGATAAAAAGCACATTTCATCTTGCATAAAAGTTAAGGTCGTTAAGTTGAACTATTCGCTTATTACCGCTCGCATAAGTAAACTCCACTCTATAATCTGCCTCAACATTTGCCGGCCATACCAACCTAAAAGGCTGACCGTCTACATATTTGTTGGTAGTGGGATCAAAACGCCTTGTTGAGTCTGAAGTAATAGTATAAGTGTTGCCAAGTTTAGAATAGAGCCACCCACTCCGGCAATAGAGCTTTACTGTAAAAGTACTACTATTAGACGATGAAGCGACTCCAGAAAGTATGACACTGCCGGTATTAGGATTGGAAGTCGGCACAAAATGCGACTCTCCCCATTTAATACTGCTATTCGCTTGCTGATTCCATGACGTTGATCCTGTGGTGGCCGCAAAGACGGTGCCAGAAAGTACAACAATTGATAACATCAACGCCATTAAGCCAGCGGTTATTCTTTTCTTCCTACGATAAAACTTCATGAATATATCATCCTCCTGAAAACCATGTCCGCCCTCTTAAACTACTGTATAATATATCAATATCATACGTAATCATTATAGCACTTTATTAATATAATAGTATTTTTAGCATAACGCAGTTTCATGCTATAATTATCTCTATGAACAAAGATATCAAACTTCTCGCTATTGTTGGTATGGCCGGTAGCGGCAAATCAGTCGTCGTTGACTATCTCGCTAATCTTGGCTTCCCCAAAATTCACTTTGGCAACATGATTTATCAAGAAATGGCCAAACGCGGCATCGAACGCACTCCTGATGGCAAAAGCGAAAAAGCCTTCCGTGAGATGATTCGTGCCACCGAGGGCAAAGATTGGGTCGCCCGCCAAGCCATCGCTGAAGCCAAAGACCTCATCGAAGCCGGACAAAAGCACATCGTGCTTGACGGGCTTTATTCCTGGACCGAATATCGTGCTTTTCAACACGAATTTCCTGGCGCCCTTACCCTAATCGCAATTGTTGCCCCCAAGGCTTTGCGCTACGAACGCATCGCCAAGCGCCCCGACCGCCCCTTTGACGCTCAAGCCATCCGCGAACGTGATTATGGTGAAATCGAGAACATGGAAAAAGGTGGCCCGATCGCCATCGCCGACTATTATATTATCAACGACGGTAACGTCGAAGATTTAAAGAATAGTACCAAAAAAATCTTAAAAGACGTCCAGTTCTAACAAACTTGATTAAAAATGAACAACTTTCAAAACCTTTTTAGTTTTTTTGATTTCAATCTTCTTAACGTCTTCCAATTCCTGATATTCCCCCTCAGCATGAATCATCACCTTGCTCGGTTGCTCAAACTCTATTATATCGCCTGCGGACTTCTTCCCCGGTATGCGCACCAACACACTCCGCGCCATAAACCAAATCAAACGCCAAAAACCGCCCAAACGCGCCGTAACACTCAAAAATCCTTTCGGCTGCTTTGCACACTTTGCACCACGCATCAACTTTGCCACTCGCGGACTATTCACCGCCAAATAATCTGTAGTATCACCCAACAATTTCACTTCTATACTCAACTGATCTCTTGTTTGTGCGAGCGCTATCCTTGGCAAAAACTCCCGCTTGCGATTGCCAAAATACCACTTTGCCAACTGCCACAGAGAGAATAATAGATGCTTTTTGCCCGTACGCAACTTTTTCCGCACCGGCGCGTTATTCAGCACTGCCGCCGACTCCGCAAACATCCCCAAAGTCACATAACACGGCGCATACCGCCAAACCTTGCCATCCACCCTTGCCTCAAGTGGGTAAATCTCCGCTATTTTTCCCTCCTCAAATCGTTGCGCGATTTCCGCAATTCCCCCTACATATTCATCGCCATATTCCACCGGCCGTTTGATACCCAACATTCGTGCCACATCATTAAAATTACCATAGCCCAACGCCGAAAAAACCGCATCCTTTCCCGACCGCATAATTCCATTTACTGCTACCGACGCCGTGCCATCACCACCCGCCGCCACTACCAAATCACCATCGTTCAGCAATTTTGCTAAACACTGAGCATTATCGTCCACGTCTGTCGGCTTCAACTCATACTTCCCCACCAACCAACCTTTCAACTGCCTAGCCGGTGCCATCACCTCCCGCTGCACGTCCCCATAATGCGACGAACGTGGGTTATATACAATAATCAGTTTGCGCAACATTAAACCAAAACGCTATCCATCACAATGCGCGAAGTGTCTAGCGTATTCTCGGTAAAATTCGGTATCAACCATTGCAAAAGTGTAAACAACATCGCCCAAGCCACTAAACCAATCGCTACCTCTATCAGACGCGTCTTTGCCTTGGCCGCCTGCGCCTCATTGTCACGTGCTGTCAGATACAAAATACCCGCCCAAACCACACCGACCACTGCCGCTGCACCAATACCGTACAGCAAAACCGTCACTATTAGACTCAATAACCGCTTAATTCCGCTTCCCTGTTCATCAACTGGCACGCAGCCAAACAAATTTGTATCAACCTCATCACCTGCGCAAGCCGCCATCACTGGCTCGCTCACCACTACCGATGCCACCGGCACCAAAACTCCAACCGCCATCACTGCCACTGTCATCAATTTCTTCAGCCTTCCCAGCATCTTCTTCTCCTATTTCAAATATCCGTGTAGTTTCTTTGTCTGCTTATGCTTACGCAATTTCGACAATGCCTTCGCCTCAATCTGACGAATACGCTCGCGTGTCACCGAAAACTCATTCCCCACCTCTTCCAAAGTATGCGGCCTGCCCCCACCAATTCCAAATCTCAAACGAATAATCTTCTGCTCACGTTCAGACAAAGTTGTCAAAATCTCCGCAATCTGCTCCTTGAGAATCTGATTCGCCGTAGCATCCTCTGGCGAATCTCGCTCCGAATCCTCCACAAAATCACCCAACACCGATTCCTCATCATCACCATCACGCCCCACACTAGCATCCAAACTCGCAATATCTTGCTTAATGCGCATCACATATTCAATCTTATCAACATCCATGCCCATCGCTTCAGCAATTTCTTCGTTGGTTGGCTCACGGTTCAGCTCCTGCGTCAACCGCCGCGTAGTCCGAAGCACCTTATTTATCGTTTCTACCATGTGTACCGGAATACGAATCGTGCGCGCCTGATCGGCAATCGCCCGCGTAATCGCTTGCCGTATCCACCATGTGGCATAAGTCGAAAACTTAAATCCTTTGCCTGGATCAAACTTCTCCACTGCTCTTAGAAGCCCAGTATTTCCCTCTTGAATCAAATCCAAAAAATCCAAGCCACGCCCACCATACCGCTTAGCAATACTCACAACCAAGCGCATGTTTGCCTCAGCCAATTTATCCTTAGCCTTTTTATCGCCTTCTAAGGCACGATTAGCCAACTCCAGCTCTTCTTCCTGTGTCAAAAGCGGAATCTTACCAATTTCTCGCAAGTACATTCGCACCGAATCGTCCGCAAACGCATCCACATTGTCCGCCGTAATCGCCAGTTCCTCATCCGAAAAATCATCTTCCTCAGCCAACTCGTCCGCACCCGGATCTTGCAGTGGCTCACCAGGGTCTAGCCCCAACCCTAAATTTTTCTCATTTATAATTTCTGTATCTTCATCCATTACAACACATTATACTAAATTTCCCTCAAAACTCAAGGTTAAAAATACGCACCCTGCCCTCGCTTCAGCACCATAATCTTCCGCAAAATCTCCGCCTGCAAAGCCTCATCTCCCGCTTCTTCGGCCTTTGCCAACTCCGCATTCAGCATTTCTACCTCTTGCTTCCCCATTTCCATCTTATAACGCGCGAGCAATGCCTTGGCTTCTTTTTCTAGCGCCATTTTATCCCAATCTTTATAGCGAGTTTCAAAAATCATTTCCAACTCGGTCAACTTCACCTCATCATCTGGAACCTCTACCCCCTTTACCCCAGTCACACCTCCATATACCACAATTGCCTGCAAACTATCCTTCACACCAGTCAAAACATCCGAAGATGCCTCCAAATTAGCCTTTTTTAGCCGTTTAGAGGGCGTTTCAGCGAAGTTTTGCATCTGCAGGTCATCCACACTACAATCTAATTTTCGCGCCACCAACTGCATATAATGCTTCTTCTCGACCAAATGCGTAACATTTTTTAGCAATTTCACTGCCTGATCCGCATATTCCCGCTTCCCCGGGCCAGAATTCAAGTCCAAATTCTCTTCATACTTATCCAATAACCAGTCCACCGCTGGTCGATAGTTCTTCACGGCATCCTGCCACAACTTCGGATCACGTTGAATCAGTTCATCTGGATCTTTCGCGCCATGGTAATCGGAAATCACGCTCAAATTTATCCCTAAATCTCCAGCCAACATAATCGCCCGCTCCGTCGCCTTCACCCCTGCCGCATCGCCATCATACGCCAACCGCACATCGCCCGTCAAACGCGACAACATCTTCAAATGCCCTTCCGTCATCGCTGTCCCGCTCGTTGCCACTGCCTCTTTCACTCCCGCTTGATGCGAGGAAATCACATCCATGTTCCCCTCCACAATCACCACAAAACCATTCTGGCGAATGCTCTCCTTCGCCTGCACCAAGCCAAACACAAACCGGCTTTTATTGAACAATAGCGTTTCTGGCGTGTTCAAATATTTTGGCTCACCCTTATCCAGAATGCGCGCCGTGTAGCCAATCACTCCTGCTGAATCAATAAATGGCACCATCATCCGCCCCCGAAACAAATCACCCTTATACTGATTCAACACCCCAGCGGCCTCCATCTCGGGCATTTTATAACCTTTTTTAGTCAAAAACTGCACCAAAGCCTTCCCCGTGTTCGGTGAATAGCCAATCCGAAATTCTTTCACCGTCGGCTTAGTTAAATTCCGTTTTTCAAACACATATTTGCAAACTTTCTCATTTTTTGTCAAGCAAAACTGATAGTACCGGCAAGACAATTCCAAAATTTCTTTCATCCGCTTTTTTCGCTCGGCCACTTTCTTGTCGCCACCACCATAGCGCTTTAATTCCACACCCGCCTGCGCCGCCAATTTCTCCAATGCTTCCCGAAAAGAAATTCCCTCTACTTCCATCACAAAACTAAAAATGTCACCACCCTTGTTTGCCGAAAAATCGTGCCAAATTCCTTTCTCTGGCGACACCATAAAACTTGGCGTTTTGTCCACACCCCAAGGTGAACGCCCCTTAAGATTGCGTCCTGCCCGCTTCAGTTCAATATATTGACCCACCACGTCCTCTACCGGCAACCGCGCCCGAATTTCTTCTTTCGCGTCTTCCATATCTTTAGTATAACACAACTTATGTGTTATAATGTCCTTATGGATAACTTCGAGTATCTCAATCAAATTTCCCAGTCTAATCGCCCGGTCAAGCAACGCAAAAGTTCTACCAACCCCAAAACCAGCCTAATTATCAAACTCAGCGTAGCCGGCGTCGTCCTCTTTTTCTTGCTTATGGCAGTTGGCGCCATGCTTGGCAACCTCAACAACAAAACTACCGACCTCACCAAGCAACTCTATAACCGCACCACCAACCTCAATACCGTCCTCACCACCTATAATCGTAGCCTTAAATCTTCTCAACTCCGCGCCATCACGGCCTCTCTGTCTGCCATCCTCACCAACGCTTCCAATCAACTCTCCAGTTACCTCACAACCAAAAGCAAGGACAAAAATATCCTCGTTCTCGACGAAAAAACCGCCGCATCAGAAACTCAACTCATCAACGAACTCAATGAATCACTCAATAATGCCAAACTCAACGGCGTACTTGACCGCTATTACGACAATCAAATTGGCCTGCAAGTTTCACTCTTACTCGCTCAAACTTCACAACTCCTGGCACGTACCAAGGATGCCAATCTAATAGCCATCCTCACCAACCTCCACACCAGCCTAGAAACCATCCATCAAAGTATCGAAAACTACAACAATAATTAATTATTTCTTGGCTTTTTCTTTGGCTTTAGCCTCGGCCTCAGCCTCGGCCTTAATCTTTTCTGCACGCGCCGTATCCGCGTTCATTCGGTTCAAAAACTTCACAATCACAAACACCACAAACGCAATAATCAAAAAATTCACTACATTCTGCAGAAAGTTCCCATAGGCAATGTGCGCTACAGTATCCGCGCCAAAAATATTTGGAATGTCAATCGCGAGCGCAGAAAAATCTGCACCTCCCGCCAACAAACTCGTAATCGGCATGATGATATCATCCACCAGAGATTTCACAATCGCCGTAAACGCTCCACCTACCGCCACGCCAATCGCCAAATCAACCACGCTACCCCGATTGATAAACTCCTTAAACTCTTTGATAAACGCACTATTGGTCACTTTGCGCGCAATCGCGCCTAGCGGTGGCTGTTTAACTTGTTCTTTAATTTTCGGCTTCTGCTCTGCCATCTTTTGTCCTTTCTTTAACTACATTTTGCCCCTGCAAACCTAAACTCAGCACCATAAACCCCAGAATATACGTCGACTCAAAAACCAGCGTTGCACGGAAAAACCAATCTAGTTTCAGCAGATATGCCACCGCACAAAACACACCATACACCACAAACACCGCACACCAGCGACGCGAACTATCTTTCGCTGCACTACACCACTGCCATGCAAAAGCCATCGCAAGCATACAGGCAAACATCAACCTCGAACAAACCTGATGAATTTGACTTGACCAACTAGAACCATATTCTGTTCCCGGCAAATCAAAATACCCAATTGGACAAGCCGATAACCCCAAAAGTGCCACAATCACCACTATTACTAGAATATAAAACCACTTCGGCATCCGCCAAGCCTTACCCACCACATACAAATATCTTCCAAACAACCCCGCCACCACAATATTCCCCAGCGCAAACACCACTGCACTCCAAGTTTCCAAACCCACATACCGACTAATTGAATATCCGAAGTGCCAACCATGACTCAAACTGTTTACTATAATCGCCAGCAAAGACGTTACCAAAAACACGCCAATCGCTCCCAGCATCCACTTTTTCTGCGCCTTGGTAATCACTCCGCTAATCCCTTCGTCAAATTGTAACTTAGCCGCACCAAATCTTGCAAATCAGTGTCTTCTAACTGGCCAGACGACACAATTTCTATCCCACCCCGACCAAAATAACGGCTTTCCATCACACTCTCATACTTTTCACGTAAGACTTTACTCAACTTGCTATCACAACGCACTTCAATTGTCTTGGGCCGCACCACCAAGAATACTTTCCCATTTGGCACCAAAAACAGTGTATCTTCCTCATTGTCATTCACCTTACGCTTCTGTTCTGTATATTCACCAATGCCACTAACTTTTGTCAAGTCCATCTCTTATCCCTTCATAAAACTCAAATACCACTTTAGTTCCTCAATCGAGCCCTGGATATCATCCAATGCTCGATGCGCCTCACGCTTTACAAATTTCTTATCCTTCGCCCCCTCAAAATACACCTTCCACGCACTCACATCCAGCATACGATAGTGCAAACGCTTTGCCACCTCCGGCCATTCCCGATCAATAAATTTACGGTCTTGGTGAATCGAATTCCCCGCCAGAATTATTTCTTTACCAAAATATCGGTCCATAAACTCCAACAACTTCTTCTCCACCTCTGTCGCGCTTTCCCCGGTAGCATTTTGCGCCATCAGTCCATCCCTACTCTCAGCATTCTTTTCCCAAAATTCCCCCACCATTCGTTCCTTCATCAACTTCTCTGGCACTTTCACCACCGCCGTCATCTCCGCTATCGGCTCCAGACCCCAGCCAGTCGCAATCGCCGCCAGTTCCAAAATTCGGTCTTTTTCTGGGTCTAACCCTGTCATTTCCAGATCAACCCACAATAATTTCGCTCGCTTCATACCCTCTACCTACATCTCCTCCGGCACTTCAATGCCCAAAAGTCCCAAGCCATGCACCATCACATTCAGATATGCCCGCACAATCATCTTACGTTCCGCTTCCCATGCGCTCCCTGCTACTGGCACGTGTTCATAAAATCGCGAAAACTCCTGCGCCAATTCGTATAAATAATTACAAATCTTGTACGGTGCCATCTCTTGCACTGCGCCCCTGACAACTTCGCCATATTGAACAATTTTTTTACTCAGCCTACGCGTATATTCCTTCTCTTTTTCTGATTCTTCCTGAATAACTTTTTTGTTCACATCCCCTATTTCCGCCTTTTGCAAGATTTTCTGTGCCCGCACCGCCGAATACAACAGATACACCCCAGAATTTCCACTCACCGACACTGATTCTTTTGGATCAAATACAATATCTCCGCCCACTCGATACTTCAAGAAGGCATATTTAATCGCCGCCAGCACAATCTTCTCATCTGTCGACCCACGTTCCGCCTCCAGCGCTCCCCGAATCATCTCTAGCACATCCACGGCTTTCAAAAAATTCCCCTTGCGCGAGGACATTTTCACGCTACCTGGCAACTTAACCATCCCATGTGTCAAATGGCGCGTCCGTTCCACCAACTCAGGCGCATACTCTTTCACGCTCGCCAGCACCACCTTCATGTAATCGCTCTGTTCATTTCCTGTAATCACCACCGATTCATCAAAATGCCAGTCATCCCATTTCGTAAAAATTAGCCCTACATCCTTTGCTTCGTAGGTTGGCACACCCTCACGGTTAATAAACACCCGCGTATGCAGACCAACCTTCTCCCCCCGGAACACCACCGCCCCATCACTCTCTTCGTAAACGCTCCCAGTGTGCTCCTGCACCTCCTTGAGGCCACGTCCAGCCACTGTCGATTCAGGATAATACTTATCAAACTTCAGGCCAATTTGCGCATAAAAATCGGCAAAATACTGATAACTCAACTCACGCCCCCGCCAGTATAACTCCGCCACTTGTGCCATTTCTGCTGTCGAAAACCCAAAATTTTCTGCCAACGACTCCAGTTCCAAACGTTCAAACGACCGCTCTTCTCCTAATTCTGCCAAAGCATAAACCGCCTTATTCAAACGCACAATCTTTTCCTTGGCTGCCTCATCATCTTCATAAGCCTTTGTCCCCTCCACATAACACTGCCCAATTTTCTCAATTGTTATATCATCAGACGAATAACCACTTTGCAACAGCGCCCAGATCGTCTTTGCCACATGCAACCCCACATCTCCCCCAAAATTTGCCCGAATCACCTTTGCACCGGCCAATTCTAAGAGGCGAGAAATCGCATCTCCCACTACTGACGTATAAAAATGCCCTACATGCAAAACTTTAAATGGATTTGGATCCGAAAATTCTGCCACCACAGTTTTACCAAAATATCCACCTAGTGAATTTTGTAAAAGCCGAGCAAAAACGGAATCTTTTCCGTTTTTCAAAGCCCCGCCCGAAATTCTGCCATCGGTAGATATAGTATTATCAGCAGCATACTGCTCAAGTTGTTGAGTAAAATAATCATCATTCAGTGAAAAATTCAAAAAACCCGGCGCTGCCACCGTAACCGCAAAGCCATTTCCCTGTTTTTCTAGTTCGGCCTTAATCTCCTCCGCAATCACCATCGGCGCCTTGTGAGCCACCTTGGCTAAACGCATCGCCACATTGCTCGCATAATCTGCACCTGTATCCTCCGGCGCTACCGTCAATTCCACCGATAAATCTGCATCAAAAAGCCGCTTTACTATCTGCTCCAGTTGCACCTGCATCTCTTTCATAGTTATTATTATATCACATTTATCCTCTATATATCTAATACAGTACTAAGGCAGCGGAGGGGATAGGCGTAGTTGCGATAACCTGGACCACTTGATGAATTTACTCCGGTAGCAGTAAAAGCGAGGCTATAAGCACTAGGAACAGATTCGTCATTCCATAGTGTACTCGAACTTCGTGACGACCACCCATAGCCATAAATACCAGCAAACTTATGAACACCAATATCAGCAAGAATAATGTTCCCGCTGCGCACGAAGTGACTTAGTTTTTTGTGCGCAGCGGATTCATAAACTTACCTGGTGTTAATAATGCTACTTTTAGGGACGCTAACCTCAATGGCTATAATCAGTCGTCATACGGTAGTAACACTACTAATACTTATGAACTTGAATTTACTACTGCAGTTGACTCATCCCATGGCCCAAATGAACGTTGGTACGGTTTCCCCCTCCGCTGCCTTAGTACTGTATTAGGACATATAGAGATTACAAGTCTATTCCGTCTTTATCTCAATCACCCCCACGCCGCCATCAATGTTAATTAAATTTGTGCCGTCACCTCGCACCGCACCATCGCCCAGACTCTCACCATTCAGCGTAATCGAACCCAAACCTTTTTCTACCTTAATTCGATATTCCTCTGCCGCACCACGCAAACTAATTTCCAGTTTCCCCACTCCAGCATCAATCTCGCTATTACCCAACAACTTCGCCCCTAATTCCACCTTACCTACTCCCATATCCAAATCTACATCTCTTAATTCACACTCGTGCATCGCCAAATAGCCTGCTCCGCCATTGATTTTTGCTCGCTCCGTCGCTACCACATTGGTAATTTCTGTCTTTCCTGCGCCCAGTTCCAATTCCAAATTGCGCACGCGCACATCGCGAATTTCCACCTTGCCCGCCCCAGCATTCAGGCGCAAAGTTCCTAGTTCTGGCCATTCCTCCGGTAACACAATTCTCAGTTCTCGCCTTTGTGTACCCCAGTTCGTCAAAATATTAAAATCTTTCTCCTGCACATAGAGCGCGTTATCACCACGACCTGTCTTTATTACGTCCTCATTCGCTTCCAGCCTAAACTCTGCCCCGCGTTCAATCACCACATTGGCCACTTTTACATCAATGTGTAGACTAGTCAAATTATCTGGCGTCACCTCCCCCACCTCTATCACTTCACTAACATCAGGCGGTAAAGTTTGGTCATTATGCCAATCGTCAAACATATAACTCAACGTCACTACCGAAACCAGCGCCGAAATAATTCCGCCAATCAAAAGCACTGCAAAAGCAATCGCACAATATTTAATCACCCGTTGTGCTGTATTCATTATTTAATCTCCACCCCACCAAAGATACAAGTTGCTTCCACAAAAATCGTTTTCTTGGACTCGTCCTTTTCTTTCTTGCTGTGACGATTGGTAACCCCACCAAACATCGCCGTCGAGATCACTTGCACATTCACATTTTCTGGAGCATAAATCGTAATTCCACCAAATACTGAACTCGCCCGAATCAAAACGTCATCCTCAACCTTCGCTTCGCGCAAATCACACTTGATTCCACCAAAAACCGCTTCCAAACGGCAACCCTCAAACTTTTCTTTTGCAAAGTTCAAATTCTGTCCGCTAAAAGTTGCCCAATATTCTTTATCGCTAGTCTTACCATGCAACTTTTTTACTTCTTTTACCACCTTGCCCTTCAAAGTATCTTTAAAGATAATCGAAATCCCAATTACCACCAAAATCGCTGGTACCAAAAGTTTCCACAGCATTCCAAAGGCAATTACATTTTGACACGCCAGCAACAAACACACACCAATTATAATTCCAATGACATCGCCAGTTTTGTCCGAATCATTACCAAACAGGCTAATAAAGCATGGCACAATAATAAATAGTGTCCACCACCCCGGAAAGAAAATATCAATATGTGCAATTCCCAGCGCGTTTATACCCAAAATCACCCCTAGTGCTACCAAGGCACAGCCCCACAGCACACGCGTCGACTTTTTCATATAAACTCCCATAAATTATTTTTGTTTTTAGTATATCACAAAAAATGCCCCCCCCCCCGCAAGCCTACTTCAAACTCCGCACAAACTCCATAAACAGCGGATGTACATTCAGTGGCCGCGAGCGAAACTCTGGATGCGCTTGCGTCGCCACAAAGAACTTGTTCTTTGGATTTTCCACAAACTCTACCAGTTTTCCATCCGGTGATGTGCCCGACACCACCAAACCACCTTTTTCGATTGCTGGCAAAAAGTCCTGATTCACCTCGTAGCGATGACGATGGCGCTCAGTCACCTCTGTCGTACCATAAATCTTTGCCGTCTTGCTCTCTTTTTTCAGTACCGCCGGATAATCACCCAACCGCATTGTGCCACCAGTCGATTCCTTGCCCTTCTGGTCTTCCATGATATAAATCACGTTCTCGCCCGCGCCAGCACCAAACTCTTCCGAATTAGCACCACGCACTTTACCCTTGCGCGCCGCCGCCACACAGGCCATCTGCATACCCAAGCAAAGCCCCAAGTACGGCACATCATTTTCCAAAGCATAAGTCGCCGCCTTAATCTTGCCTTCTGCGCCCCGTACACCAAACCCACCTGGTACCACCAAACCATCCACCTTCGCAAAATCGCGCTTGGTCGCCGTTTCGGCGTTGATCCACACAATCTCTAAGTTCACCTTATTCCATGCCGCTGCCGCCTTCAAAGCCTCCGTCACACAAATATAAGCATCATCATTCCCTACGTATTTTGCCACCAAGCCCACACGCACCGTCTTGGCCCACTTCTTACCCCTGAGGCGCGAAAACTCCTGCCAACGCCTCATGTCTGGCGCCTTTTTATTACCAACAAAGTTGTTCAAAATCTCCAACACGCCTGATTTCAGTACATTAAACGGCACATCATACACGCTCTCAATATCCGGCAAATTCAACACCGCTTCCCCGGGTATCCCCGCAAACTTTGCAATTTTCTCACACATCTCACGTGGTGCCGGCTTTTCCGAACGGCACACCACCACATCCGGAATAATTCCAAAGCCCTGCATATCCTTAAGTGCATTCTGCGCCGGCTTAGTCTTCAATTCCTTAGAAGTATTCAGCCACGGAATATACACCACATGCACGTACAAACAATTCTCCCGTCCCACACGATTCGCAAACAACCGAATTGCCTCAATAAAACTCAGACCTTCATAATCACCCACCGTACCGCCAATTTCCACAATATGAATCTGTGATTTCTCACTAGCCTTGGCGATTTTTTCTTGCACTAAATCTGTAAAATGCGGAATCATCTGCACAGTCTTACCGTGAAACCCACCTGACCGCTCTTTCTCAATCAACTCTTGATACAAACTACCCGAAAGCACACTAGAATACCTGCTCGTTTCAAAGTCCAAAAACCTCTCATAATGTCCCAGATCAAGATCTGTTTCTTTGCCATCGTGCGTCACAAAACATTCACCATGCTCCACCGGGTTTAGTAACCCTGCATCCACGTTCAAATACGGATCACACTTCTGCATGGATACATTATAGCCCTTAGCCTTCAAAATCGCCCCGATCGAAGCCGCAGTAATTCCCTTGCCCACACCGGAAAGCACACCACCGGTCACAAAAATGTATTTACATGGTTTTCTTGATTTTTTATTTCTAAACATTGGGCACCTCCCTTAATTTAATTTTGCCCACACTTCTTATTTCCATCATAACACAAGTCTACAAAAACGATAAGAGTTATCTTCACTATATTGTCTAATACAGTACTAAGGCAGCGGAGGGGGAAACCGTTATAGCGATGATTGCTACGCGATGCGTTAACTGACGACACATCGAAGAACATATAGTAAGCACTGGGAACACTCACTCCGTCATAGCGTGTATTAGTCCCACGTGACGTTCTATTATAACCAATCTTGCCAACATTAGTCAGCGTTCCTCCAGATACAGTTGGTTCTATTACTCCGCTGCGCACGAAAAAGAGCAGTCCCTCTTGACGATTAAAGTTAAAGTGTTAAAATGGAAGCATTAGGAAGTTAGTTGTTCTTGATCTTATGATCAAGAACAACTTTTATTTTAGTGTCATCAGAAACCTGAAGTACCAAAGATAAAATGGCTTTCTTCATACTCACCCTTTCTACATTCTTAAACTACTATAGTCATCGACCAAAGTTACGTCATAGAGTTCCTGCTCTAATATCCACCCTAGCACAAAATGAAAAAAATTAGCAAGCACAAGCGTTAATAAAAGATGATTTTGTCAGAACTAACAGATGTGAGTGCGCGTTGAACTTGTAACCGCGTTACAAGTTCAACTTCGTGCGCAGCGGGTATATAGTTCCGGCTACTGCTGCAGATACTTTCAAAATTGCTGGCAAGAACGGTTACAATTGGTCATTGCGTGGCTCCAATACGCGATATGACGATGAATCTGTTCCTAGTGCTTATAACTTAGCATTCTATACCGCAGTGCTTCCGATAAATGGCCCAAATAATCGTTATAACGGTTATCCCCTCCGCTGCCTTAGTACTGTATTAGGACATATAGAGAAGCGAGAGAAACAGTAATTTTCAAAATGTCTAAATCTGAGAACAAAATGAGGCTAATTTGTATTCTATCAAGTGAAGCGCGTCTTAGGACGAGCGAACGCAGATAGAATTTGCAAAGTAGCCCATTTTGACTCAGTTTTTTGGCGGAAGCGAGAGGAACAGCAATCTCGCTGCGCTCGATAACGAACCTAGGTTCGAACCCTACACTTTTCTTACAGAAAAGTAAAATCACCATACCTGCGGCATGATGATTTTACTTCCTGGCGGAAGCGAGAGGATTCGAACCTCCGATACGGTTGCCCGTATACACGCGTTCCAGGCGTGCTCCTTAAACCACTCGGACACACTTCCACCTTTACCCATTATAACACATCTCCCCTGTGAATCATACTCATAAAATAGAAAACGGCCGACTTCCGTCAACCGTATTTTCTAAATCTTGGAGGTATAGAGGAAAATTACATCTTATTCCGTACTACCGTCAACAGCGCCATACCCATCTGTTACATCAGGATCATCATCCTTCACATCGGCGCCATCGTTAGTATTATTGGTATCATCGCCGTTATCATTCGTATCCGTACCAGCCTTGTCATCGTCGTTCCCCACTCCGGGTTCCGGCTTAGGCTCTGGCTCTGAATCATCACTTTCCACGGGTGGCACTTCTTCTCCCGCTTTCTTACCGTGACATTTCCTGCAAACACCATCGTCGTTATACTCATGGCCAGGGCACTCATCTTCGTTATACAGCAGTGTTCCCTGATAACCACAATCAGGACAAAACTCATCCACATGATAAGTATCATGCAAATGATAGTACATGTCAACTTTATGACAATAAACGCAAGCGCCGCCATTCCACTCTGGATGATTGCAGCCATTAACCTGCACATAGTTTGCATTGCATTTACGACAATAAGGCTCCGTACCGCTCTCGCCAAAATCATGGCCAATCACAGCACCACACACATCGCACTTCTCACCACAGATCACTGCCGCATGGTTGCAAGACGGTGCCGGCGGTATACTCGGTTGCTCTGTTTCTGCAGGCCGACTCACTTCTTCATCAGAAGATGAACTGTCGGAAGATGAATCATCAGAAGACGAGTCATCAGAATATGAACTATTCTCCGACGGCTGTTCCGTTGCTACAAACGTACTTATTGTCGCCGTAACACTATTCGTTGACACTGTTTCGGTTTCTTTGACGTCTTCTACCACATCCGGCGCTATCCATTCTCCTTCCGGCATGCCTTCATAGATAAACAACTCCGCGGCTTTCAACATATCACCACTGGCTAAAAGATTTGCTTCCGGATGGTCCTCCATATATGCCACTGGATCAAAACGCACTCCGATTGGCTGACGCAGCCCACTGGCTACTTCACTGATGCCACTCTCCGTAAAATGCAAAAGCACACCCATGAAATCGTCACCATATGTCGCCAAAAGATCCGCATTGCAATCTCTATAGAGCCGCAAATTCACTATCGGGCTCACATCTCTACCTTCATGTATACCACAACCGATATAATGTTGGTAGAGCGCGTCATAATTATAGCCATACACCGCCACCACGTCAGGATTATGCTCTGCATAATATTCCAACGAAAAAATACTTCGCAGCATCTCCTCAGCGGTCATTTCGCCATCAATTACCTCACCCTCGGCTACTTCAGATTCCGCTGCCTGCACATCTATTGCCGATGAAGTCATCAGCAATACCGCCATGGCAAACGCCACCATCCAAGCCCACAAAGGCCTCTTTCTCTTCTTCATACTTAACCTCCTATTAATGTTCTTTTATCCGCTGTTTCTTCCATCCTCAGCAAATAAAAGTATGATTCCCCGCCCATTGACAGAGAAAGGACTATAAAACTCTGGTTCCCCCATACCTCACTTAAAGTATAGACATTCCACCTCAAAAAAGCAAGAGCCAAATCAGCAATAACCGACCACCGGATACTCGATCCGGTGGTTTTGGATGCGCCGGCGATGCC
>CAYXCA010000010.1:7075-31944 GCA_964463545.1 uncultured Candidatus Saccharibacteria bacterium | reverse complement strand
GTTCTATAATGTAGATAACTACTTATTCTATTGTTCTGGTTTGTTACACTAAGCCTTTTTGCGAAAAAGTCTTGATTATATCAAGCATAAGCGTTAAAATAGTAACAAATTGTATTAACATAACGCACAGGAAAACACGCAAAAAAGGGAGGCAAAATGAACCCTGAAGATAACAACTTAAATACAAACCCAGGCGCTCCGGGAACCGGAACCAGTAATGGAATGGCTGGTGCAGGTGGGCTGAATATGGCTGACGGCTTGGCTTCTGCCCAAGATAATTTGACTTCTGCTGGTTTGGCTGTTGGTTCAAATCCCAGCGTCATGGACTTGAACCAACTTGGAGCAACCGCGCCAGAGGCCGTGATGACTGCGCCAATTGATGAGCCGTTGATTCCGGCCGCACCAGTTCCGGGTTCCATTGGTAGTGTTACTTCAGTTCCACCGGTAAATCCTGATCCGATGAGCGGAGCAATGCCAGGCGATTTGACTGCCACCGGTGCTATGCCTGTGGCGGAGCCTGCTCCCGCACCGTATAACCCTTTTGCGCATTCCGCCCCCGCTCCAGAGCCAAGTGCTACTGGTATGACTCCAGAACCATCCTTCCAACCAGCCGTGCCGCCAAAGGCCAAAGCCAAGATGAGCCCGCTTATGATTATCCTGTGTGTTGTTTCGGGCGTTTTGTTGGTAGCAACGATTGTTCTGACGGTGCTATTGATCCATGCTATTAACAATCCTAAAATTGTCTATGTGCCACAAACTCCGAATGAAGAGTCGAACGCACGCATTGAATTACTGACTTGTTCCCGCGAAACCGATTTTGCGGGTTATGCTGGCGCGGAATCACCAGCAATGGGTTCCGAAACGATGGTCGCTAGTTATACTAATAACGAACTTCGTGCTGTTAGTATGGAATATGCAATGCGCTTTGCCGATGAAAGTGCAGCAAGTGCTGCGCAGGATAGTTTTGCTACCGCGCAATCCGAATTATTCTCTGCTATCGATAATTCTTTTGCCGTGAATTACGATCTAAAGGGTGGCAATCTTGACATCGAAATTGTTTCTGGCCGTGATGCCTTCTCCGAAAGCGACGCCGCTACTTTGATGTATGGTCTTGGCAATAGTAGCGCTTCCGTTTCATTAAGCGCGGTGCGTAGTCTATACGAATCAGCCGGTTATACTTGCTCAGTCGAATAAATTTCAAAACAGGCTATTTCGGTAGCCTGTTTTTTGTGCTATAATTACATTGATTATGTCAAAAGTTTATATTTGTACTGCAATTCCTTACGTTAATGGTAACCCTCATATTGGGCACGCCATGGACTATCTTTTGTCGGATGCCTATGCTAGGTTCCGGCGCAACCTAGGTGACGAGGTGCGCTTTCAAGTTGGTACAGATGAACACGGCAATAAAGTCTATAGCACAGCGCAAAAAAATCATTTGCCCGTTGAGGAGTATGCTGCGCAGAATTCGCAAAAGTTTCAAAATTTTATCCATAAACTAAATATCAGTTATACCGATGTGATTCGTACGACGGATCCAGAGCATGTACGTCGCTGCCAAGAGATTTGGCAAAAGTTGTCGCCGCATATTTATTCTGCGGAATACGACGGTTGGTATTGTGAAGGTTGTGAGCGCTTTATTACGCAAAAAGAGTACGAAGAAACTAACGGTGTTTGTCCCGACCATCAAAAACCTTATGAACGGCTAACTGAAAAAAATTATTATCTTCGGATGTCTGACTTTAAAGATGAAATTCGTGAGCAAATTGAAAGTGGTAAAATGAGAATTTTGCCAGAATTTCGCAAACAAGAGATGTTACATCTGCTAGAAGATACGCCAGACATTTCAATTTCGCGCCCAAAAAAACAATTGAGTTGGGGAGTGCCAGTGCCAGGGGATGATTCTCAAGTGATGTATGTCTGGCTTGATGCTTTGTCAAATTATATTACGGTCTTAGGCTATCCCGACCAAGATATTTCCGATTTTTGGCCGGCTACGGCACAGTTTATTGGAAAAGATATTTTGCGTTTTCATGCGATCACCTGGCCGGCTATTTTGCTTGGCCTTGGTCTACCTTTGCCACAGACTTTGGTTTCACACGGACATGTCTTGAGCGATGGCCAAAAAATGAGCAAAAGTCTGGGCAATGTTATTGACCCAATGGAAGTTGTGGACCGCCATGGCCTTGAGGCGTTTCGTTATTATTTCTCGCGCCATATTGATACTTTTGTCGACTCTGATTTTACCTGGGAGAAATATGACGAAGCCTATAACAATGAACTCGCCAATGACCTAGGCAACCTCGTTCAGCGTTTGGCCACGTTGTGCAACAAAAATAGCGTAGTAGGAATGGCGTCTACTGATAAGGATTTAGAGCCGGAATACGTTGCTTTGATGGGAAATTTTGAGTTGTCCAAGGCTTTTGACTATATTTGGACTCAGGTACGAGAACTCAATAAGGATATCGACCAATCTAAACCATGGGAATTGGCAAAGCGCGGCGAACTTAGCCAGGCGCAACAAATTTTGCGCGAACTGGTTGCAAAACTAGTTCATGTTGCACAGTTATTAGAACCATTCCTGCCCGACACCGCAGCTCGAATTTATCAAATTTTTGGCAATACCGATATTATTCAGCGCCCAGAAACACCTTTATTTCCCAAGAATTAACTTTCCAGTTATTTTTCGTACCAATAACGCTTGCCGCTCAGTATATCATAATTCACTAATTCATAGTCGTGCAAAATAGCATTATCTTGCAAGGTTTGTCCCTCAAGATAAGCATGCGCTAAAATTGGTTCCGTCGCACAAACTTTATCTAGTAGGTACATTAGAGTGGGTTTTTCTGCTCCCAATAAATTATACAAAGTATTGGTTAGACAATTTGGCGTAGTAGTCGGCAAATTAACACCCTTAGTCTTGATATCAAGTTTTTGTTCGGCATATTGCTGCTTGATTTCATCCTCGGTAAATAACTCGTTTTCTAAGTCAAAATTAGCATAGACAAAATAAGGTGTAATATGCGCTAAATCAGTGTCAACCTTGTCGGGAGAGGTTGTATAAGCCCCCAAGATTCCTGCGGTGTGATCGCCAAACCACAAAAGCACAGTTCGCTCGTCTAATTTATCTAGTTCTTCAATAAAATCGCCCAAATATTTGTCTGCATTATGCAGGCTTTGGAAACTATGCTCCAAGTCTTCGTTAGGGAATATGCCTGTAATTTTATAATCTAACCGCGTATAGCCAGCACTATCATACGGCGTGTGATTCTGCATCGTTGAAGCGCCAACCATTTGTTTGCTGTCTGAATCATGCAGAATATCCAGAATTTGTCGATAGACCGAACTGTCACTCAAAAAACCCTGACCATTTTCTAATTCATTGTAATCTAGGTCATAAATATCGATAAACTTCTCAAAGCCAATTTTGGGATAAACAATGTTGCGTTTGTAAACACTTCCGTCAAAGCCATGAACTGCGGTAGTCTGGAAATTGTTCTGAAGAGCCCAACTTACAACGCTTTCTAGTGACGACATTTTGGGTACTGTATTTATATATTGTATACTGTTAGCCCAATAGTTTGTTAGCCCGGTAAATATTTCAAATTCAACATTAGCCGTGCCACCACCATACTCCGGGGAATACATGTAGCCGCTAGGATATTCTTTAAAAAGTTTATGCAGATTTGGCAATGGGTCACCACCAGAATGGGGATAGTGCTTTGCCAAAATTTCGGAATCATAAAAAGTTTCATCCAACACAATGATAATATTATCCACAACATCGCCAAGTTCCTGACGCTTAGTATCAGCCTTCTTTAGATCATTATATTCTGTATAAATTTCGTCTATGCGCTCTTCACTATAATCGTCGGGTTGCGCCATTTCTAGCCTACCTAGATTATAGAAGAAACTAATCAAAAAACCATTTTTTTGGTAGTTGCCAACTTGGTTCCAACTAATAAAATCAGTGTCAAGTATCTTTACATATTGGTCGCCCGTTTGTTTATGATGTACAATAAAACTCGTTGTCATCATCAGGGCAACCATCGAAAGCAAAGCAAAAGTTGTGCGTGGAATAATTGACCAGCGTTGCCACCACGGCATACCGGACGTATCGCGCCCAATAAACTTACGTACATAATGTTCCAGTAAACCACTACCAATTAGGATAAAAATCACACCTAGCACTAAGCGTACAATTCCCCAAACATCAACAAAACTCGCCACTTCCCCTAGGTTGCTTGCCATTTGGAAATCTTCTGGCAACAGCGGAGCCTGGCGCGCTTTGTATTTCTCCATATGTATATAAGTTATTATACTAATAATTGCAAAAGTTAGTCCGGCTCCAAAAAAAGTTCGCCAGCAGACAGAAACAATAAAACTCAAGATTAAAAACATAATGACGCAACTATACCAAAAGACCAGAGGGTTTGACATTATCCAGTTCCAGGTTTCACCAACATCATTCATATGGTGGCGTATCTCGAGAAACCATGTGAACAAAACCGAAACGGCTACCAGAAAAACAGCCGACAATAGAACTCTCAAATAACTCGGCATAGTATGACGATGATTACTGTTGTCTTTTGTTTCTGGAGAATGCACGTCTGGTCGCGCGGATAATTTCTTAGCCATAAGGTTATTATAACACACTCCAAACAAATAATGATGCCTCCAAGGAAGCACCATTATTCTTTACTGAGCAACTGTGTTATTTGCTGCAAGCGCTGCAGTCGTCATCGCAAAGATAACCACCAGCAGAAAGTTTGGTTGTAAAATCAGCAACATAGAAGCCAATCACGCCACCAATCATTGGGAATACCACGTAAGCTGCCAAAGCCAAGCCGGCAGTGCCCAGCAATTCACCAATACCATCAGCAGTAGTTGGCAAAATTTGGTACATCAAGGCTGCGGCTGGGTTAAAGATGAAACTATCAGTCAATCCAAAGTAACCGTTTGCAATAATAGTTGCTACGACAATCGCGAGTGTCATTGCACCAGCAATCACAAAAGCGAAAGTTAATGGACTCTTGCGAGCATAGCGCAAGGCACGAGCAAAGCAAAATGCAATAATGGTTGCGCCAAGAAGTTCGATCAAGGCTACTGCCCAGAAGGTTTCTCCAGTGATTTCTTCCATCATTGGCAACTCGGCAACCGTACCGCTACCAAGACGGAAGGCATTGACGATGATTAGCCCAATCCAAGCACCAAGCACTTGTGCCAAGATGTACAAGATGCCGCGAATTGCAGACATACGGCGAGTAGCCATCATGCCAACCGTCACAAGCGGGTTGAGATTAGCGCCTGAAAGGCTAACTGTCACAACATAAACTGCTACCACAGCAAAAATGAGATAAAGTGGCTGCGCCAAACCCAAGGTAAGTAGGAACATCACAAGCATCATCGTTCCAATTAACTCACCGAGCAAAGCACCCCAAATTCGTGGTGACTTAAAGATTGTTAATACGTTTTCGTTCTTGTCGCACTTGCGAGCGAAGAAGCCCCTGAGAGAAGGCTCGGCGCTGGCTGTCTGGACTGCTGGCGTAGCGAGAACTTCCTTCTTGACCTCTGGTTTGGTAGAAGGCTTCTTTGCTACCTTCTTTGGCTTTTGGTTTGCCATTTTTACCTCCTTAGATATTATCCATCTCATTTTAACATATATATGTTAAAATTGTAAGCATGAAGTTAAACATAAGAGATTATTAAAAGGAATGTTGCATGGGAATTATGGTGTCAAAAGATTTGGAAAATAATTCAGAATTAAATCGTCGTATTAGTTCAGACTTACGCGCGCGTGCGCAGAGCACGGAACGTCATAGCGACCCAGATTTTGAGGAAGATTCGGCTTACATAGAGGGAACCAAAAAGACCGGGAAGTTTACCTGGGTTTGGATTGTTTTGATTATCTTAGCGGCAATTTCTCTGGTTAGCATTCTATTTCTCTAGGTGTGCTATAATATATATATGTCAGATTTAGAGAAATTGCGAGCCGAACTCAAAGAGTTGAACTCAGAATACGCCAAAATCAAAACTTTACCGCCCGAGGAGCGTGGCGAATTTGGGCGTACGATGAATCAGAAGAAGCAAAAACTTCTGGAAAAAATTGCACGCGCTGAGGCTGATGCCGAAAGTCTGGCTGTAGAGCCACTAGATATTTCTGCACCAACTGCGCCTAATTGTCCAATCCCAGTGATAAAGCGGGGAACCAAACATCCCTTGATGACTGAACTTGATCGAGTGATTCAGGTCTATTCTGATATGGGCTTCGATGTGATGGAATCGCGCCAGTTGGATGATGAATTCCATATGTTTGATAGTCTTAACTTTCCCGTAGGTCATCCAGCACGCGATGGTTATGATACTTTCCGCACTTCTGAGGGGTTTATTCCGCCAGCCCACACTTCGACGATGCAACATCGTGCGCTCAAAAAATATAAATCTAAACTAGAGAACGGTGGTCAAATCGCTGTGGTGATTCCTGGTCGAGTTTTCCGCAATGAAGACGCCGATGCCACGCACGAGCACACTTTTTATCAGTGTGAAGGAGTTTTTGTGTCGAAAGATGCAACGATGGGTCAACTTTTTGGCATCCTCAAGCAATTTTTCGAAGCGTATTATGGGCAAAAACTCGATCTCAAAACCCAACCTGGATATTTCCCGTTTACTGAGCCGTCAGCAGAATTCTTAATTCAAAAGCCAGCCAGTCTGGGCGGCAAAGGCTATTTGGAAATGGGTGGTTGCGGTATGATTCATCCAAATGTCCTCAAAATGGCCGGTATTGATCCCGCCAAATATCATGGCTTTGCCTGGGGTGGTGGTATTGATCGTCTGGCTATGCTCAAATATGGCCTGAGTGACGTTCGCTACTTTGAATCTGGTAAACTTGATTTCTTGGAGGAATTTTAATGCGTATTTCGCTTAATGCAATCAAACAATATGTACAGATCCCGGAATCAGTTTCTAACCAAGAGTTAATCGAGTTGATTGGCTCGCGCCTAGTAGAAATTGAGGAAGTGATTGACCTTGCGCCGCAATATCGTGGTTGTTATGTCGCAAAAGTTGTGGCCTGTGAGCCAATTCCAGACACGCATCTTAACTTATGCCAAATTGACGCTGGCGTGCATAACGCGGAGTACGACCAGCTAGAAAACGGTCTAATTCAAGTTGTGTGTGGCGCACCAAATGTCCATGCTGGGATGTTAGCGGTATGGATTACGCCAGGTGCAATTGTGCCCTCAACTTATAGCAATGAAAACTTCAAGTTGAGTGTACGCAAGTTGCGTGGTTACGAATCAAACGGTATGCTTTCTGGTGCAGATGAACTCGGTTTTGACACCGAGCACAAAGAGATTGCCGAAATCGACCCCAAGATGGCTCAGCCGGGTGATTCGTTGATTGATGTCTTTGGTCTAGACGATATTATCCTTGACGTCGAGAACAAATCTCTCACTCACCGCCCAGACTGTTTTGGTTTAATTGGTTTTGCGCGCGAGGTTGCCGGAATTTTAGGCATCGATTTTCAGGAGCCACCAGTTTTCGCTGGTCTATCAGCGCTCAAAAGTAGTAATCAAGTAAAGCTTGATATCCAAATTACCGATTCTGAACTCTGTCCGCGCTATTCTTACGCTGTGTTTGATTTGCCAAAGAATAAGCCAAGCAAATATCTCACACCGACCGCCGTCTTTTTGGCCAAGGCCGGAATGCGCAGTATCGACCCAATGGTTGACCTAACAAATGTCTTGATGCTAGAAACTGGCCAACCTCTGCATGCTTTTGATTATGATAAACTGATTAAAGTAGGCAATAGCAAAACTCCCAAAATTATCGTGCGCGTCGCTAAAGAAGATGAGCCGTTGCAACTATTGGATAGCAAAACAATCAAGTGTACTCCAGACGACATTTTGATTACATCTAATGACGTCCCGGTGGCTCTAGCTGGTGCTATGGGTGGAAAAAACACGGAGATCGATGCCAGTACTACGCGTGTTGTTCTCGAGAGTGCTACTTTTTCGCTCTATCATCTACGCAAAACTCAAATGGCGCATGGTATTTTCTCCGAAGCCATCACGCGCTTCACCAAAGGTCAGCCCGCCGCTATGGCTTTTCCGGTGTTAACCGAAGCAATACGTCGTCTTAAAATTGAGCCACTCGCCGTAGCAGATGAATATCCTGGCGAAACCCCAGAAATCGTTGTAAAAATTACAACAGAACAGGTGAATCAGTTGCTAGGCACAAACTATAACGAAAAAACGATTTATCAAACCCTAGAGAACGTTGGCTTTAAGGTGAAAGCCGGAACAGTTTTGCAAGTTACCGTGCCGGCTTGGCGCACAGATATTCACACCGCAGAAGATGTTATCGAGGAAGTTGGTCGCTTACTTGGATATGATAACATCCCGCTTACTTTACCAGTTAAGCCATTTTTGGCGCCAGAGGTGGATGCAATGCTCCGGCTCAAGCACGAGTTGCGCGCAATTCTTTCGGATCGACTTTGCATGAATGAATTATTGACTTACTCGTTTGTTCATCGTGATTTGATTTCCAAGGTTGGCAAAGATCCAGAAGACTGTTATCAAATTGTTAATTCAATTTCGCCCGATTTGCAGTGCTTCCGTTCAGAGATTGTTCCGAGTTTGCTCGACAAAGTTCGTGAAAATCTTAAAGCTGGACACAAGAATTTTACACTTTATGAAATGAACCAAGTTTCGCGTAAGAGCGGTGGCCTTACGGAAGAAGGCACACCGGTCACCAAGACCCATCTTGGTATTGTTGGCACGAGTAATTTTTACATGCTCAAGGCACAAATTTTGGCAATGTTTAATGAACTTAGAATTCCCGTAGAATATACCGCGCTTTCCAAGGAGGCTGCAGAACATCATCCATATCTTGAGCCAAAGCGTTCGGCTGAACTTTTGTTGAATGGTCAAAATATCGGTGCTTTTGGTGAGGCCCGTACGCGTGTGCTCAGTCAGTTCAAACTTGAGCCGGTAGTGTCCGCCCTTGAACTTAGCCTAGAGCAACTTGCTATTGCTCCGCGCTCAGTGCAGACTGAGGTTAAACTTTCCAAGTTCCCATCCGTTGAACGCGATCTCACGCTCAAGGTTGCGAGTGACACTCCATTTGGCCGTATTGCCAAGGCCGTTGATGATAGCCTAAGTCAACAAGATCTGTATTTTGCCGTTACTCCAGCCTCAATTTATCAAGCAGATGCAGGTCAAACTACCAAAAATCTTTCGTTCCATATTAAATTCTCTAGCCCAAATCAGACTTTGAACGCCACAGAGATTTCTGCTATAATGGAAAAAATCGCCAAAAATCTAGCATCAGTTGGTGCAACAATTGTATAAAAAAGGAGGAAAATGGACGAGAAGTCGCTCAAAACCAGTTTATGGCAACGAATTGTCATCTTGGTAGCAGCCGTAGTTTTGATTGGGGGCACACTTTTGACTTATGTTGTGATTGTGCTTGGTAATAAATCAAGTAGCAATGATAACGAAACCTTGATTAATCAGTTGTCAGAAGAATACACTGCCAAGGGGCAAGAAATTGCCGCGCGCGGCAGCGCACTTTCACCGAAGTATTTTGATGAGTTCGTTGGCTACAAATCTCAAATCAAAGCGTATAATTCTGCTAATGCCAACGCCGCTGGTCTTGAAACCAAGGATCTCAAGGTTGGCACCGGCAAAGAGTTGGGCGACGGTGATACTGATTATATGGCGTATTATATCGGTTGGTGTGCCGATGGTAGTATCTTTAGTTCCTCGTTTAATGATAGCGAAAACCCAACCAGCCTTAGCGCGCCGATGATCGGTAGTAGCAGCATGATTGAGGGCTGGCTCCAGGGAATTGTTGGCATGAAACTCGGTGGCGTGCGTCAGTTGACAATTTCTGGTCCACTGGCTTATGGCGATACGCAGGAACTCTGTGGAGGCTATAATTCGCCGCTCAAATTTATTGTCTGGGCCTTAGAGCCAGACGCCGAGTTAGTTCAACTCAATAAGGAGTTGTCTGCCATTGATACGCAACTCTACTACGCATTATATGGTGGAGCAATGTAATATGGTTGACGTAGCGATTATTGGTGGCGGCCCGGCCGCTCTCACTGCAGCATTGTATCTGGCGCGGGCTGGCCGTACGGTCAAGGTTTTTGAACGTCGCGCGTTTGGCGGGGAACTGAACCAGACTGCCAAGATCGCAAATTACCCGGGTTTTGAGGGTAGTGGCGCCAAGTTGGCTGAGAAGTTTCACAAGCAGGCGGAAGCGGCTGGCGCTGAATTGGTTTACGGTGAGTGCACCAAAATTAAGCCGCTCAAGGCAAAGTCGGATAAAACAACGAAGGCCGCGGCTTCCGCCGCGACGGCGACATGCGCTGATGATGTCGATGGCGTGCGCGCGGCCGGTGATGCTCCCGAAGATACAAAAAATGCTAACGGGTTCGAACTCACCGTAGATGGTGAGCCGGTCCGCGCGCACGCGGTGCTCGTCGCCACTGGTTCGGCGCCCAAAACGCTTGGTTTCGAGATTACGCCTCCGGTTTCGTATTGCGCACTTTGCGATGGCGACTTCGCTAAGGGCAAGCATGTCGCCGTATTGGGCGGCGGCAACGCCGCCGCCCAGGAGGCGCTCTATCTCGCGCCCCTTGCGCACAGCATCGACCTTATTACTCATTCCACCCTCAAGGCCGATGCTGTGCTTCGGCGCGAGATAGAGCGCCAGTCAAATATCACCATCCGCGAGCATCTCGAGCCAGTGCGAGAGTTGCTCGATACTTACGATTATGTTTTTGTTTTTATTGGCAAGAAGCCTTCCACTCAGTTTCTCAAAAATCTCAAGACGCAGACTCTTGTCAATAAAAAGACGAAATTGCTCGATCTAGAGATCACTAAAGAACTAGACTTACTGGATAATGATGGTTTTATTGTGACTGGTCACGCTAAACATGGTAGCGACAAACGCTGCAATGCGCACGAAACCGCCGTTCCGGGTATTTTTGCCGCCGGCGATGTGCGCTCAGGAATGCTTCGTCAAGTGGTGACTGCGGCCGGCGACGGCGCGGCGGCGGCTACCGAAATTAACGAATTTCTCCGTCGATGCGACTAGAAATAACTAAAGCCGTCAAGGGCTAACGAATAGCCATCCTGTCGAAGGTGTTTTTAACGACTGGGAGCAGACGAAATTCACCAAAAGCGCTTGCCAAATTCACATAATAAGCATAAAAGTATTGACAAATTGGTCTATCTGTGCTACAATGGAAGTATAAGGTCTTTGTTTTTGACCTTATCGTAACTGCAAAACTACCATTTATCCTATATGCTAATCAACAAGTATACGATAAATAATTTTTGTCTATTATTAATCAACGAATATGAGATATAATGCGAAATATCGTTTATCTAATATCAGCCGATAAGCACAAGATATAATACAAATTATTTATGGTAGTTTTGCGTCATTAAAATCACGGCATAAAGGAGGGATAATTTATGTCAACGTTCAATTTTTGGTTTGTTGTTGCTCCATTAGGGGCACTGGTGGCCACTTGGCTTGGCTACCGCTTACATGGCAATCGCCACGCTAAATTCATTCGGCGGGCGTTTGCTACGGCTACCGCTGCTGGCATCTTGACTCTTTTCTTTGTAGAGTCGTTCGACGGTGCGGTGCAGTTTTGCATCGACCATGGCGAGCCTGCGACAGCCGACTTTGTGGCAATCTTCGCCCTGGTTGGTGTGGCGGTAATCTATGGTCTTACGCTGGCGTACCTTGGCGAAATGGGGGAGTATTTACATTATGCGCCGGACGAACGCAAGGCATTGCGCAAGGCTCGCAAGAGTAATCCTGCTGTAGAGTACGTCATTACATCACAGGACCTGCAACGGATACTCAAGTTTGTCCGGCAGGATGCAAGCCAGATAGGAACGATGACGATAAAATTGTCTTCCTTGCCGCGATAAAAATGAGAGCCCGCCAACTTCGGCGGGCTTCGCCATGTCTAAGAGTTTATGATATGATAAAGAACCCGAGCGAAGAAATATTGTTAAATATTTCTTCCGAGGTGACGCCATTATTTCTAGAACGCAGTTCTATGATATAATTAGCATCATGCAGGAGAGTTTTTATTTTTATGACCTGGAAACTTCGGGGCTCAATCCGCGAAATGATCGAATCATGCAGTTTGCTGGTCAGCGCACAGATACGGAGTTCAACCCAATTGACGAGCCGGCCAATATTCTGGTGACTCTCCCAGATGATACTTTGCCTAGCCCGAGCGCCATCATGGTAACTGGCATCACGCCGCAGTCCACCAAGCAAGATGGCCTGACCGAGCGTGAATTTTGCCAATTTTTTACCAACCAAGTTGCCACCCCTGGCACTACAATTATGGGGTATAATTCGGTGCGCTTCGATGATGAATTTATTCGCGCTACTTTGTGGCGCAATTTTTATGATGCCTATGAATGGCAGTGGAAGGACAGCCGGACGCGCTGGGATATGCTCGATGTGGTGCGGCTGACTCGGGCGCTGCGCCCCGAGGGAATTGAATGGCCGGTGACCCCTGATGGCAAGGCTACTAATCGCTTGGAACTCCTCACCAAACTCAACGGAATTTCGCACGAGCATGCCCACGATGCCTTGGCGGATGTAGTGGCGCTAATTGAAGTGACTAAATTAGTCCAGCAAAAGCAACCTCAACTTTTTGATTTTCTCTATAATTTGCGTGGCAGGCGCGCGGTGCAGCGCCTGGTGAGTTTGCAAAACCCGCAGCCTTTTGTCTATTCGTCGGGGCGCTATCCGGCGGAATATAATAAAACCACGGTGGCTTATCCGGTTGCGCCGGCCAAAAACGATAATGTTTTGGTTTATGACTTGCGTTATAATCTGGATGAGATTTTGCAGGCTGAGCAGGACGGTACTTATATCGAGAAATTTGGTAGCAAATGGCAAAAAGCCAACCCCAAGCAGGCCAAAGTTGACTTTTTCCCGATTGTCAAAACTTTGCAATATAATCACTGTCCGGCTGTGGCGCCCCTAGGAGTGCTAGAAAAAGACGATGGCTGGAACAAAATTGGATTCACCAGAGAACAAGTGGAGGCTAATCTTAAATCATTGCAAGCGCATCCGGAATTTGTTGAGCGCGTGCAGAAGATGATTGCCGATCGCCCAGAATTTCCTCCTGCGGTGGACCCAGAGTCGGCGCTATACGATGGCTTTATGGACGATCGTGACCGCCGGTTTTGCGAAGTGGTGCGCAATAATGGCGCGGAAGATTTGGCTGATTTTCATCCGCCGTTTATTGACGAGCGTTTGCCTGAACTACTTTTGCACTATAAGGCCAAAAATTACCCCGAAAGTCTGGCAACAGACGAGGTGGAACAGTGGGAAAAATATCGCCTGGCCCGACTGAGTCGCCAAGCGCCTAAGTTTATGGCCGAACTTACTAATATTCAGAGAGATCTGGCGGCGGACAAACCTTGGGCGGGTAAATCGGTGGAAGATTGTGCTTATCTGGTAGAAGAACTCATGCTTTGGTACGAAAGTTTGCAGCCGAGCGATTATTAAAGTGATTTTGGTTGATAAAATATAAAAACATAGTGTAATAATCACCCCAATAAATATTTTGCAAAATAGTAACCCGTCAAAAAAGTACACACTAGGACGCAAATGAGGGCATTTTTAGCCAAAAATAAGCATGAAAATGATAAAAATGTCAAAAAATCTCGCAAAATAGCCTTAAAGCAATTCTAGACGGTAAATCTTACGGTTTTTCACGAAACCCTTGACTTTTTTGATTTTTTTGGTACAATGGTACGTAAATCAACTAATTCGAGGAGAATAAAATGAAGAAAAGTCAAGTAGCTGCTCTTGCTTTGGCGTACGTTGCTGGCGGTGTCGTTGCCCCGCTCAGCAGTATCTATGCTGAGTCAGTAACAGAAGGCTGCACGCCTTCTGTTACTGATGAAACACTTAGTGTGATCAGTGGCGACGAGATTGATGCCATTGTTGCAGGTATCAAAAAGATTGATAAGTATGGTCTTTATGAATCTGCTCAGACCACCAAGGCTAAATATGATGCCATTGTTGAGTATAATGGTGCTGAGATGACGCTGGCTCAATCTATTGATCAGGCTTATGCTGACGCACAAAGCGCTGTTAGTAATGCTGAAACAAGCGTTACAGACGCTAATACTGCAATTGGTAGCGCATCAACCTTGACGAATCTTGCCACGATGGTAAAAGATTTGATGAACGAGGGGAAAACTCCAGAGCCATACCCAACTCCATCTGATTTTGCTGCTCTTGTTGATGACGCAGAAACTAAGGTTCCATTCTATAATGAATACCGCACCTTGATCAAGGCAGTCGTCGCTGGTGATGTTGAGGCTACTCAAGCCGCCGCTCGTGCGCTTAACGTTGCTCAAACTCAGGCCGGTAAAGATCCAGAATTTGCTAAAACCGATGCCGTTCTAAAGAACGGGGCTACAATTAGCGACATTCGCACCTCTTTGGGTAACGCCACCCTGCATCCTGTTTATATCAAACATAAGCGCATCTTTGATTTGACTTATCTTCAAGCAGATAAACTTGAAACTTTGCGTACTGCTAAGGCTGACTTAGCCGAATCTCAGTCTACTCTAACGCAAGCCGAAGATGCATACGAGAAAGCCCTCGGTGAAGTAAATGAAGTTTTTGCAAACTTCAAAAAAGCCGGCGTGGCAGTAAAGAACTTCAAACCTCGTACTTCTGTTGCTGAATTGAACTCTTTGATTACTGGGGCTTATCGTGGCAACAAAAACAACATCATCATTGCTGGATATGACGAGTGGAGTGATTTTGTTACTTATATCAACGGAGTCGAGGCAGATGCCGATGGCAACTCTGACCTTTATGCTGAAATTAAGACCGAACTTCAGAAAGTCATCTCAGACGAAGCCGTCATCAATGATATCCTTAACCCAACTGAATCTCATAAAGTTTGTGACATCAACAACATTGTTGCCGTTAGGGGTAATCTTCCACTTTACCACCTCGCTGTCAAGGTTGCTAAGGCCGACGATATTGCAGACTTCCAGTTTAAAGGTAACACACAGGTAGTCTATGACATTACCATTGAGCATAAGGGCGCTGCATACACGGGCCTTGTGGGCAACTACGATGTTGTAGTTAAACTTCCAGTCAATATTGACGTCGAAACCGTCCGCGTGATGTACGTTAACGGTAATCAATATGAAAGCATGGAAGTGAGTGAGCGTGACGCCGAGAACGGTACAGTCACATTCAAGACCAACCACTTTAGCCACTATGCGATTATTGCCGATAAGGCTCCAGCAGACCCGGATTATGGTGGAAACGATAGCGAGAACGATGGCTATCAAATCGATGACGATTTCGGTGGCTTTGGTGGTGATGAAGGTTATGACAACCCAGAACTCCCAGACGAAAGTTTTGGCGGTTATGATGATGACAGCCAGTTCAACGTCGAACCAGGCGTAGTGATTGTTCCAGGCGAAACCACAACCGAAAAGCCAAGTGTTGTTCCTACTCCAAACACTGGTATCGTTGCTAGCGCCAAGAACACTGCAACCAATGCTAAGCCAAATCAGACTATTGCTATCATTGCAAGTTTGATCGCTGTAGCAGGCGCCGCTATCGCCATGATTGCTCGCCGCTTTCATCGTGAAGCGTAATTAGCGTTTAATTCAAAAACACTCCGTTTCGTAAGATTCGGGGTGTTTTTTGGTCTGGCGCTCTTGCTAAAAAGCAGATTTTTATATATAATATATAGCGAATGAATGATAACTACATAAAAGTCCGCGGCGCGCGGCAGCATAATCTGAAAGATCTCGACGTTGATATTCCACGTGATAAACTGGTGGTGATTACTGGGCTCTCTGGCTCAGGCAAGTCGAGTTTGGCTTTTGATACAATTTATGCCGAAGGTCAGCGCCGCTACGTGGAGAGTTTGTCTAGTTATGCACGGATGTTTCTTGGCGTGATGGATAAGCCGGATGTGGATAGTATTTCTGGGCTTAGTCCAGCGATTTCGATCGACCAAAAGTCTACCAGCCGCAACCCTCGTTCCACCGTAGCCACCGTGACCGAAGTTTATGATTATCTGCGTTTGTTGTTTGCGCGCGTGGGCGTGCCACATTGTCCCATCTGCCACCGTGAAGTTTCGCGTCGCAGCGTGGAAGATATCGTGAACGAAGTAATGAAACTTCCGCTTGGCAGTAAATTGATGTTACTCGCGCCAATTGTTAGCCAGAAAAAAGGTAGTTTTATGCACGTTTCTGAGCAATATCAGGCCAAGGGTTTCTCTCGGGTGCGCATTGATGGAATTGTCTATGCTCTAGACGAATTCCCAGAACTCAATAAGAACGACCGCCACGACATCGAAATTGTGGTTGATCGTTTTATTCTTTCGCCCGATCTGCTCAGCCGCATCTCCAGTTCAATCGAACAGGCCCTCGAACTAGGCCAGGGAATTATCAAATTGCTCAAGATTAACGATAATGCCACAACAATCGAGGCAAAAAGTATAGGCGTGGCTGTTTCGGCGAATAATTTTGCGAGGTCATCCGGAGGCTCGGCCGAGGCTAAGCGCGACGACCCTGCAACGGCAGGCGTCGTCGACGCGGGTCGAGTCAAAATTGATTCGCCGGAAACAGATACCACTACGCTTTATACTTTCTCTCAACGCTACGCTTGCGAACTCCACCCCGACGAACTCATTCCCGAACTAGAACCGCGTCTATTTTCCTTCAACGCTCCACAAGGCGCCTGCCCCACTTGTACTGGCCTAGGCACACGCATGGAAATCGACCCTAGCCTGGTTTTGAACCCTAACCTTACCATCGCCGAGGGTGGCATCCGTCCCTTTAATCGTATCACTCAGGAATCTTGGTGGCTCAAGCGCCTCACTGCTGTGGGCGAAAAACATGGCTTTTCCGTGCATGTGCCGATTCGTGACCTTTCCGAGGACGCCATTCAAAAGATTCTCTACGGTACCGGCGATGAGAAGTATAAAGTCGCCGTGGGCGGTCATGGCAAATGGGGTGATGGCGCTACTTATCAAAGCACTTACGAAGGCGTCATTCCTACCTTGGAGCGCCGCCATCGTGAATCAGATAGCGAATTTATCAAAAAGGATATTGAACGCTTTATGCGCGTGCACGAGTGCCAAACCTGTCATGGCGCCCGCCTCAAACCTGCGGTCCTCGCGGTAACCGTGCACGGTCTTAATATCATGGACATGTGTAATCTTGATGTAGACGCTACTCTCGAGGTGCTTAATGGTGATTTGCAGTTCTCCGAAAGCGAGGCGATGATCGCCGGCCCAATTCTTAAGGAAATTCGCGAGCGGGTGAAATTTATGCAAGACGTGGGTTTGGGCTATCTGGAACTCGGTCGCGCCGCCAATACGCTTTCTGGCGGCGAGGCGCAACGCATTCGCTTGGCTACTCAGATCGGCTCTGGCCTCCAGGGCGTGCTTTATGTGCTGGATGAGCCGAGTATCGGTTTGCACCAACGCGATAATGATAAACTAATTGCTACTCTCAAGCACCTGCGCGACCTCAAAAACACCGTTCTCGTGGTGGAGCACGACGAAGACACTATGCGCGAGTCTGATTATATTATTGATATTGGTCCAGGTGCAGGCAAGAATGGTGGTCGCTTGATGGCGGCTGGTACTCCGGAAGAGATTGCCGCGAACGATAATTCACTGACCGGCAAATATCTTTCAGGCAAACTCACCATTCCGGTGCCCAAAAAGCGTCGTACCCCCAAGAAAGATCAAGAATTGGTCGTGGTAGGCGCGCGCGAGAACAACCTCAAAAATATCACGGTGCACTTTCCGCTGGGTGTAATGACAGTGGTTTCTGGTGTGTCTGGCAGTGGTAAGTCTACTCTAGTGAATGATATTTTGGCCAATGAACTTTTGGCGCGCCTTCACCGTGCACAAACTGTGCCAGGTGCTCACGATAAAATTGAAGGCATCGAATATCTCGACAAAGCCATCGTGATTGATCAGTCGCCAATTGGTCGCACTCCGCGCTCCAACGCCGCTACGTACACCGGTGTGTTTAATCAAATTCGCGAACTTTTTGCCAAGCAGCCCGAAGCCGAACTCCGCGGCTACAAGGCTGGGCGGTTTAGTTTTAACGTTAAGGGCGGCCGTTGTGAAACCTGTCAGGGTGATGGCGTAAACAAAATCGAAATGCACTTTTTGCCGGATGTTTATGTCACTTGCCCAACTTGTCATGGTAAACGTTACAACCGCGAAGCCCTCGAGGTCAAATACAAGGGCAAAGACATTGCCGAAGTCTTGGATATGACGATTGATGAAGCCGTAGAGTTTTTCGCTAATATTCCTTCAATTCTACCCAAACTCAAGACAATTCAAGAAGTAGGTTTAGGCTATATCAAACTTGGTCAGCCAGCCACGACTTTCTCGGGCGGTGAAGCGCAGCGTATCAAACTTGCCACCGAACTTTCACGCCGCAATACTGGCAAGACCCTTTATATCTTGGATGAGCCGACCACTGGTCTGCATACCGATGATGTGAAGCGCCTACTGAGTATCCTTGGTAAATTGGTAGATGGTGGCAACTCCATGATTATCATCGAGCATAATTTGCATGTAATTAAATGTGCTGACTGGATCATTGATATGGGCCCCGAGGGCGGTCTGCATGGTGGTCAGGTGGTGGCCGAGGGCACGCCCGAGCAATTAGCTAAGCGTTCCGATACTCCAACGGGGAAGTATTTGAAAGAAATTCTGGCCGAAAAATAGTGGTTGTTGTAAAAAATACAACGTTATTCCGCCTCTGTAGATTTGACATTAGTGCCAATAAAGGACACAAAGGTTGACAAAACCTATTGACTATTCTACAAAAGTGTGCTATAATGAAAATAAGGAAGACGATTTAGGTCGTGTTTCCGAAATTTTCGAGGACGCCATCTCGTTGCCCCATGAATCTACTGGATGCATGGGGCGTATTTTTTGGCTATAGATAGAGGTTTTGAAAACCAGCTCGAATCTTTCTGAAATCTGATTCGTCAATTTTTCCAATTCTATTCTGCATTCGCTTAGAACTTATCGATCGCGTCTGATTAATGCAAGCAAAATTATCTTTCTCGTGAAAGCGAAACGGTACAAACCAACTGCCAATGTGCTCTTGTGTGGTCAAGGGGATACCTAGAAAAGCCCTTTTACTTAATTTTCGATAAACTAAAACAGGTCTAACGAAGTTATGTCCCTTTCCGTTAATTTCTACACCGATATTCTCGCCAACTTCGCACCACCAAACCTCTCGTTCGGAGAAAACTGGCAACAAAGGCTTCTCATGAGTTTTCAACTTAACGCGATGCCATTTTTCTAGCAATTTTTCTTTTTCGCCCATCAAGGACCTCCTTTATATTGAAAGCCCACTCGCTGCTTATATTATAGAAATCAAACAAGGCACGGTCAATAGATTTGATTATAATTACAGCCCCAGTTTTATCTTCCTCCCCCGCCTACAGTGTACAAAGAACTCTGTGTCTGTGATGCCATAAGTCGGCTTGCCATATTCATAAAGATGCAATTTTTCAAAATCAAATTCTTTCGGAATAAACCCAGATAGTTGCGCATTGCGCACAAATCTAGTCCGAAAGTGATTTAGCAAATCTGCTAGATTATCGTGTTTATGAATTCCGCAATAATACACCGCGGTGTTATTAAACATCGGCTCAAACCAGCAAAACTGATTACCGTCACGGTAGACCAAAATCGAATGCGATGGGCAAGTTTCTCCTAGATCGTAATACAAAAGGTAACTGGCTATATCGTAATTGTGCATCGCGAACCACGCTCGTTGCAACTTGGTCTGGTCCCAGCAAATTCCAATCTGCCGCGTCATGGTTTCGGTTGGAGTTTGCAAGTGGTATTCAGGGGAGTTATTTGGCTCATGATGTTTGCGCCCCTTACTATCCACCCAACCATATTCCAAATTGCGACAAAAATCGAAGAAGTCCGTCAGCGTGGCTGAGTTATCGGTTTCAAAATCAAACATAAATATATTATACCACTGATAATCTCTGTTCGCGGACTTGTGGAAAACCTACAAAAAATCTCAAAAATCGCATGAAAAGTCTATTGACTTAAGCATAACCGTCCTATATAATAAAAATCACAAAGGTCATAAAATAAATAAATCAAAATATAAAAGGAGAAAATTATGTCCAAAATGTCAAAGGCTATCGCGGTATTGGGTGTAGTAGCAGGTCTTGGAGTTGCTGCATTGCCACTTAGTTCGTATGCCGCTGATCCAACTGGTGCTTCTGCTTCAAAAGCCGCTCAAGTTGTAGTTGAAGTTGGTGGTGCGATTTCTATCGAAATCACCAATCCAGGAACTGTTACTCAAGTTTCCGGCGTAACGGTCGCCAATGATACGTTGACTTTGAATCAAGCTAAGATCAACGGTGCTATTTCTAAGGGTAGCCTTGGCGTACGCGTGCTTACCAACGCTGCCGAGAAATACTCCTTGAATATGAAGGCTCAGGGCACCACCGATATGGTTGGTAGTGGTACGGCTGCTGGTTCTTCCATCAAGACTACTGCTAGCCTCGCGCAGGGCACTGCCGGCTGGGCTTATTCCATGGATAATGGTACAACTTGGAAGGCTATTCCTGATGCTACCGGAGCTGGTGACGAAATCAATCCTAACGGCCAAACCGCATCAGTTGCTAGTCAGTCCAAGCCTTTCTCTGAGGTAACTGACGTTACTTTCGGCGTAGCCGCTGATGAAACCACTCCAGAAGGTACTTACACTGGTAATGTGACTTTCACTGCAACTGTGAAATAATCTAGATACTAGATAACACGATCCCGTCCTCTCGCAGGGGCGGGATTTTCTTTATGCTTTGCCTTGATTTCTGCCGCTCAGTAATATATAATGGAGGGAAATAAGGAGGTAAATGAAGATTTTTCATAAAATAAAATATCTTTTGGTGGCGATTTTTGCTTTTGCCACAGTAGCATTGTTTGGCACAGGTGCCGTTTACGCTGATGAAGTTCCAGAATACCGCATTCAGATGTCGCCTGCCCGTGATGATATTGGCGAACTTAAACCAGGCGAGTCGTATTCCGGCGTTTTTCATGTCCAAAATACCGGCAAACAAGCCTTCGACTTTACTACTGGCGTTTCTCCATATTATGTCGTAGACGAATATTATAACCCAGACTACGGCAGTAATAATCAATATACTGATATTGCTAACTGGATTAAACTTTCTACAACCGAAGGTCACGTAGAACCAAACGACGAGGCCGAAGTTGCCTACACTATCACTGTTCCGGCTGACGTGCCTGCAGGCGGTCAGTATGCTATGCTTTATGCCGAGATCAGCCCAAAAAATGATAGTGCCACTGAGGGTTCTGGTATTGCCGTTAGCCGCCGTGTCGGTATGTTGCTATATTCAAATGTTGAGGGCAAAACTCGTAAGACTGGCTCCGTCATAGAGAACAAGGTCCCTAGTTTTCTGTTTAATCCACCAGTTTCTGCCACTTCCATCGTAGAGAACACTGGTAACACTCACGCAACTGCCAAGTATGTCTTGCAAGTCTATCCACTCTTTGGTGATGAAGAGATTTACACTAACGAAGAAGAGCCAACTACAGTAACAGTTTTGCCGGAAACTCGCCGCTTTAACGAAATTACTTGGCCAAATGCACCTCATCTTGGTATTTTTCGCGTCAAACAGACCGTAACTATCTTTGGCGAAACTTCTACCACGGAAAAGACCGTCTTCCTCTGTCCGATCTGGTTCCTGTTTATCGTTATCGCCATCATCTTCTGTGCTATCTTCTGGATCGTCACTCGTATTCGTGCACGCCGACAAGATCGCAGGTAATCGCTAATTGGAGTTAGGAAACTATAAAATGAAAAAAGTTATCAGTGCTATCGTCGCTGGCATCATGGTGATAGCGAGCGCGGTAGCCTTACCACAAGTAGCACATGCTGAAGAAGAGGAAATACCAGAAACCTGGCTACAACTCTCACCCACCGCAGTTACCGTCACACTGATGGGCGGCGATGTCTTGGAGGGCAATTCCGACAAGTGCCCCAAAGACGTTGAAGGTGGCTGCGTAATGGAAGTCAAAAACATCGGTACCAAAGGCTTTCGTTATCGCGTATATTCTTCACCCTACGTCATTAAAGGTGAGAATTATGAACTAGATTTCTCCGAAGAAGCCTCCACTTCATACACCCAAATTTCGCGCTGGATCACCATTTTGGGTGAAGATGGAGTATACGCCAAAGAAGCAGAATTCTCCATCGAGCCAGGCGAAACTCAAACGATTCACTATCGCATTGACGTGCCAGAAGATGTCCCTGGTGGTGCGCAGTATGCCGTCATTTGGGCACAGACCCTTGGTGGTTCCACTACTGGCACGGGCGTAAATGCAGTTTCCCAAGCCGGCATGGTAGTATCTGGTCGCACCATTGGTAACACTCAGCAGACAGCCGACGTTTATGAATATGATTTCGATCGTTTTGCTCTGAGTGGTCCGCTCAAAGCCCAAGCCACAATCAAAAACACCGGCAACACCGACTTTGACGCTTATTATAGTTATAGTGCACACACGATTTTTGGCAAAGAGATTCATCTAGACCAAGGCACCATTGCTACTTTCCCAGATACCGAGTATCATGTCAATATAAACTGGGAAAACCCACCACTACTTGGCATTTTTCAGGTAGAGTTCCGCGTGTCTGGTGCCGATACAGTTAAGACCGAAACTCACATTGTAATAATTATGCCAATTTTCGTTATGATTTTGCTAATTTTATTATTGACAGTTGCAATTGTCTGGATTATAATCATAATCAGAAAACGCAAAGAGCGTAAAGCCCGCACTCTCGTGTAGTGGAATTCGCGAAGTTCGGGCAGCCATAATCATCATTGCGAGTGGTGGTTCTGCGAGATGGCAGCTCGGCGAATTCAAACAAAAACTAAAAAGAAAGAGTGTAGAGTATGCAAAAGACAAAGAAGCAACTTTTGGGCTTTGCTGGCTTGGCTGCCGTCGGTGTTATGACGGCAGTAGCCTGTGCTTTGCCGGCCGCAGCGGCGGAGGATGTGCCTCCATCGGCGGGCGGCAATACCGAAGTCACAATTACGGTGCGCAGTGGCGTCAATAATGTTAGCATTACGAGCCCAGCCGATGCCAGCGTGGTTACTGACCCAAATGTGGCCGTAACTTATAGTTACGAAGAAACCACTAATGTTAAAACCTACGTCGAATACAAAGATAGTAGTAATAAAATTGTTAGGGAATTAGTAGATAATTTTACGCCAACCGACAGTCAGGTTTATGGTACACGCACGATCAATCTGGACGTTACTAAATACAGCGCCAGAGAAAAAGATTACAAAGTTATTGTAGTTGCTACTGATCAATATGGTGGTAGCAAAGAGGATACGATCACTTTTAGTTATCGTGCCATGACCGCCGAAGTCGAAGAAAAACCCTCTTCTAATGGTGATCCAATTACTAGCATCAGAGTCAACGGCGAAGTTCAGCAAATCTTGGTGAGCGTCTATGACAAAAATGGCAAACCGCTGTTTGTTAATAAAGACGGCAAGGAAGTTCCGCTTGTACTAACTCGTGACGACATCGACCCAGCCACTGGCGCGATCACCACGATACTGCCATTTGCCGAATACAACGCGAACGACGGCCAATATACTATTGTTGTATCCGCTTATGACGGTAAGTCCGAAGATGGTGCTGCGCTTATCTCGATGATTACCTTAGATACAGATTACGCATTGATCAAACCGGTTGACCCAAATCTTCCCGAAACCCCACCAAACACCGGTTTTGCAATAGGCGATCTTAATATCTCGCGCGTTGATTATCTGATTACGGGCCTCATCGTGTTTGGCACTGTTGCCGGGTTTGCGCTTTACCTTGTCTATCGCAAGAGTCGTCGCTAATCTATAACTAAAACCATCAAACTACCGGTAGTGAGTGAATGCCGGTAGTTTTTGTTGTACATTTATTTGACGTTGTAGCAACTTAGTGATAGAATAGCATAAAGTGGAGCAGATTTTTGGAGAAAATATGCAAAACAAGCAAACTTTTATCAAATTTATGGCAGTTTTTGTACTGAGTTTTTCACTTTTGCCAGTTTCAGCATTTGCTACTGGTGAAGAATTACCAGATCAAGATCAAACTATTGAAGATACTAACAACAGTAACAATGATTCAATGGATTCCTCTGCAAATAATTCATCCATTGGTGGCGGGACAAATGTTGATAATGAAGAAAATCGACCGCTAGTTCCTAATAAACCGGAGCCGTCGGAAGATTCTGTTGTTTCCAAACCACTACCTCAGCCAGAAGACCAAATGCCCGAGCAATCAACGCCGACCACTCCTCAGTCTACGCCTCCAGCAGTTATTGTTAAGCCCCAGTCGCAAAAGCCTAGTGCAAATTTCACCCCAGCGCCCGAAACCTCGACCGCAGAGAGCACCAATGCTGCCGAAGGGCCATTGACTGTTATCCCCACAGCCCCAAATGTTAACATCGCTCCCACCGGCATCGAAACTCCACTTACGGGTGTGCCGGAATCTCAAACTACTCCAGCCAACCCGATTGCTGTTATTCTATTGATTTTGGCGGGAGTTACAGTTATTGCCGCTGGCATCATTAGCACTATATTAAGCAAAGCTGGTCAGCATAATCAACCTGCGATTTAGCGTAAAATTCTTCACATTTCTGACATTCTGTGATATAATCAAAGGGCGTTTGGTTGACAAATGGGCTGTTAGCTCAGTTGGCTAGAGCGCGTCTTTGACGTAGACGAGGTCAGAGGTTCGA
>CAYXCA010000010.1:0-7033 GCA_964463545.1 uncultured Candidatus Saccharibacteria bacterium | reverse complement strand
TTGGTTAGAGCACGGGCCTTTTAAGCCCGGTGTCGAGAGTTCGAGCCTCTCCCGACTCACCAAATTGATTTTAAGTCTAATAGAACAAATGTCGGCTCAGCGTAAAACAACTCCTGCATAAGCAGGAGTTGTTTTTGTAAAAGATCGGCACCGAACCGCGGATATTAAAACCAGCGGAGGGGGAGACCGTTCCAGCGATTGTTCGGACCCCACGACGGGCGCGACTCCGTAGCGTTAAACTCAAACCAATAAGCCAGCGTCGACGAGGTAGGTGAAGTACGCGACGACCACTCATAGCCGTTGATGCCAGCGTTCCTGAAAGTGCCAGCAGTATTCGTCAGATTGATGTGCCCGCTGCGCACGAAGTATCTGTGCCGCGCACCTTCATCTGAGTTCAGGTAAAACTGAAGATAAAAACACTACAGTCATAGGTAAAGAGGTTTATTTACGGATATAATAACCGTAGTTATCATAAAACAGTCCTTTTATTTTCTGATCCTCTAAAATTCAAGGCAAACCTCACGATCTTTTTTCGGAAACCTCTAGTGAGCGGAGGAGTGAGCTCGAGCTACCTTTGGTGTCCATGGACGTTCATCCACGAATTCATTATAACATGGTGTTATAATGAATATATGAATCGTAGTCAAACCGAAGCCTTTATTCATGGGAATTTTACTGGGATTGGATTATCCAAGACCATCCTTGGGAAGACTCGCCAAACTATGCAGTTTTTCGTCATGCCGACAATCGCAAATGGTTCGCTTTCATTACGAACATTAAATATCAGACTCTAGGCCTTGACCGACCGGGGAATGTCGACTTTATCAATCTTAAATGTTACCCAGATTTACTCGAAGAACTCCTCCATCAGCCCGGTATCTTGCCCGCTTATCATATGAACAAACGCCACTGGCTCACTATCCCGCTCGACGATTCTTGTTCCGCTGACCAGATCAAAACCTTGATTGATTTGAGTTATCGTTTGACTGTGCTATAATGGAAATAATTATGGTAGAGAAAACTGCGAAAAAGGCTGCCAAGCCAGCCAAAAAACCTGCAGACTCGGCAGATTCCATGGCCGCCAAGACTACAGCGCCAAAGAAGGCTAAGTCAATTTCCGATTATAATGGTTACGACTATAAGAAGATTTTCTGGGAAGATGCCGACCGCAAATATGAGGATACTGCTGATCGTATGGCGGTTCGTCGCCTTTTGCCGCGCCAAATGGATAATTTTGTCGATATCGCTGGTGGCTATGGTCGTCTTGCCAACGAATATTTGCCACGCACCAAAGTTACTACCATCTTTGATTATTCTAAGACCGAACTTGCTCAGGCTAAAGAAATCTATGGCGACCAGATCAAAACCAAGGCGGGTGACATTTATAACCTGCCATTCAAAGATAATAGTTTTGATGCACTCATGATGGTGCGTGCTACTCATCATTTCAAAGACATGCAAAAAGTTTCTGACGAGTTGTATCGTGTACTTAAGCCTGGTGGCGTTGCCGTGATTGAAGTTGCCAATAAAAAGACACTGCCGCGTATGTTCCGCTACTGGACAGGAAAGAGTGACCAAAATCCTTTTAGTCTTGAGCCAATTCACCTCAAAGAAATTGACGCTGATGGTTTTTACAATTATCACCCTAAATATATTGAAGAAATTTTCCGCAATTCTGGTTTTCAAATTAGCGAAGTGCTTTCGGTTTCCAATTTTCGCAGTGCCCGTCTTAAAGCCATTTTTGGCAACAAATTTTTAATCAATCTCGAATCTGGCGCTCAAAAACTCCTCGCCCCGGTACGTTTTGCGCCGTCAATTTATTATAAGTTAGTTAAATAATTAAGCCAAATACGTCTTTAACTTCACGATAAACTCGCCCACATCAATTTTTTTACGCAGTTCATTTTCAAATTCCAAATCTGCCAACTTCAATGAGTGAATGTCTTTAACGGTTTTGCCAGCACTAAAAAATCTCACTGGCTTGCCTTGACGCATCGCTAGCAAGATCTCATGATAACAACCGTCCGCAATTGAGCCAAACTGCCACAATTCATCCGCTTGCAAGATTAAATTATTATTGGCGCGCATCACCAAATCACGCTTTACTTGGTCGCCCAAGAAATAGTTCCAGTTCATAAACGGGTTTAGAGGCACATAATCTTTCTCCAAGACAAAGGCCGAAATCAGTTCGCGGGCATAAAAGTAATATTTTGAGTGCGCAGTATAAACCGTGGGAATTTTTCTCTGCAGATCTGTCACTTTACCTCCTTTACCACCCAAAAATCGCTGGCGACTCCAGCTGGAATCGAACCAGCATTGTAGACTTAGAGGGTCTATGTCCTATCCGTTGAACGATGGAGTCGTATCTATATTTTAACATATCTCAATAAAAATGTGCCACAATACTCTCATATTATGACACATTTCATCAGTTCTGTCAATGGTGACCTCTGCGGGAATCGAACCCGCGTTGCCGGGATGAAAACCCGATGTACTAACCGTTATACTAAGAGGCCACGATTCTATTTTAACAAAACTCCCCGTTTTCGTCAACTAGATTACTCCGGAAAATCGCCTTTCTCGCATCTCCAAATGTAGGTCACAGTATAATCATTAGGACCATACGGTTCCACGGGGAAGAATTTTACCCCTGTACTATTAGTATTACATTTCAACTGCTCAAAATATTTCGCCGATTCCGCATGCTCGTCACCATTATAATGCAACAACTGCCGCAAATATGTGGTTGGCACACCTACTTCGTAATAAACTTGCAAAACCGTCTTCGGATCATTATCTAAATTACCCAAAAGCCGAGGGTACAAATATTCGGTATAATAAGCCTTAGCAATTTTTTCAAGTTCGGCCTCGGCTTTTTCCTGTGGGGTCTTAAAGAAACCTGTGCATAACGCCAGCGCAATCAGCAGTGTCGAACAGAGTACAATTCCAATCAAGGTCCACTCTGGCCATTCTAAAGCATGTTTTGGTTTGTTTTTTCGAGTTTTCTTGGTTGTTTTCTTGCCCATAACTCAATTTTACCATAAGCAAGATAATTGCGCCATAGCGCTGCATTAGAAGTATGATAAAATATATCCATATGAGTAAACTATTTAAACGTACAAAAATCTTGGCTACGATCGGTCCAGCCGTCGATAGCGCCGAAAAAATTGAAGAAATCATCATGGCAGGCGTCAATGGCTGTCGACTTAACTTTTCTCACGGTACTTACGAAAAAATGGACGAGTTTATCGGCTGGATTCGTCAGGCCGCTCAGAAAAAAGGTCGCGCGATTGCAATTTTGCAAGACTTGCAGGGTCCAAAAATTCGCCTTGGTCAGATTCAAAATAATCATCATGACATTACCGAAGGTGACGAGATTATTCTCGATTACGCTGTGAAAGAACACGACGGGAGCCTGACTTTTCCAGTTCAATATAATTTGGCCGAAAAAGTCAAAGTTGGTGAACCGATCTATCTCTTTGATGGTAAAATTCGCACGCATGTTACCGAAATTCTTTCTGCTACGGCGATCAAACTCGTGGCCGAGAATTCTGGTTTTATTATGAGCAACAAAGGCCTTAACCTGCCAGATACCGATTTTGGTGGCGATATTCTTACGCCCAAGGACCTTGCCGATATTGAATGGGGAATTAGCCGTGATTTTGATTACGTGGCGCTTTCGTTTGTGCAGTGTGCCGAAGATATTGAGCAGTTGCGCGCTTTGCTTCGTTCCAAAGGTTCAAATGCTAAAATTATCGCCAAAATCGAAACCAAAAAAGCGGTAGAAAATGACGCCCATCTCGAAGAAATCGTGAAGGCTACCGATGCTATCATGGTGGCTCGCGGTGATATGGCCTACGAAGCCGGTGCAGAAATTGTCCCAATTGTGCAGCGTAAGTTAGTTAACCTCTGTCGCAAACACGCCAAACTTTGCATTGTGGCCACGCAAACTATGGGCTCAATGGTGGATAGCCCAATTCCAACTCGAGCCGAGGTCAGCGACGTGGCGAACGCCGTAATTCAGGGCGCCGATGTTGTGATGTTGTCAGACGAAACCACCAATGGCAAATACCCACTCGAAACCGTCAAAGAACTCAAGAAAATCATTCTTTACACCCAAAATCATGCCACAGTGGCTCCTATTGCCGACGATCCGCGCGGCGACAACCCTAATTATGATGCTCTCTCCGAGGCGGCGGCTAGCCTTGCCGAACGTTTGGAAGTTGATGCGATTATTTGCCAAACTGCCTCTGGCGCTACGGCTCGCGCTATGGCCTCTCAGCGTCCCGGCCTTCCTATTATCACCGTCACTCCCGATCAGCGCGTCGCCAATCAACTGGCTTTAGCCTACGGTGTTTCCGCCTTTGTCCGTCCGTATTCGGTTAATTGCGGCCTTGATTTGGCACGCGAACTCAAAGATTCTGGATATCTGCAAGTGCCAGAAGGGCACGACCATTTGCGCGTGGTCGTAGTTTCCGGCGACCGCGATGTCGCCGGCACCGACACTATCAAACTGCGTGAACTCTAGTATATTTAATAAGGAGGGAAATGTTTTCCAAAAAAACTATTCGTGACGTCGAGGTCGAGAATAATATTATTCTAGTCCGCACTGATTATAATGTGCCGTTGGTGCCTATCGAAGCGGGTGAACTTGCCGACGAAACTGCTGTCAGCCTAAATAGTGACAGCGAGCAGCAAATCGCCAGTGATTTGCGAATCCGGGCTAGCCTACCTACTATCAAATATCTTCTAGAGCACAAGGCAGCCAAGATTATCCTCATGTCACATCTCGGGCGGCCTGATGGTCGGCGCGACAAGTCGCTTTCGCTTCGAATTGTTGCGGAGAAGTTAGCCGAACTTTTGCCCGGCACTGTGGTGAATTTTGTTGACGAAGTTTCTGGTCCCGAAGTTGAAATGGCGGTAGAAGATTTGCCCGATGGTGGCATTCTTTTGCTCGAGAATCTCCGTTTTTCTCCCGAAGAAGAGGCTAATTCCGAGGAATTTGCCCGTGAAATTGTCGATTCCACCCATGCTGAACTTTTTGTGCAAGATGGTTTTGCTGTAGTGCATCGCGCCCATGCTTCCACCGACGCAATTACGCATATTATTCCCGCCGTGGCTGGACTTTTACTAGAAAAGGAAGTTAAGACTCTCACCGCTGTCACGGAGAACCCAGCGCATCCTTTCGTGGTTGTAATTGGTGGTGCCAAGGTTGCCGACAAACAGCCTCTGATTGACAAATTTTTGCCGATTGCGGATACGATTTATGTCGGTGGCAAAATCGCTGCCGACGGTTATCAATCAGACAATGCCAAAATCATTGTGGCCGAAGATTTCGACGAAGACAGTGCTGGCGTCAAACTTGATATTGGTCCGGTGTCCACAGCCAAGTTAGTCGAACTTTTGCAACCCGCCAAAACTGTCCTCTGGAACGGAGTTTTGGGCAAAGTTGAAGATGCTGCTTATGCCACTTCTTCTACTATTGTCGCCAAGTTGCTCGGCGAAAACCAGGGAATCACCTCCGTTATTTGCGGTGGCGACACCTCTGGTTTTGTGGAGAAACTCAGTGCTGAGGCGCCCGACCTACATTTTTCGCTGGTTTCTACTGGTGGCGGCGCGGCTCTCGAGTTGCTGTCCGGTCAGGCCCTTCCAGGGGTAGACGGATTAGAAGATTTGTGATAAGATAAAGAGTAAAGTTAGAGAATAGAAAAAAGGAGTTAAATTTTATGTCTAACCAACTTACATTGGAAAGTCGTATCGCTCAGGGCAAAAAACTCAAGGCGTTGCGCGCTGCTGGTCAAATTCCATCGGTTGTTTATGGTGGCGCTGAGCCTGTGCTAGGCGTATCGGCCTATAATGCTACTGAGAAAGTTTTGCTTGAGGCCGGTTACCACAGCCCGGTAGAACTCTTGATTGCCGGTAAACCTCAACTTGCAATTGTCAAAAATATCTCTGTCGACCCAGTTAGTCGCCGTATTATGAATGTTGAGTTCCAGGCGATTTCTGCCGACGAAGTTGTCGAGGCTACCACTCCAATTCGTGTGGTCAACTTTGACGCTTCCGATGCTGCCAAGTTGCACTATGTTATCATGCCAGTTTTGGAAGAAATTGAAGTCAAGGCTAAGCCATCCGACTTGCCAGAGGAACTAACAATTGACGGCTCCAAACTTGCTGGGACCGAAGACAAACTGACTATTGCTGACCTCGTTTTGCCAAAAGGTGTGGAACTTGCCGACAAAGAACTTGATAGTACTACTGTGATTGCGAACGTCTACGACCCAGTTGCTGAGGCTGCCGCTCGTGAGGCTGAAGATCAAAAAGCCGCCGAAGGCGCTACTGAGGCTCCGGCTGCCAATGCGGCTTCCGCTGAGAAGGCTGAATAGTTATCTACTAGGACAAAAAATAAGGGCTGCGCACCATGCGCAGCCCTTTGGCTAGACAAATTTTTAGCATTCGATGATGTTTTTACACTGGGCATACCCAGTTACCGAATATGGAAACTTATATTCTTCGTCCGACCTCTCTATTTTAAAATAGAAGTCATTATAGATGGTCACGAAACCCTGAAACTTTATGTCTTTCTCGATCTGTTCAAACAGTTCCTGACCCCGCAATCTCCACGTCTTGGCGCGTTTGATGGCATCATTCTCGGCAGCCGTATAGCCGTCACAGTTTAAGTCGTATTCGACTTCCTCGCTGTCGCCGTTTTCCAGAACATATCTCAGTTGAATCACATCCTTATCCTCGGGAATAATTGCAGACCCGTTGATAAAAAACATTTTGTCGTGCAATGTTCTGACTAGTTGCCTCATGTGGAGCGCCCCATTCATTTGCGTCGTTATAGAATCCATCTTCAATCTCCTCCTTGACTATTTTTGTCTATTTTTTGTTAAGATACGTTTTGGTTTGCACCAAAAACACCCCCTCATATACCATTGTAGCATACTTTTTGAAAAAAGTCAATAGAAAAGAATTTTATGGTTCATTGTAACAAAAAGGAACAATCCTGTAGAATAGTAGTTGAGATACAAAC
>CAYXCA010000009.1:17635-33338 GCA_964463545.1 uncultured Candidatus Saccharibacteria bacterium | reverse complement strand
AGCGTTCTTATGGTTTCCCCCTCCGCTGCCTTAGTACTGTATTAGACATATAGAGTGGAAAATGAATAATAAATTAACTTTGAATCAACGCTATGTTACATAAATATGACTATGTGACATATAGGGTGGATGAGCGAATAAATAATAACAACCAACTTATTATTTGTTCTAAACTAGCATCATGCAACAAATGGAACCACTACTGCTAAGACTTTAATAAAAACAGGGAATTACTCATAAAACCGAACAAGTTTTTTCACTTTTCCACAGTTGTGTAAATGCTCCGATTTCCTCCACATTGACACAAAAGGCAACAATTTTATAATATAATTTGACAATTCATCATAAGACAATCATAAATAGTATTGACAAATTCAGAGTTCTATTCTAAAATAGAATAGCAAGGCGTATAATGACGCCTCTAGAGCATATTAAAAGAGAGTTTAGATGTGATTTTTAGAAATGGGGGTAAAATTATGAAAATCATAATCAAGGTTATTGCTTATGTTGGCTCTTGGTGCATTCTTCTTCTCTATGGAGAACGCTACATCGCGCACTTTTTATTCAGGAATCTGGGTTTTGGCGCATATTTTCTTTGCTTGTTACTTGTTGTTGGTATGATCACCATTGGATATTTAATACGCATCGCTATTCTTTGCATTAGCGAAGTCAGTTATGAATGTTTAGGATCAGACCATAAAGAACACAATGCAGTTACCGCAGATCACGGTGGACGTCTTGAAGAAGTTAAAGAAGCGATCAGACACGAAAAATTTGAGTACCTTGCTTATTTTGACTCCACTGGTAATAAATTAGCCGAAGGTACTTTGCTCTCACCTTGCAGGTGTAATATCACAACGGAAGACCGAAATAAGATACGTCAGCGAGCAAAAGAAGTCATCGAACTTCATAATCACCCAGGTAAGACCAATTCAGCACTTTCGTCTGCTGACTTTAGAACTTTTCTGAATGATGAACTTTCCCGTAAAATGATAGTTGTCACAAAAGACTACAACTATATTTTAGAAAAGACATGCCGGACCTCCAAATCGGGCGACGAAGTAGATGAATACTACAACACCGTTTGGAGTAAGTATGAATGGCTTACATTCTTCACTGAACAACTCCGACGTGTAACGGCTATGCACAAAACATCAAAACATTTTGGCATTAAGTTCCGTATGGAATGTGTGCCTCGTGAGCCAGCAAAAAAACATGTTTTAATCATAATGATCTGTTTGATTGCTATAATTTTCTATCTAGTCGTTCCTGGCCGTCCCATTTATGTTCACGAAACTAACGCCGCCTTTGCCGGATATGATGCCTTTGATCGCCTCGGATATCATGAAAATGTGTCGATTGCTAGAAGTCGGCAGGACAAATAAACCTCACATCTACAAATCGAAAGGGAGCGCTCCATGGCGCTCCCAATCTTTATTCTGTAAGTTTTTATTCTTCTGTACCGCTCATTTCTTCTTTACCGTCAATCTCGACTTTTTCGTCCAATCCTTCGGCTGGACCTTCTTCGTCCGCCTCACTCAGCGCATTCAAGAGGGAATCTTCCGCATTCTTGCGCTTCTTCTTTTCTGGTGCTTTAGCCAGTTCAATATCGATTTCGTAGCCCGTCAACTTCGAAGCCAAACGCACATTCTGTCCCTGGCGGCCGATCGCAATTGACTGTTGATCTTCGGTTACATATACTTTAGCCTTCTTGCCGTCAATTTCCACCTTCATTACTTCGGCCGGGCTTAACGCCTCACGAATATATTCCGAAGGGTTCTCACTCCAGTTAATAATGTCAATTTTCTCACGGTCACCGATTTCGTTCATAATCGCCTGCACGCGCATCCCGCGGCCACCCACAAAGGTCCCCACTGGGTCCACACCCGGCACAGTCGACATCACGGCAATCTTGGTCCGCCTTCCAGCCTCACGTGCAATTCCACGAATTTCCACTGAGCCATTCTCGAGTTCTGGTACTTCTTGGCGGAACAGGTACTCAATAAACTCTGCGCTCCCGCGTGAGAGAATCAGTTGCGCGCGCGTATCATCATGTTCCACGCCCTTAATGTAAACTTTAATTCGTTCGCCCACAGTATAAAATTCGCCATCAATCTGCTCCGACTTCGGCATAATTCCTGAGGCTTTACCCAGGTCAATGCGCACTACCCGTGGCTCAACGCGCGCCACCACGCCTGTCATCACGGTGCCAATTTTATCCTCAAACGCTGTTAGCACGGCATCGCGCTCTGCCTCACGCAAGCGCTGCACTACCACCTGTTTGGCGGTCATTGCTGCCACGCGTCCAAAATCTTTTACCTCAAACGACTCCTCAATCACGTCGCCAATTTGGGCATCTTTTTTCACCTTCAAGGCTTCGGCCAAAGGAATTTCTGTAGCTGGGTTGTAAGCCACGTCATCCTCAATCACTTCGCGTCCCACAAACACCGTTGCCTTGCCAGTCTTGGTATCAAGCAAAGCGCGTACGTTCATATCCTTGTCGCCATTGTCCCGGCGCCACGCCGCCGCAATTGCCATCTGCACCACATCTAGCACAGTTTCTTCTGGCAGCCCTTTTTCTTCCGCAATGACATTTACCATTGCGCTGAGTTGTTTCAGATCTAAACCTTCCATTTTTCTCCTTTCTTGGTTAGACATTCGCTATAATGCAAAAACCGCCCCTCTCCGGGTCGGTCAATATCTGTATATTCCCATTATATCGCACCTTCGCTCAAAGTCAATATTACCTAGCCTCGCCTCACCAAATTAGCCTAAGCCTTTCTAAATTACAGGCGCCAAATTACGCTTCTTTCTTTTTCCAATAATCTTGCAACATCAAGAAAATCTCCCTAAACGCCGCCGCAATCTGTGGCGAAGTGATTACTGTAACAATTTCCGCTTCACCATAAGAAATCAGCGCCACTTTTTTGCCATAAATCATAATCTCAATCGGGCTCGTATACGCATCCAAAGGCATCATTGTCCGCTCAAAGAGGAATTTCTCATCTGTGCCATCCGTTGCATACTGCTTGGCATGTGGCGTCGCCGGCGTCAGTGCAATTGTTTTTATCCCCTTAGCCACGCGTCGCTCGCGGGAATACCGCGAAGACATCTTAATAGGGTAAAGCCCCTAGCAAAAACAAATAATTTGGTACCGGCCACCTCGGCCGGGGAAGGAGAAAAATATGAAAAAATAGAATTAACACAGGAAACCAGAAACCTTTTAGCGGCAGCAGCCAATTCTACGGAGCTCGACTATGAGCAGATTAAGGAGTTGGTTGTAGCCCTCACGGGCGGGGAACTGTATGTCACGTACAGTGATCTGTACTACGACAACACAGGCTATGCCTGGAACGAATCTATCGTGTTGTCTGCGGAACGCGCAAACGAGGCGGTGGAATCTGCCGAGCGTGTAACGTATAGGAATGGAAAAGAGGGCAGACCCATTATTGGGTATGAGACCCTCGACACTAGATAGAGAGCTTCTGGAGGAGCAGCCTCCAGGTTAAAAATCAACTGCTACCCCTAGTCCGCTAGACTGGGGGTATTCCTTTTTCTACTCGCACTCTCTCACTTCTTTCCCATACACCGTCATATACGGTAGCGCCCACTTGGCAAAAGTCTCATCCTGTCCCAGGTTAATAAAGGGCAGTTTTTTCGGCTTTGTAATCTCTGGGCTGATACAAACTACCTTATCCTGCGACTTTTCAATCATCGTCAAAGTCTGCCTTGCCGCCACGCGATATTCCAATGCAAAATCCGTCTTGATAATTATCATCGCCACTATCAATATTGTCATCAGTAACGCGATTGCTACATTCTCTGTCAAACCAGATTTTATCCACCAATTATTCACCATCACTCCAAGCAGTACAGTTAGTGCCAAATACGCCGGCAGAGCCAACCTCACTGGTAGCATAATTTGTGACCCACAGAGCAAATACACCGCCGCGAACACCACACACCCCGCCATCACCTTGCGCTCAGCTAAATCTTGTGGCAAAATTTGGAATTTTCGCCCCTTAGCTTTATTCACCAGCCAGGCCAGACCACCCAAAACCACCGCTATACCTAGAATTAACCCAAAACTATAACCAAAGTTCACCACTATATGCTTTGCAATCCGCACTAGGGAACCACCAAAATTCGCCAAAATCTCAGAAAATGCCAGATAATCATAAGTTTCAGTGTAAACTGGGTTATTCGCATAAGTCGACACCCCCGCACCAAACACATATGCCACCGCTACAGTAATGACCATCCCGGCTAGCATCCATATTTGCCAGGCCGGCAGTTTCCATGCTTTCTTTCTAGATTCCATGCGCCACATTTGCCAAAGTTTCACCAGTACAAAACCTAGCAAGAACGCAATCGGCGTAATATTCGACGACATCCCAAAAATCAGCCCTACCACCAGCGCGAACCACCACTTTTGGTACATTTTTGGCACCTTTTGCCCCGCCAAACTTCGTACAAATGGCAACCCAAATGCTATCGTCGCAAGCCCGATAATCAGATAATTATGAATCACCGAAAACCCACGGTACAGCGTGTAGCCGTGCGGCGTCACAAAGATCACCAAGAAGCTCAGCGCAAACACCAGGGAATCTTTCAGCTTCAGTCGTGGCCAGCGTCCCAGAACGAGGCTCGTGAGCAAATAAATTATCCCCGTCGCCATCGCCACATCAATCAGCCGAAAAATCGTATCCACCCCAAAACTATACTGAAAATCGAAGAAGTTAATCACCGTCCAAGCATACATGTCACTCAGCCTAGAATTATGCCGGAACGCCCCCACGATATCGTTCCAAACGTCTGGCGCCGTCCCCGCGCCCTGGATAATATCCTCCCCCCACACCGTCATCAAAAAGTAGCACACCCCAAAGAAAACTACCGGCAAACTATACAATAAATAGGTCAAAAACTTCTTCATCACACCTCCATTTACGGTTATTATAGCACACGATTTTTCTGCCCATACCACCGAAATATAAGTTTACAACTACCGAAACATTTATTATATCTTAGCATCTGTGCATACAATCGCGGCCTAATTCTACCAGAAATTAGACCGCGTGTTTTTGTATTTTACACAAATACTGCTATGACCTCAATCGTCACTCCAATCACCGCCAGCACAAACCAGACACTTTTGGTCGACAAAGTTTTTCGGTCTAACAGTCTTGCGTTCTGACAAACCGTAATAATCGCCAGCACAATCAACGAAATAAGTGTTACCGGCATCATAAAGAACGTTCCTAACATTGTCGCAGCAAACACCGTCGGTCCATCCACCCCTGTTGTATCACCTGTCGCTACTGTCTGCGCTGTTGCTTTAATTATGAGTCGCAAGCAAAGCAACGCAATCGCCATACTCAAGTTTATCAACACCAAGGTCTTATAACCTGTCAATTTATCCCGTGATTTCACACCTCTATTATAATATACATCCATCTTTTGTGATAAAATATACAACATGAAGAAACTAGCAGCCTTCACCAATGCGGTAAAAATTTTGATTTCTCTCTCTGGCGTGTTGATGTTGATTGGCTGGTTGGTTGCCCCGGCCTACTGGCACAAGCCACTTAGTTATATCGTCACAATTATCTTGCCATATGTTCCAGACTTTTTCAAACTCATCAAGGTCAATTTCAGTATCCCGCTCACTCTAGTCTATGAAGTTTTTATCGTCATCGCCATGGTCCTAGGCATCGACCTTAATTGGTATAGCGAAATATTCGTCACCGCCAATCAAGATTCTTATTACGACAAAATCGTGCATTTTGCCTCCGGGATCCTTGTTGCGCTCGTGGGGCAAGAATTTTTCACCTTGCATGCACGCCAAAATCATTGCAAGGCCGCCAAATGGTTCCAAATATTATTCCTCATTGGCTGCGTGGCATTGGTGTCCGTCGGTTGGGAGTGCTACGAATTCCTCTACGACGAAATCTTTGGTGGAAACATGCAAGAGTTAGTCAAGGCCGGCGTGTCCGACACCATGTGGGATATGATCGCATCATTGGTTGGCGGCACTATCTGCATTGCTTGCATAATGGCCTTACAAAAGCCTACCGCCGTTGATAGTTAAGCGTAGCGGTAATTGCATAAACAGTACCGTTTTCACGGCTCAGATGCAATTCGGTTTACAGTGGCTGGGGCTTTCCTTTGACTAAATACTATTTATATGATAAAATTAACACGGTTAATGGTAACTTAATTTTTTATCAAGGGGGTAAGAATATGGGAAAAAGTCGCAAAGTGTATCATGAATATGACGAAGAAACCGAAAAGCGCATTGCTGTTGAAGGTTACGACTGGTTCAGGGCGGGAGTTGTGATTACGGACGAGCGCGAAAAGAAATTTCTGGTTGTTCAGGAAGCGCACGAGCATATCCAGGGGCTCTGGAATATACCACTCGGTCATGTCAAAAAGGAAGAATCTATCGCTGACGCCGCTGTTCGCGAAGCGCTGGAAGAAAGCGGGTACACATGCAAACTCACGGGAATCTGCCATATTGGTCAGCGTCGCGACGTAGGGAATCCTTACACGGCAGTTGTCTTTACGGCAGAAAAAGGTGTGATCTGTAGAAAAGTCGATCCGAACGACATTATGGCTGTTGATTGGAAGAGCATAGAGGAGATCAGCCATCTTGCACGAAAAGGCCTTTTGCGCAACGAAGAATTGATGCTAAGTGCAATTCACAATGTGCGTGACGGTATTGTCGGTAATATTGACCTATTTAGCGTGTATTCGTACCGCTAGCACCCTTATTCTCAAAGAAAATGCTCTGTCTGATATAGACGGAGTCATTTTTTTGTATCTCTAAACCACTGACTAGACCGGTAGAACTTTACTGTGATAAAAATGGTATTTTAGCACTCTTGACACACGAGTGCTAATTTGCTACAATTAACTTCATTAGCACTATTGACATGTGAGTGCTAATGAATTACAATGAAATAAGAATTGATTTTTAAAATGCAGCCATCGGCGACTAGGCTACGGTTCTTTCTCGGGGATCTCCGGAGGTTACGACCGAGGACGAAGCAGCGACGCGCCCGTAACGACGGGACGCGGCGACTGCGTGCCCCGAAAAGAATGGTAGCCTGGTCGCTTCCGACCGCATATTAAAGAAAGGAATCATTATGTCAAAAATCATCGGTATCGACCTCGGCACCACCAACTCTGCCTTCGCCTATATGGTTGCAGGCAAGCCTGAGGTCATCGCGAACAGCGAAGGCGACCGCACTACGCCGTCTGTCGTCGCTGTCACCAAAAAAGGCGACCGCCTCGTGGGCAAAGTTGCTCAGCGTCAGCGCGTCACCAACCCAAAGAATACTATTTATGGCATCAAGCGTTTGATTGGTCGCAAGTTTGACGATAAAGAAGTTCAGCGTGACCTCGATATTATGCCATACAAGATTGTCAAAAAGGGCAACGGTGTGGCCGTCGAGATGGACGGCAAGGAATACACTCCAGAGGAAATCTCAGCCATGATTCTCAGTAAGATCAAGGCCGATGCCGAGGCCTTCCTGGGCGAGCCTGTAACCGAGGCTATCATTACCGTCCCGGCTTACTTCGACGATTCTCAGCGCCAAGCCACCAAAGACGCCGGCAAAATCGCTGGCCTTGAGGTGAAGCGTATTATTAACGAGCCAACTGCCGCTGCTTTGGCCTATGGCCTTGAGAGCAAAAAAGACGAGCAAATCGCCGTCTTCGACCTCGGTGGTGGTACCTTCGATGTTTCCATTCTTGAACTTGGTGATGGTGTCTTCGAAGTAAAGTCCACTAACGGCGATACTCACCTTGGTGGTGAAGATTTCGACAACATTATTGTCAACTTCCTCTTGGATGAGTTCAAGAAAGAATCTGGCATTGACATTAAGGACGACGCTGCAGCCATGCAACGCGTCAAAGACGAAGCCGAGAAGGCCAAGAAAGAACTCTCCAGCGCCAAGGAAGTGGAAATCAACCTTCCATTCTTGACTGCTGATGCCGACGGCCCGAAACATTTTGAGTATACCCTCACTCGTGCCAAACTCGAAGAATTGGTCAAACCTCTGCTCGAGCGCTTGGCCGAGCCAGTAGAAAAGGCTCTCAAAGATGCCAAACTCACTGCCAAAGACATTGACGAAGTCGTGATGGTTGGCGGTATGACTCGTATGCCAGCCGTGGTCGAAGAAGTCAAGAAAATCTTCGGCAAAGACCCCATGCAGGGCGTCAACCCAGATGAAGTCGTGGCCGTTGGTGCTGCCATTCAAGGCGGTGTCTTGCAAGGTGATGTGAAAGATGTTCTCTTGCTTGACGTCACTCCGCTCTCTCTTGGTATCGAAACCATGGGTGGCGTTTCCACCAAGTTAATCGAGCGCAACACCACCATTCCAACCAGCAAGTCCGAAGTTTTCTCCACCGCTGCTGACAACCAGCCTCAGGTCGAGATTCACGTCCTCCAAGGCGAGCGCGAAATGGCCGCCGACAACAAATCTCTTGGTCGTTTCATCTTGGATGGTATCGCTCCAGCGCCGCGTGGCGTGCCTCAGATTGAGGTTACCTTCAACCTTGATGCCAACGGCATCTTGAACGTTACCGCCAAGGACAAGGGAACTGGCAAGGAACAGTCGATTACCATTCAGAACTCTGGCAACATGAGCAAAGAAGATATTGAGAAGGCCCAAAAGGAAGCCGAGGCTCACGCCGAAGAGGACAAGAAGAAGCGCGAAGCGATTGACGCCAAGAACCAACTGGAGAATGCCATCTATCAAGCCGAAAAGATGCCCGACGAGTTCAAGGACAAGATCTCCGAAGATGATGTTAAGGCAATCAAAGACGCTGTCGAAGAGGCCAAGAAAGTCTTAAACGATTCTGCCTCCGACAAGGAGAAGTTAGAAGAAGCCCAGAAGGCCTTGAACAATGTCCTGATGCCGATCGGTGCCAAGATGTATCAATCTGGCTCCGAGGAAAAGCCCACTGCCGAACCAATGAACAATAGTTCATCCGACGACGGTGATGCTGTTGAAGGCGAAGTCGTAGACAAATAATAATCTACCTCATCCTACAAAAAGTACCCCAGTTGGGGTACTTTTGCCTTTTCTAAGATTTAGGCTGGCTCATCTTCAATATTGCCATCATTAGGCGAGAAAACAATTCTATCGCGGGTTGAATCGTAATCTGGATGATGGTAACTTTGGTCGTAATAGTGATTAATTTCCTGAAAATCAGCATCGCTATATTGCCCAGAATATAGTTCCTCAGTGTCATTAACTATTTGGTATATTAGTCGAGAATGATTTTCGTTGTATCTCTGTATATAATCTTGTGCCATTTCCAGATCATCCTCATCGTCAATTTCATTTAGTGGTGGAATACCTATCTCCTCTGGCGACGGTATGTCCCAGTCCTCACGGTCAGTCCTATCAAAGTTGGTATGATAATCATAATCATCATATTCTGCAATTGCTTTTCTAACTTCAGGACTTAGCTCATGTGGCAGTTTTGCTGGCTCTAGATCCATTGAGGCATCAGCTTCATGTTCAAAACTATGTTCATCATATGTCCAATCAACCGCTTTTTTATCCCATTCATCAAAATTGCCATATTCAATCGGTGGTTTTGGTAGCGAGAACTGCTTTGTATTAGCGGCGGTTCGCGACGGTGTAATATCGGCCATGTCCGACTTAAGACGTTGGTCTTGAGAATCGCGAAAATCAAAATATAAGTTTTCGTTGCATAAGACCCATTTTGCTGCTGCCTTTGGTCGGTGACGCAAACGTTCCGGAATTACATTATAATCGGCTAACTGATTAGTAAAATTCATAGCAACATCTACACCTCGCCCCATTGCTTTATTAAGAAACAGAGCAACATCAAAATCATGGAAACTGCTACGTTCGCCTAAATCCTCAGCTGTTGGCACAGAAGTACAACAATTTTCCAGCGCTGATACTAACATTAAAGCTTTCAAATACATATAACTATTCAGCTCGTATTTGGTAGAAGTCAAACGGTTATACGCTGGGCGCACGATATTTTCTTGAATGTCATTGTAAGCCAAGTCACTTACGAATAGTTTCTCATCCATCACTAGACTTTGATTGATAGTGAAATCACGCGTCTGAAAATACTTCACAAATTCCTGATGTTGAATACCGTGGCCGTGAGAATAATCATCAGCCATATACTCTTGCGCCAACCCATCTAGTTCGTCGTCCGTGCTCTGTGTGTCTGCCCATCCATCTGTAATATGGATAAGATCGATATCTCGAGCGGGTTCGAGATCACCCGTGATTATTTCACGGGCGATGCTACGTGCAGTTCCACCCATTAGTGCTACATCGGGTGGCAAATTCTTCAAAAAACTATATTTCTCTAGGATCTCTGGTGGTAACTCCATCCAGAAGATCTGCAATTCATCTTCTTTTACTTCTTTGCGCTCGTATTCTTCATCGTGGTCGCTTCCGTATTCATCATCTTCCCATTGTTCCACATATTCACCACCCTCATCTTCGTCTTGATCCTCGTCGCTAGTTTCATCAGGGGAATCAGCATCTGTTGTATCGACAATTTCGCTTGATGCGTCCGAACCTTTTCGTAAGTCGAGTAAAATATCCCATCCGTTCTGCGAGGCTTCATGAGAAATCTGAGATCTTAGCTGCTCGTTCATATCTTCAGTATATCACAGTCAAACACTCCTTTGTTCACTTCAAGTGGTTTTTGTCAGGCTTACTAATGGTATCATCGTAAGATGGAGGCTATTATCTAAAACTGAATATTAGGAAAATAAGCCCCCAGGACCGCATATCGTAGAATATGCATTAACGTCCTGGGGCTTTTCATGCTTAATTTAACTCAATTTATAACACTTTTTCCAATAATCTTGCAACATCAAGAAAATCTCCCTAAACGCCGCCGCAATCTGTGGCGAAGTGATTACTGTAACAATTTCCGCTTCACCATAAGAAATCAGCGCCACTTTTTTGCCATAAATCATAATCTCAATCGGGCTCGTATACGCATCCAAAGGCATCATTGTCCGCTCAAAGAGGAATTTCTCATCTGTGCCATCCGTTGCATACTGCTTGGCATGTGGCGTCGCCGGCGTCAGTGCAATTGTTTTTATCCCCTTAGCCACGCGTCGCTCGCGGAAGATCTGAATCAAATCGTCATATTTTGAATCAAACGGTGTCCGAATCAAATAAACCGTTTCGCCAGTGCGAATCACATCGCGATGCACCTCTTTGATGCCTTCGCATCCAGTCAGTGTCCGGCTCCCCGGCGCCTCGTTGTGTGCATAGAATAGATCGAGCAATGCCGACATCCCGCCTTTCAACTCCTGTTCATTTTTGCTAATAAGTTTCCGTCGTTTCTCCGCCAAAACTTCCAGATTTGCCGGGTTTTCTGCCTGGTAGCGCGCAGTTTTCTGACCAATATTACGCACCAGATGCAACTGCTCCAGTTTATTTAGCAGTGCATAAACATTCGTTCTTGTTTCGTTGGTCTGCTCGGCAATTTCCGCTGGAGTCATTGATCCATTTTGCATTAATGTCAAATAGACAGTCGCCTGTGGTTTCGTTAGTCCAGCTTTCTGTATCAATTCAATATCCATAATATCAACATTATAGCAAACTATTCCGCTTTAGTCAATACAATTTTGACAAAATAAGCATAATTTCAATTCGCGCTTTCACCCCTGCATTTTTTAACACATTCTTGGTTTTTAGAAAAAAACATCAAAAAACTATTGACATTTTTTACCAACTGTGCTACAATGGAATCATAAGCTTGAGCAAGGAACTACAAACCAAGCCCGAGGCTTAGGAACATTAAATCTCAATACGAAAGTTGTATCCTCAAACTCAAAGTGGGATACTCGCAGACAAATGTAGCCATTTACCCTCCTAAATTGCACTTTGCCTGCGAACACCCCACTTTGAGTACGATAAAAGTGCGGGACAAAATTTCATATTGCGCAGGCACAAGAGAGGTCTTAGCCTTCGGCTAGACGACCTTGAGTGATCCTGCGAAACCTTTTAACCTAAAAATTGTTTGCCCGCAGCCGGCAGAAAGGCTGCAGAAGGAGAGAATATGATAAAAAATTTAACACCGCACGCAGTAAATATTGTTGCTGAGGACGGCACAACTATTGCAACCTTCGCACCGGAAGGTGTGGTTGCCCGTGCCTCTCAGTGTGCCGAGCATGTCGGAGAACTGGACGGAATTGAACTCGTTTCAATGAAGTTCGGCGAAACGATCGACTTGCCGGCGCCGGAGGATGGCGTATGGCTGATTGTATCAGTCATCACCATCAACGCTGCCAAGGCGCAGGGAAGGACTACGTCCGACCTGTTGATGACGGCCGACCCGGTAAGGAACGACGCTGGACAGATCATCGGCTGCCGCCGGTTTGCAGTCCAGTAAAAAAGAGGGCCCTCTTTTATGTTTGGAATTTTCCAAACATAAACCAGTACTTAATCGTATAAACAGCCAGCATGAGCCTGGAGAACATTATTAAATACGATTAGCCTGTGCCCGCAAGGGAGAGGGAACAAAACAACTGAATATTGAGAACCATCCGGGGGTCGCGCATCATAGAATGTCGCATTATGACCCCCGGAATACCAAAACAAAACTTCAAGCTATTGTCGTAAAAGGGTATCACTGGGTGGGCACGGTAACGAGCAGAGGTTTAGGACATTATCTATGGGGCCAAACAGGGAATACCTGGGAGGCTCCACCAATTTGCCTAGCCACGATGCTAGGGCTACACCTTAAAAACTAGCTAGAACGGCAGATTTCATATTGTTCCGCCTTTTGGGTAGCATCAAGTTTATCAATACCAAAATTGACTGGTTTGATGCTACCTAGAAGGTAAGCTCGCTAATGTGAGGAAAAATCCTCTTAATCCTTCACGGGCATTGGCTATCCCCTGCAGCGGGGAAGAAAGGAATAATTATGAAAAAGGAATTAACAATCGCTGAAGCAAGAAAATTCTTTGGCTCAGAGAAGGTGTTTGCTACAAAAGACGGCTTCATCTTCAATGACCAGGGTAAGTATTGTTCTGGTCTGACCTTCGTCATTGAGTCCAGTTTTGAGCTGGACAAAGACGGCAAGGTCGTCAGCCCTATCCAATATGTCGAGGACCGCGAGGTCACCGACAGCCTCAATCTGGATCTGGACGGCGACGCCAAAGTCCTTTTCGGGGACTTTTGGAAGAGCCAGAAAGGCGCTCCGTGCTTCCGCCCCAAAGACCCCAAGCAGGCTAAACACCTGCTGGTGGAAGTTCGGTGGGGAGGGTGCTTCAATAGCACCCGTGGAAACTGGAGCGATGCCGCGAAGGAGGCTGGCGCGTTGTACTTTAGGCGCGCAAGTTCCCACGGTGGTGGGGCTGGGCACGACTATTGGGTGCTCCCAGTCGGGTATGTTCGCCAGATCGAAGGCGCATACCGGATCGACTGGGAAACAGCGCGGGCATACTGCGCTAAACACTCCAAACTTCAGGCCGACCAGCGCTCCGAGGCTGACCGCCTCTACAAGGAAAAACTGGCAGCCGAAGAGGCGTCTAGAACGGCTAAGGCTGGCCTCGTCGCCAGTCTGACCAAGATTCAGTCCGAACTCGCGAGGCTCCATCAGCCTCAGAAGTTTGGCCGGTACGGGGTGGACGAGATTTCCTTCGAGGAAACATATTTCGCCCTGGGGCATCGGCACCTCCTCTATAGTGAAGGAAGCTTGACGGAAGCTGAGCAATACCTCGTTCATGCGAAGGAGTGGGTTGCCGGCGAAGAGTCGGCAAAGCAGGCAAAGGCTGATGCCAGAGCGACCTTCGTACCTAAATATGAGGAGCTTCGTGGTCAGCTTGAAAGAGTTGGTTGGGAGCTCTCCTTTGGGGAAGACGGTGCGCTGGTGAAAGATCCGGCCGCTGTCTGCAATACTCACTGGTGTCGCAGCAATGGGATGACCACTTACCCGTTCACCCTCGATGGAGTCGAAAGGCTTCGAGAGGATATCGGTAAAGTGGCCGACCGCATGGCGGAGGAGGAGGCGCGGAGCAGAAATGCCGAGCGTATCCGGGAGCTGCTCGCTTCGACTGAGCTGCCAGAGAATCTTTGGTCCCTCTTTGAGGGGTCCGAAGATCTCGACTCCGTCATCCGCAAGGAGGCGGAAGCCATCTTAGCGGCTGCTGCAGCCGAGAAAGACGAGGTGGATATGCACGAGCTGTGTAACTGCGGTTACGACCGTAGATGTAACGCTATTCATCGCGTTCTTGAGAGAGTAGGCGGCAACGTCGCCAAAATCAGGATCGGCAGCCAGTCGGCGTCAAAGGAGCTTGCCCGGTTCATCGCCGGTCAGCCTAGCTAGCCAATTGGTGCGGCGTCACCTTAAGCCGCCAGTAACTTATTCATCAACCCCAGACCGTGTCTGGGGTTTTGCCATCGTTCATATTCCCAAAATATGCTATAATAGACAAAAGGAGTTATTTTTATGGAAAAACTATTTCTCGTTACCAACCCTGGCTCGTCCTCGCGCAAGTACGGCCTTTATCGGGGCGACGACGAAGTTTGTAGTCTGCATTTTGAGATGGAAGGCGATGATGTAGTCTGCACCATCAAAAAAGACGGTGTCAAACAGAAGTTAGATCAAAAGTTCAAGAAATTGACCGATACTGTCAAATATGTCCGGGATATCCTGGATGATGAGGGCTATATCAGCGCCACGTCCAAACTTGATGCTATCGTGGCTCGTGTGGCTGCCCCGGGTAAATATTTTTCCGCTGATCATATCGTGGATGACGACTGCTTGAAACGCCTTGACGCTGCCAAAAAGCGTGCTCCACTTCATGTGCCAGTAGCGGCCGCCGAGATCGAAGCCTGTGTCAAAACTTTTGGCGACACTCCAGTGATTGCCGTTTCTGACTCTGCCTTCCATACTACTCGCGACGATGTGCACAAATATTATGCTTTTGACAAGGACCTGGCCGACCGTATTGATGTCTATCGCACTGGCTACCACGGTCTTTCCATTGGTTCGATTCGTGAATATCTCAAAGAGGCTAGCCTCGAAGCCGAAAAAGTTATCGTTTGCCACATTGGTTCTGGTTCTTCCGCCACTGCGCTTCTAAATGGTGAATCTGTTGATACTACCATCGGCTATTCACCTAATGGCGGTTTGATGATGGCTACTCGCTGTGGCGACATCGACCCGGCTGCCGCTCTCGCCATTGCGCGCGAACTCAAACTCGACAACGAAAGTCTTGAATCTTATCTCAACAAAGAATGCGGCCTCAAAGGTGTGGGTGGTTCTGACGACATGCGCGAGATTATTTGCAAGCGCGATCAGGGTGACGAAAAAGCCACTTTAGCCTACGACATGTATATTTATCGTTTGCAAGTGATGATTGGTCAACTTGCCGCCGCCATGCACGGTGTGGATGAACTGGTCTTTACTGCCACTGTGGGTGAGCGCAATAGCATGATTCGCCGCGACATTGTGGCTGGCCTCGAATATCTTGGGTTCAAGATTAACGCCGCCAAAAACGATGAAGGCCTCACCGACAAGCGTCACGCGCTCATTTCCGCCTCTGGTAGCAAGCCAATTTATGTCATTGCTACCGACGAAACTGCCGAGATGCTCCGTCGCGCCAAGTTACTCTTGAATGACTAATTCCAAATAAGTTTGCAAAAACCAAGCCTCCCTTGCGGGAGGCTACCGT
>CAYXCA010000009.1:0-17535 GCA_964463545.1 uncultured Candidatus Saccharibacteria bacterium | reverse complement strand
AGCCTCCCTTGCGGGAGGCTACCGTGTGAACGGTCATTGGTCTTAATTAATAATAGAAGTTTTTCTGGCTGTATTGCCCGGAAAGGATGTATCCGCTGTCAAGTTCCTGCTCTAAGTGGCTGGCTTTACGAAGGTGCCACCATGTCACAGTGGCGCAGATAGCCAATAAACCAAGTAGCAGCAGTGCTCCGTAGAGCAGTAGTCTGGACACCAATTCCTTGGCAAAAAAGTCACCGAAGAAATCACCAAACAACAAAACAAAGCAGGTAATCATGCCCAGCGCCAGCAGTGCATCTGTCACCATCAAACCCTTGGCTTTCTCCCAGTGACTGTCGCGCTGACTAATCACTGTTTCTGACGACGGTGCAAAAACTTTTGCAAAACTTTCATAACTCATAATAAACCCCCTTTTATTTGACAGCCATCAAGTTTTAGGTATAATAAAAAAGACCTAATAACCGTTAATGTGCTGTGTTTATAGTTTACAAAAACCTTAGCAAGGGCGTTTTTATCGCCCCACATTATTCTATTGTAGCACAGATTACATAAAATGTCAATGATTACACTATAAAATTATGAGTAATGACCAAGTTACTACTAAAGAAACCGCTATTATCCTTGAACTAGCCAAGCAATGCCTGCCCGTGACGGGTGATTTTGTGGAACTGGGATGCTATCGGGGCGACACGTCAGTTTTATTGGGAAAAATATTGGCACAAAACTCTCCAAATTCCCAAAATTGTGGAAAACCTAAGGAGCTGAGCAGAAAAAATGCTAGCATTTTTTCTAGAAGCGACGCAGAGTTTTATGGCGCCGAAGGCACCATAAAACCTGTGGATAACTTGTGCAAAAATACAATAGATGAGTGCAAAACCCCTGACCAAGCGGTGAAAAACCAGTGCAAAACCTGTGTAAAACCAACCGAATCACTGTGTAAAACTTCTGAGCGTCACCTATGGATTTACGATTCTTTTGCTGGTTTGCCCGAGAAGACTGCCGAAGATGCTTCTGGTGCCGGTCAAAATTTCCAGGCTGGGGAACTTTTTGTCACCAAGCGCGAAGTTGTAGAGAAAATTCGTCGTGCCAATCTGCATAACGTTATTATCAAGAAGGCTTGGTTTGACCAACTCACCAATCAAGATCTGCCAGCACAAATTGCCTTTGCCTTCCTCGACGGCGACCTCTATAGTTCTATCAAGACCAGCCTCAAACTGGTTGCTCCCCGCTTGCAAAAGCAGGGAATTATGATTGTACATGACTACAATAACCCCGAACTCCCCGGTTCCAGCCGGGCTGTGGACGAATTCTTGCGCGCACACTCTAATTATTATCTCACGGTGCGCCACACATTAGCAGTCTTGCAGTCCAAGTGCTGATGTGATAAGATAATTAGAAGGTAGTGGCGACAGCTCTTTTAATTTTTGGGAGAAAGGAGGGTATCTGCTATGGGTCTGACTATTTATATCTTGAACAGACCGTTCATCAAAATAGAAATTGCTTCCTCAAAGAAGAAGCAATAACCAAACATTTACTAATCCTATTCTAGCAAACTTTTTAATCAGCGTCAAGACTTCTTCAAAGTCTAGTCGAGTTCGACATTCAAGGACCACTACCGGTAAAAGGTTAAAATATATTATATCATGGCAAAAAGAGATTATTATGAAGTTTTAGGCGTTTCCAAAAACGCTTCAGACGATGAAATCAAGAAAGCTTACCGTAAACTGGCGGTTAAATACCACCCAGATAAAAACCCTGGCGACAAAGAAGCCGAAGAGAAATTTAAGGAAGTTTCTGAAGCGCACGAGGTTTTGTCGGACAAACAAAAGCGTGCCCGCTATGATCAGTTTGGTCATGCTGGTGTGGGTGGTAACGCTGGGGCTGGTGGCAACCCATTCCAGGGGGGCGGTTTCCAGAACTTTAATTTCGATTTTGGGGGCGGCGGGGGCCTCGATGATATTTTAGGTTCCATTTTTGGCTTCGGCGGTGGCCCCCGCCGCCCTGCGCGCGGCGCCGACTATCGTACCACGGTTACTTTGACTTTCGAAGAAGCCGTCTTTGGCACGACCAAAGTTGTGAGCGCCGACGGCAAGGATCTCAAAGTCAAGATTCCGGCTGGCATTGACGACGGCATGTCCATTCGCCTCGGTGGCAAAGGCAGCGCCGCGCCTAAAGGTGGTACCAAGGGTGATCTCTACGTCTTTATCCGGGTCAAACCACACAAGCATCTCACTCGCGAAGGCACTATTATCCTTTCCGAGGTTCACGTTTCGATGGTGGATGCTGCGCTCGGCACCACGGTAGATGTAGAAACCGTGGATGGTAATGTCCATATGCGTATCCCGGCCGGCACTCAGTCTGGCACACCATTCAAACTTTCTGGCCATGGCGTACCTCTGATGCGCAGTGATGGCGACCGCGGACCACACATTGTCACCGTGATTGTAGAAACCCCGAAGAATCTTTCCAAACGCCAAAAAGAACTCCTGGAAGAATTTCGTGATGGCACCAAAGCCAAAAAACGCGGTTTTTGGGGCTAAACTATTGACTTTTTGCACAACCTGTGCTATAATAGAAGTATGAGTACGAAAAATCTTACCATTATTGGTAGCAATGCACTGGTCAATGTTGCTGGAATCAAAAATGTTCCAGCCAAGGTTGATACGGGCGCTGATTCTTCTTCGATTTGGGCAAGTGACATCCAGGTAAATGCCAAGAACCAGTTAGAATTTTACCTTTTTGGTCCAAAAAGTCCTTTTTACACTGGAGAAAAACTTATTTTCGATGATTACAAAGTACAACGTGTGCGCAGTTCCACAGGGCAAGTTACGATACGCTATCGTGTTAGTCTGCCGATGACGGTTGTAGGCAAGCGTATTAAGGCTAGTTTTACTCTTTACGACCGCAGCAGCAATAATTTTCCTATTCTAATCGGCCGCAAAACTCTCAAAAACCGCTTTCTGGTGGATGTTGCTCGCACCGAAACTAAGCGTCCGTCCAAAATGAATAATTCTGACCTTGAAACTGAATTCCAAGCCGACCCCAAAGCCTTTCACGATAAATACATGAAGAGTTAATCTTGACTTAAACAAATAGGTATTGTATAATCTAACTATTATGAAAATTGCGATTTTATCCAATGGTAATGCCAATTATTCCACCCAACGCTTAGTGGCTGAAGCCGAGAAGCGCGGTCATGAGGTGCACGTAATTAAGTATAAAAATTGCTATTTGTCGCTTGACGAAAAACATTCTGATGTTTATTACAAAGGCGCTAAACTTCCGCATTTTGACGCCGTGATCCCGCGTATCTCTAATAGTATGACGCGTTACGGTTGTGCGATTGTGCGCCAGCTCGAGATGCAAGGGGCTTGGATGGCTTCTAGTTCGATTGCGATTACGCGGGCTCGGGATAAATTGCGTTCTCAGCAGATTCTCACTAAAGCCGGTGTGGACACTCCTAAAACTTTGGTTAGTCGCAATACTACCGATATTGACGAACTTTTGGAGCAAATCGGCCTTCCGGTGATTATTAAACTTGCTACTGGCACCCATGGCAACGGCGTGGTCTTGGCCGACACCAAAAAAGCCGCCAAATCTGCCCTTCAGGCTTTTTATCTCTACAACGAAGACGGCACCAACATTCTCTTGCAGGAATATATTAAAGAATCGGCCGGCACCGATATTCGCGCTTTTGTAGTTGGTTCACGCGTGGTAGCCAGCATGCGGCGTCAATCGCTTGACGACGATTTCCGCAGTAATCTTCACAAAGGTGGTGAAGGCACCAGTATCAAACTTACACCTGAGGAAAAGCGCATCGCTGTCAGGGCGGCCAAAGCCATGGGTCTGCATATTGCTGGTGTTGATTTGATGCGCTCCAACAAAGGCCCTCTAGTGCTAGAAGTGAATGCTTCACCTGGATTTGGCATCGAAAAGGTTACCGGACGCAATGTTGCCGAAAAAATCATCGAGTACGTCGAACACAACGCCACCCGCAAAAATGTTAAAGACCGCATCGGGGCTTAATCACCTTTGTGCTACCTTTTCGCAGGGAGTCCGGAGTTATGACGCCGATTCAAACATCCGAGAGGAATAAGGGCTTGCTCTTATTTCTGAGGATGTGCAGAATCGGGAGATTTTGTAGAAAGCGATGGAGTAGCGCCAAGGCCCCGCGACGGCGGGCGCTTTGGACGCGCCCCAAGAAAAGGTAAAACAAAGGTGATTAACGCCAGAAAAGTGTATTATGTAACAGAAACATGATTTACTGTTGTGTCTGATCTAAAGTAAGGCAGAGATGGCCAGATGCTTGACGTGACAGGAGAGAATGGAGTTTTTGAGTTGCTTTTTGTACAAGTTTTTGCTATAATTATACGAATAACTGGTGGGGTTATGGATAGGGGAAAATTAGTACAGCATGCAACCGGACCAGATCTCGCATTTTTTGGCAATGTTATGGGCCTCGGGGTCGTCATTGCCAGAGGAACTCTGCGCGGCTAGCGCTCGCCTAGCCGACAGAGAAATTTTTGAAGCCAAGCACACTGCTAAAGTTGCTTTGGAGCCCGAACTCAGTGCTGCTATCCAAAACCCAGAAATTACCAAAATTGTCTTTACAAACGATATTATTGTAATGTCTGATCTTGTCGTTAACCGTCAAGGTTCGCTAATTCTAGATTTGAATGGTTATAAGATTGCTTCTTTGCGCGCTAACACGTCGGCAATTGACCTTCAGGCTGGCAACCTTACCATTACTGGCAAAGGTAGTATTGTGGCTAACGGTGCGGGGGCAAACGGCGTGTGTGTCAAAGGCGCTATGACTGCCGAAAACATCCATTATGCTAATCTAGTTCTAGATGAGCAAGTGATGCTTTATGCTCCGCATGCTTATGGCATTTATTTGGTGTCAAATTTCCAGGCTGCTTATGGCGTAGAAGTTGTTCTAAAAGGTAAAATTATTGCGCACGATGGCATTGGCATTAACCGCCTGGTACGAGGTAAGGGCGAGCATGTTCCTAAGATTACCATTGCGGATGGCGCCGTAATCGAAGTTGATACTGACGAAGGCGTGGCACTTTCGGCCGCAGGCTACGGTGAATGGCAAATTGGCGCTGCCGAGATTACTGGCGCGACGGGCGCCAGCATCAAAGCCGGAAAAATTGTTTTTACAAATACCAAAGTTACTGCCACGGGCGAACTAACCAACCCGAGTGGCTGGGATAATAGTATCGGCGTAGGGGCTGTAGCGCAAATTGAAGAAAGTTCTGAATATGCTGGCGAGATTCAACTAAACTTTGTTGGCGGGGAATATGTTAGCCGGCGGAGTTATCTAGTGGCAAAATATGGCACTGGTGCTACATTACGAAGCCTACGTATTGAATCTGGAAATTTCAAAGTTCCAAGCGGCGTATTTTATGGTATTGCTCCAAGTGATGACGCTTCGGGAGCGACTGTAGAAATTTCTGGTGGCACTTTCATAGCCTTGAATACCTCCGAACTGACTGACTATTTGGCTAAAGGTTTTTATCTTGATACCAACCATAAAACCGGCATTACAACGGCCATCAACCCCAACCCTCCGGAGGCTAAAATTGACCCTGCAGAACAACTAGCCTTGGAATGCGCCACTTTGGAGAATTTGCTAACGCGAGCAAAGACTTATTTAGATGAGAATTATGCTGGTAATGAGTTGGGTGAGTGGCAAGAAATGTCCAATAAAGCCGTGGCGGCTGTTAAACGCGCAGTTAAAGCCAGTGAGAAACTTTTGCAAGATGCCAAAAAGATAGAACTAGAACCAGTTTTACATCTGCAAAAGCGTCTTCGCACTGCCATGCGAGGAGTAGAAAAAGTTGCCGATGAACTGCGTGGAGAAATGCTCTCGGTCTTGACTACGGCGCAAGAACTTGACCCGCACGACTATTCGGCTTATAGTTATAGCGCCCTCAAGGATGCGATTATTGCGGCTTTGGCCCTGACGGCTCAGCCCGAGGCCTCGCTTAGTCAGTTGTATTCGGCTTTTTGCGATTTACAACTTAATATTGATCTGCTCGATGAGCCCGAAGATGAACTTGATTTTGCCGCGCCGGTACCATTTGTGCCGCCAGTGATTGCCCCTATTTCCACTCCAGTTTCAATTGCGCCAGAACCAAGCCCAGAACCCACTCCGGAATTGTTGGAACCAGCACTTACTTCGGCCGAGAAACAAACCCTAGCCCAACTAGGAGCCAGTGTAATTTTGGCAATGCTTAATCAGTCATCAACGCTGGAAGTTATGGAAAAAACTGAGCCATCCGAAATTGAAGTGGAAGCGCCTATTGCTGAACTTGCGCCCGAGCCCGTGGATGAGGTCGCCCTCGCTGCGTTGAGCGACGCACGGTCTAGCCTATATTTAATGGTGGACGCTGTGCGTGATTTGGCGCTCAAAGATTATCAAGCCGAATACGCTGAACAATTTGGCGAATTGCAAGTGGCAATTGTCAAGGCCGAAGCGATCTTGCAAAGGTCGTCCGCCACCCTGCCGGAAATTCTTGACGTGATGGACGAAGTAAAATTTGCTACAGCCGGTTTGCGGCTTGATGAGGCTCCCGCTCCTGCGGATACTTCGGCTGAGCCAGTAGCCAATGCCCCTGTAGATACTCCGGTCGAATCAGTAATTTCTACCTCTGATTCCACAAAACACCATATGCGACTAGGCGCCATCGCCTTGGCTGCAATGTCAAAGTCCAATGATTCTAGTGATGCCGCGGTTGATTGGTCGGCTCTGCGTGAGGTAGTGGCTGATATTGCCAAACTTGACGCATCTGATTATACTTCTGCCACCTATGCCAATGTTCTTCGTAACTTGGAACACGCCAAGGTGCTATTGTCCGCCACGGATGTCACTCAAGCCGACGCTGATGATTTGGTTTTTGACCTTAATCTTTCTTTGTTGGCACTGGAACGTAATGTTCAAGCACCGGTTAGCCAACAATTTACGCGTTCAGGTTCAATTACTACACCCGCCCAAGATTCAACCCGGACTTCAACTGCTCAAACCGATGTTTTTACCGATCAAAGTGTCACACCAAATCTACTAATGAGTATGATGGCGGGCGCTTATGCTGGACTTGCAACTTATCGTAAAAGTCGCTTGGCGGCCAAAACCCGCAAATCTACCCGCAAAATACAACTTTTCTCCAAAGCCTAATGTAATACATTGTATGTGATTTGTATGTACAATGTATATACAAACTTCTTTTTCGTTAGGTCCAAGGAAGATTCTTGTATAAGAAGGTAACATTTTATTAAACTTGTGCTTGGATATTTTGGCAAGATTATGCTACACTCTGGCCATGTTGCAATCTTTTCGCCATTTCTGGGGTAAAATTCATCCCTCATGGTTGCTATATGCTAGTTTTGCTGGCGTAATTTTTGGCATTGTTTTGACGGTTATAAGTGGAAAAGTGGTTTTCGCGTCTTGGCTTTGGCCAGTAGCGGGAATTATAATAATTTATTATTGCTTGCAATGTTCACGCCGTATCGTTATGGTTATTGCATTTTTGGCTGGGATGGTTATTGGTAATTTTCGCCTTGCACCAGAAATTTCTGGACAGATTTTCTTGCGGTCGCTAGTTGGAAGCGAAGTCATTATTACCGGCAAAATTAGTGATGACCCGAAAGCTGACGCTGGGCAAACCACAATTAGTCTTTCGAGTTTAGAACTGTCAGTGTCTGATATCCCGCAGGCAGTTGCGGGTACGTTGTATATTAAACTTAACACCTCCACGCAACTTGAACGTTCCGATTTGATTACCTTGCGGGGCGTTTTGTCGGATGGTTTTGGCACTTATGCTGGCATGATGTCCCGCCCGAGATTATTGGAAGTGCAACGCGCCACGACCGGTGATATTTTTGCTCGACTCAAACTTGGTTTTGCTGAAAAGGTTAAAAATTATATCTCGTCACCAGCGGTCGATTTAGGGTTAGGCTATTTGGTGGGGCTAAAATCTGGATTGCCCGATGAACTGGCTGATACTTTGCGTGCCGTTGGTATGACGCATGTTATTGTGGCTTCCGGCGCCCATTTGGGCATCCTCGTCAGCGCCGCGCGGAAATTATTCGGCAAGTTCTCAAAATTTTCCGGCCTGCTCGGCTCACTTCTGCTGATTGCGGGTTTTGTCCTCATCGTCGGGTTCACGCCGTCTATGACGCGCGCGGCGCTTGTATCAAGTCTTTCTCTCCTGGTTGGATATTTTGGCCGAAATTTCACACCATTGCGACTTTTAATTTTTGTTGCAATGTTAACATTACTCATTAGTCCACTCAACTGCCTTAACCTTGGTTGGCAACTATCATTTGCGTCATTTTTTGCCTTACTTATTATTGCGCCCCGCCTACAAAAGATTTTTTATGGCGGCAAAAAGGTACCCTGGCTAGCCAGTATGTTGCTTACCAGTTTATCTACCACTCTCGCTTGTGCACCAATCTTGATTTACAACTTTGGCACGCTTTCGCTGCTATCATTTGTAGCCAACCTTTTTATTTTGCCAACATTACCATATGCGATGTTGCTAGTTTTTTTAACTGGTGTCTTTAGTTTTTGGCCTTGGCTGGCTGGAATTATTGCTTGGCTCGCTACGTTACTTTTAGAAGCACATATCTGGTTGGTCAATTTTCTCGGCGAGAAAACGATGTTCATTTTTACACTACCTTCCGGTGATCTACGCGTCTTCTTGGTTTATTTACCCATACTAATATATTTGGGGTGGACGTCTATCAAAAAACGTACAATTATAGTATAATATATATATGAAAATTGCTTCTGAAGCCGAAATGCTGGAATTTGGCCAAAAATTTGCCAAAAAATTGCAGTTGCCGGCCGTAATTGAACTAATTGGCGATGTTGGCGCTGGCAAAACCACCTTTACGCGTGGCTTGGCGGCTGGGCTTGGCGTAGCCGAAGCCGTCACTAGCCCAAGTTTTACCATCTCCAAACGGTATGCCTTCCCGAATGGGGAATTAGTGCATTATGATTTTTATCGCTTGGACGACCCTGGAATCATGCGTGATGAACTTAGCGAAACTTTATCTGAACCAAATTCCGTGGTGGTTGTGGAGTGGGGTGGTAATGTGGCTGATTTGCTCCCAGAGTATAAATATCATATCGAGATTAAACTAAATGATGACAATAGTCGCACGGTGACTGGAGTAGATGATGAAACTCTATCTTGATACCTCCACCGAGGTCTGTATTCTGCGCTTGGACGGCAAAGAATACACGCGCCCCGGCAAACATGATATGTCTGAAAAAATTCTCGAGTTTATCCACGAAAAACTCCAAGAGAATAACGCTGATTGGAAAGATATTTCTGATATTACTTTCTTTGCCGGACCAGGCTCTTTCACTGGTCTTAGAATCGGCGCAGCAATCGTTAATACTTTGGCCGATCAACTCCAAGTACCATTATATGATCAAAACGGCCAACAACATCAAATTATTTTGCCCGATTACGGCCGCCCTGCTAACATCTCTGCTCCGCGCAAGTAGTTAAAACGCTTGACCTTATTCTAGAACACGCTTATAATTAAAGTTAGTAAATAAGTGGGAGAGTTTAATGAAAAAATCATTAATTGTTGTTAGTGCTTTGGCCTCAACTTTTGCCATGGTGGCTGCGCCAGTGGTAGTTCCGGCTCTAGGTATGTCAACTTTTGCGGCTGAAACCGAAACTGCGGGCACTGATGACGAAATCAATGCTGCTCGCAAAAAGGTTACCGAACTTATCTCCGAGATTAAGCAAAAGTTCCCTGAAGCCGAGAAGTGGAGCGCGGTTGAGGGAATTATGTTTGCTCTCGAGAACCAATATGGTTGCACCGGCAAAGGTTGCGCTGCCGAAGAAGAACTTAAAGGTGGCACCAAGATTACTGCTGCGCTCGAGGCCGACAAGATTGATTTCACCAAAATGAACACTATGGAAGCGCTTGCTGCCGTTAAGAATACGACTACTTATAAGTCTAATGCTGAGTTGCGAGAATACGTCGCTTTGGTAGAAAGTGAAGCCAAGGACGTAATTTTTGGCGGCGAATATAACGGCGACTACAATCTCATGGCCAACTTGCCGGCTGATTTTGACAAAGAAGCCGCCAAAAAGATGAGTTATGTTGAGATATTGACCGCAGTTAAAGACCTTCCTGGTTACAAACAATACACCGACTTAGGCAAGCAATTAAGCACACTAGAAATGTATAACTCAATGGAAAGTAGTACATTAGAACAACTTAATTCTGCTTACGATGCCGCAGTTAGTGCACTTGCTGCTACAGAAACTTTTGTTGAGTCACAAAAGCCTGTTGAGCCCACACCTGAGCAGACCGAAAGTATCAATGAACTAGAAAAGTTCATTGCGGAAGTAACCGAGGATCCAACTTATCAAAAGTATGAGCGCTTGGTTTACCAGACTCGCTATGCTGAAGATTTGCTGGCCGCAATGCGTGATCCATCCATCGACCTTGGCGGTAAGGGTGGTGATGACGCTGGTGTTCCGGCAGCACAGGCCGAAACTAATTCAGAAGTCACCTATGCCGAGGAAGCGGCTGAGGCAATTAACGCTATTGGTGACGCCATGCGTGCAATTGGTATTAAAACCGAACTTGGCAAAGGTTTAACTACCGCTACTGCTGACGAACTCGAGGCTGCTCTCCAACAAGCCAAGGCGGTTGATAAATTCCAAGAATACTCAGATTTAGTAGATGCTGTTGAAACAGCAGCCGCTGCTCTTGCTAATGGTTCTACAGATGTTGCTGAACTCAAGAAGGCTTTGGAGGCTATTAAGACTGCCGTCAAGGTGTTGGTTCCAGACACTGGTATTGCCGCCAACAAGTCGATTGATGCAGACGCCGCCATTGAAACTACAACTTCACTTATAGTTTTGGCAACTGTTGCCGTCTTGGCCGGCGCAGCAGTGGTTACTAAGCGCAACTTGGTGCGCAAAAACCGCTAAATCCTGATTTTAGCTCGGGAACGCCTCAGAAATGGGGCGTTTTTTGAAATCTATGCTATAATAAAAGTGGAAATTTATTAATTTTTTATATTTTGTTACCCCGTTGGCATAGAGAAAAATGTCGACAAAACAATTAGGAAAGGTGCATTATGACCGTAGTATTAGTAATTATTGCCCTTGCGCTTGGTGTTGCTGCCGGTGCGGGTGGAATTTTTGCTTACAATAAGAAAAACGAAAATGGTGGCAAGAGTAAGGCCGATGATTTGGTGCGCAAAGCCAAAAACGAGGCTTCAGATATTGTACTCAAAGCCAAAACTGATGCCGCCGACATGGCTGCTAAATCTCAGCAAGAAGAGGCCGAGCGTCGCCGCGAGTGGAAGAATACTGAGAATCGTCTGAGCGAGCGTGAGGCCAACCTTGATAATAAGTTGGACCAACTTGAGCAAAAGACTGAGCGCTTGGCCAAGCAAGAAAAAGAACTTGATGACCTTAAGAATGAAGTTCGCGAGATTCGCAATAAACAACAGGAAAAGTTAGAGAAAATCGCTGGTTTATCCAAAGAAGATGCTCGCGAAAAGTTAATGCAAATGACTGAGCGCGATATCAAGCAAGATCTCGCCGGGTTGGTTGCTAAGGAGCAGAAAGAAATTAAGCACGAAATCGACGAAACTGCCCAGGCAATTCTTTTGACCGCCATGGAGCGCATGTCTTCGGAGGTGACGGCCGATCGTACTGTAACCGCTCTCAAGTTACCTGATGACGACATGAAAGGCCGCATCATTGGTAAAGAGGGTCGTAATATCCAGGCCTTGCAACGCGCTACTGGTGTGGATATCATGGTGGACGATACTCCAGGCATGGTAGTATTGTCGAGTTTCGACCCGATTCGCCGCCAAGTTGCCCGCTACGCTTTGGAGCGTTTAATGAAAGATGGTCGTATTAACCCCAGTTCAATTGAAGACGCCGTGGCTAAGGCTGAGCGCGAAATCGAAAAGGAAGTGATGCGGGCTGGCGAAGATGCTGCCCGTGAAGTGGGTGTGGTTGGCATCCCGCGCGAACTCATCCATCTGCTTGGCGAACTCAAGTTCCGTACTAGTTATGGCCAAAATGTGCTCTTGCACTCCGTGGAAATGGCGCATATCGCTGGCATGATTGCTGAAGAAATTGGTGCTAACAAGCGTGTGGCCAAAACTGCTACCTTACTCCATGATATTGGTAAAGCCGTCACTCATAAGATCGAAGGCAAACATGCTGAGATTGGCGCCGAACTTGCCAAGAAATACGGTATGCCTGACGCTGTAGTGCATGCCATGGCGGCACATCATGATGATATCGAGCCAACCACTCCAGAAGCAATTATTGTAAAAATTGTTGATTCGCTTTCTGCGGCTCGTCCCGGCGCCCGTAACATTTCCGCCGAGAACTTTGCTGAACGCATGCGTGATCTCGAAAATATCGCTACAAGTTTTCCTGGAATTGATAAAGCGTATGCTATTTCCGCTGGTCGCGAAATTCGTGTAATTGTAGAACCAAAGCAAATTGATGATCTCTCCGCTCTTAAACTTGCTCGCGATATTGCCAATAAAATTGAAGCCACTATGTCCTATCCTGGTGTGATCAAAGTCAACGTGATTCGCGAAACGCGCGCCGTTGAGTATGCTAAGTAAAACATCTTCTAGTAAGCCGGACAAGGTTGAACTTGTACGCGATGAACAAGTTCAACCTAAGCCCACCCCTGGACTTTTACCACTCGACGAACCGTTAATTAAGAAACGTATTTCACGCCAAACCAAAATCAAGGTCGTGCTTGTTGCTTTGGTGATAGCGATTTTGGCAGTGTATCTCGTTTGGGATATTGCTTTTCATGGACCGTTGATGTCACTTTTATCCAATCGTGACAAATTAGTGAAATCTGTTCAGTCTTTTGGCCCGTTTGCGCCACTATTATATATACTTTTGCAAGTCACGCAAACCGTGGTTGCTCCAATTCCTGGGCAAATTGTTGGCAGTGTGGGCGGTTTTCTTTTTGGACCATGGGGAATTTTGTGGACAGCAATCGGTAGTTTAATTGGATGTTGGATAGTATTCCTGCTTGCGCGCCGCTTTGGTCGTCCACTTTTGGAAAAGATTTTTAAAAAGTCCGTAATCGCTAAATTTGATTTTATTCTTGAAGCCAGGAGTGCTTCGCTAATCTTGCTTGCAATTTTTCTCTTGCCAGGCTTTCCAGATGATGTGGTTTGTTATCTTGCTGGTCTAACTAAACTCTCCATCAAACGTTTGATGGTTCTGGTTATACTCGGCCGATTGCCTACTATTATCTTAACAAATTACATCGGTGCTGGCATTGGTGACAACTTTACCATGGTTGCAATCGCTGCCTTGCTGGGTGTGATCATTCTTGGAATTGGCATTTGGCAGCGCGAACGTATCATGAATCTATTGAAGAAGAAAGCCGGCAACGAGGATCCTGTTGAAAAATCTAAGGAATCTTAACTATTTATTATGGATAATTATTTTTAGAATAATTAAGCCAATCAAAACTGGTATGCCGATGATGATAATCGGTAGGGAACTAGCCGGCAGAATCGTTCCACTTTGAGTTAAAACAAAATGCAATACGCCTAAAACAATGGTTATGACTAATGCCGCTGTGAGCAACTTAATCACTGTTGCTAAAACGTTCTCCAAGCGCTGTTTGGTGGCAGGGTCAAAGCCATTGACATTTGGCACATCTTGCGAAGAAATTGTGGCTTCAGGTAAGTTCATCGCCATAAAATGCGGACGCAGACGGTAATAAGCCAAAAGCAGGGAAACGAAAATCGAGCCAATTCCGACTATCATTCGTAACGTTGGCCAGACATCAAGCATTATTTCCGACACTCTGCTCCAACTATTGTTTGTCCAGAAATTTACCAGTGATACTACAAATTCTGCTAGCCATGATACTAACAGCCAACCAAAATTAATCACCACCAAAAAAGTTGCCAAATATACAATAAAGTCCAGTAACATTTGCGTACGTTTGTCAGAAATACTACTCATCCCGAAGTCCTGGCAAATTTAGTAATTCTGCTACTGAGTTTAACTTATCGAAATATTTAAATCGCAAATACTGTGAATCCCGGCTTTTTGCTAATTCTTGAATCTCTGGAATTGTGGCTAGTTCTACTTCAATCAACTCACCAGCATCCAAATGTTGTTCGGTTTGCCGAACTAACCCTCTGGCCACGAAAGTATAAACCAACCAGTCGATTTTATTAAATGGCTGTTTTACCTCTACTAATTTCCAGTTGGCAAACTCTAAGCCTGCCTCTTCCAACAATTCGCGTTTTGCTCCTGCTAGTTCGTCGGTATCTTCTTCATCAACTCTCCCGCCCGGATAGTCATAAAACCAGTCTTTGCGGGGCTGTTTTTGCTTAGTTATCACAACTCGATCTTCTTCAGATGTTGTAATATTTACAACATTCTTCAAACGAGCCTGCTCTTCTGGAGTTAAAACCGCAATTATTTTTACCGTGTCAGGCCGGCGCAGCATCTCAAAAGTTGCCACGGAACCATCATACAATTCCTGTGGCCATTGGTAAACATCATAAATTGTGCCAGAAAAAACACATTTTGCTTCGGTTGGAATCAAATTCGCCCACTCTGGTACGTATTTTCGCATATTTTTATTATAATATACTTCATGGCTTTATCACAAGTTTTACTGGTTCAAATCACTTATCATAAAACTGTGTTATAATAGAAATGCTAAACTGAATAATCAAATGAACTCCTCGATCGAGATGAGAATGCGGCTATTTGCGCAATTTCTCGATTAAGGGATTGTTCAGTTTAGCGACTAGCAGATAGTCGCATTTTTGATCTTGACTTACTGCTGTCAAAAATAACCATAACCTTTTGGAGGTACAATGATAAAAGGCAGAAGTTCTTTTACCGTTCAAGTAAAAGAGCCAGAAAAAGCACAAAGTTTAATAAACGAGTGGCTACAAGTTTATAAGTTTTCAGTCATCAATCAAAAAGGCGAGCAATGTTACCGGTGTGGTGACGCTTGGACGGGATACGCTTACTTTAACTATCAAATTCAGGGTAACCAAGTTTTTATGCAGGCTTGGAGAAAAAATCTTTTTGGCAGTGAGATTAGTGCTCACATGCCAAATATCACATCGTTCTCATATAGCGACATGATAAACCAGTTGTTAGATCAATTGCAACTAATTAGCGCTAGCAATAATTCCGCTACGACTACAACTGCAACTACACCATCGGCCGCTACAATATCAACTAATCTAACAACACAAAATGGAGCAACTATGACTACACCAACCAATAATTTTCGCAATGTATCCACTAAGACTGATGAGAATCTTTCTATTGCAGCGTTCGTGATTTCGATTTGTAATTTTTTCATGATACTTCTGGATGGTGGTATTGTTTTGGGTGGACTAGGATATATTCTTATTTTCGCTTTTGCTGTACGCGGACTCAAAACTAAAAAACGCAATTTTGCAATTGCCGCTATGATTTTGGGTGCTATTTCTTTGATAATGTTTATTATTAAAATTTTCGCAAATACAAAATAGGAGAATCATATGAACGAAAATCCAATATCAAACCCAAATTCAACTCAAAACCCAGGTTCAATACAACCAGTGTCACCAACTTTTACACCACCAATTAGCCAGCCTGGACCTGCTAGCGGGGCTAACGGAATATCTGGTGTGTTCCAACCGATTAATACTATGGCAAACAAAGACAACAGCAGGTGGTGGCGAACCGTTGTTGGTGTAATATGTATAGTGGCGGTGATAGCAATTGTGGTAGGAGCCGCTATTTTTGGTCTTACTCGAATAATCGGCGGTCCAAATTACGGTGAAAGTTATCAATTAGCGAACAAACTCTACGAACAACTTGATGAAACATGGGGAAGCCACGCGGCGTCTTGTGTTGCAATGGTCAACAAAGAAAATGATTCTAGTGTGGACAGTGCAACCTACAAAAATTATGTTGAAGAATGTCGCAATAACTTAAGCGAAATACGTGATACGGCAGGGAAACTCGGACAATCGTCTGGCATCAAACGTGATGATAAACTCAAACAGCAGTACAAAACTTTTGAAGACGCGATGAACGCGGCCTTGCCGGACAAGTCTAATGTAGATAAAATGGCAAAAATTTTTACAGCCGTGCATGAATTTGCAATTCGTCTTAATGATATTAGTAGCGACAGTAACGAAGCAGATATTCATAGTGCGGCGGCACTTTTGACTGGTTCTGGCAGTAAGGACTGGGCTTCTTATGGACAAGAATGGGAAACCAAAATGTTACAATATGTGCGAGCCTACAAAGCATACAACAACGCTAGTTATTCAGATTCACGTTATAATGAACTGCGCCAGACCTATTCTGATGCGCGCGACGAGTTGCAACAACATCTGCGCAACGTTGATTCTGAAACATGGGATAACGGCGGCTTAAATACCGAATCCTTTGATGCTTTTGAGGACGCATTTCTCGATCTTAAAACTTCCATTCGCGAAACCTACGAAACTCATTATGACGGAAAGAACGAAAAATATTGCATAGATTTAGGCGATGGCGAAGCCTCCTGCGATTAACTTATAGTCTTTTGCATCCTCAAACTAACTAACCCCTCTCAAACATCAAGCAAGAGAGGGGTTTGTGACATTCTTGGTCAGGGATACCAGACTTGAACTGGCGACCTCACGCCCCCCAGGCGTGCGCGCTACCAACTGCGCCAATCCCTGATAAGCCTTATTTTACCACGAATAACACCTTTTAGATATATAATAGAATTATGAAATTTGGCCCAGATAAAAATAGTGTTTTCCCAAATCCTAACATTAAGGAAATTTGTTTTATTAAAAATGTTATTACAAATCCTAATATTATTGTCGGTGACTATACTTATTATGACGATAAAAATGGTGCCGATAAATTTGAAGACCATGTCACACATCATTATGATTTTAATGGTGATAAATTGATCATTGGTAAATTTTGCCAAATTGCATCTGGAGTGGAATTTATTATGAACGGCGCCAACCACTGCATGAACCGTGTAACAACCTACCCATTCAATATCATGGGGAATGGTTGGGAAAATACTGCGCCAGATTTGGCTGATTTGCCACTCAAAGGTGACACAGTGATTGGCAACGACGTTTGGATTGGACAGAATGTTACATTTTTGCCAGGTGTTCATGTTGGTGATGGTGTAATTATTGGGGCAAATTCGGTTGTGGCGAGCAATATTCCGCCGTATCGTGTTGCTGTGGGCAATCCGTGCCGAGTGATAAAACAAAGATTCGATAATGAAATGATTGAATTTTTAGAAAAACTAAAGTGGTGGGACTGGGACGAAGAGAAAATTTTCAAAAACTTATCGATTTTGTGTAGTAACGATCCACAAAAGATTAAGGAACTAAATAAACAGTTGTAATCTTAACTTTGCTCTTGCACTTTCCCTTAAGTTGAGTTATAATGAAACTAATGGAATCGTAGCTCAGTTGGTTAGAGCGTCGCCCTGTCACGGCGAAGGTCGCGG
>CAYXCA010000008.1:0-36185 GCA_964463545.1 uncultured Candidatus Saccharibacteria bacterium | reverse complement strand
GCGAATATGAACTACGCCATAATCGCCCAGAATTGTTCTATAATGTAGATAACTACTTATTCTATTGTTCTGGTTTGTTACACTAAGCCCGAAGAATTTACAATGAAAAGTCAACATGATAATTTGGTGCTGGGCATCAGCCTGCGTATTCCTGACGGTAAGCCACGGGGAATTTTGCAGTTGGTGCATGGCATGGCGGAACATCGCGAGCGCTACCATGATTTTATGGACTTTTGCGCGGAACAGGGGCTTGTGGTGATTATTCATGATCATCGTGGCCATGGCGCTAGCGTGAAATCAGAAGATGATTGGGGCTATTTTGGTCCCGATGGTGTGAATGGAATTATTGACGATGCTCATCAAGTGACGGAATATATCAAACAACGTTTCCCAGGTTTGCCGCTAACGCTTTTCGGCCACAGTATGGGCTCGCTGGTGGTGCGGTGCTATATGAAACAGTATGACGCCGACGTGAATGGACTGATTGTTTGTGGCTCGCCTAGCAAACGTGTGGGCGCCGGCACGGGCAAGTTAATCGCAAAATTTTTGCAAGTTTTTCGGGGCGCAAAATATCGTAGTGAGTTTGTAAACCATCTTGCCTTTGGCGGTTATAATCAAAAATCGGCCAAATTGGCGCGCCAAAACGGCCAAGCGGTTGACATGGAAAAACATTATCCCACTCTTAACTCTTGGGTTGTGAGCGACCCAGCCGTGGTGGCGGCCTATGATGCCGATCCGCGCGATGGCTTCACATTCACTCTAAATGGTTTTGAAACTCTATTCAGCCTTGTGCAGCGAGCGTATAGCAAGAAAGGCTGGGCAATGGCTAACCCCAAGGCGCCAATATTCTTCATTTCTGGCGCTGACGATCCCTGTTTGATTAGTCACAAAGATTTTGAGAAAGCGGTGAATTTTATGCGTCAGCGGGGCTACCAGAATGTCACGAGTAAACTTTATCCCGGTATGCGCCACGAGATTTTGAACGAGAAAGGGAAGCAGGAAGTGTGGCGCGACGTGTTAGATTTCATTTCGCAAAACGTGCTATAATACCAGAGAAGGAGTTTATGAACAAAAACCATCCCGCATCACAGAATTTGCCACGGGCGCGCAAAGTGATTTTGGTGGCAATTTTGATTGCCGCGACTGTTGTTTTGCAACGCTTGCTGGCGTTTCGCACGCCAATTATTCAGGTGAATTTTATGTTTGTCCCAGTGATGCTGGCTGGCATGATGTTGGGCTGGCCTGGCGCCACTTTTGTGACTACGGTATCAGATTTAATTGGCGCGCTTCTGTTCCCGTCGGGGCAGTTTTTCTTTGGCTATACTTTGACGGCGATTCTGACCGGCTTCGTGGCGGGAATTTGTCTTTATCGTCCGGCCGGCGTCAAGTTGGACCGCAATTTCGTGGTGCGGTTGGTGATTTGTATTTTGATTATTACGGGCCTCTTGAATGGTGGGCTCAACACGATTTGGGTGCTCATGATGACGGGCGACGCGAGTAGAATCGTTGTGCCGGTGCGTATCATCAAACAACTAATCATGGCACCGATTATGCTGGCGGTAATGATTGCAATCGTAAAAATTTTCGGCAACCGTATCAATCAATTTGCCTTTTCTCGAGCGGGAGCGGAACATGATCAAACTGAAGCAGTTTAGTTGTGGCTACCCCAAACACCAAGTGCTGGTAGACACAAATTTAGAAATTGCGCCTGGCAGAATCACCGTCGTAATTGGCCAAAATGGTAGTGGCAAATCTACGCTCGCGCAGGTCCTGGCCGGCCTCAAATTGGACTTTCGGGGCGAAGTTTGGCTAGACGATTTGGCGTTAAAACGCTCCACGCCAGTGCGAGAATTGCGGCAAAAAGTTGGTCTAGTTTTGCAGAACCCCGATCATCAAATTTTGTTTGGCAAGGTGGAGGATGAAATCAATTTTACCTTGCAAAATTTAAAATTACCAGAGATTACTGGTTTGTCTAAGAACCGGCGTGAGCGCGAGCAGATTATCGAGGACGAACGTCGGCGAATTATCAAAAGCGTTCTGGAGCAAGTTGGTTTACTTCAGAAAATTGACGCTAACCCGCGCGAACTTTCGGGCGGGCAAAAACAGCGTTTGGCAATTGCGAGCGTGTTGGCTTCGCAGCCGGAGTATATAATCTTGGACGAGGCCACTTCGATGCTTGATTTGCCGGGTCGGCGCGCAGTGTATCGAATTTTGACAAAACTCAAGCGGCAAGGAATTGGCGTCATTATGATGACCAACTTGCTTGACGAAATTCTGCTGGCAGACCAGGTTTTAATTTTGGATGATGGCAAAATGATTACATCAACACCTGTTGAAATAATTCAAGAGCCAGATCTTTTGGTTGAACATGGCTTGGAGGTGCCAATTTTGCTTCAGGTTGCCAAGAAACTAGGAGTTAATAACCTGCTGGAGTTGCGAAAACAATTATGAAGAGTGCAATTCTAATTTTGGGTTTTATAATCTATAACATTGCGCTATTCTGGATAGACGCATTTTGGTTGCTGGGGCTACTTTTGGCGCTGGAGATTGGTATCGTGATATTGCCGCCGGACGTCGACTATCGTGCAGCGTTGAAGTTTTTCATCAAGAATTGCGGCTTTGTGCTCTTTGTGGTTCTGTGCAATCTTTTATTTTCTGGCTGGCACCAAGCATTGCTACTTGGCTTCAGGTTAATCTTGGCGATCGAGGCTACATATATTATTTCCTGCCGGCTGAGTGCGCGGGAATTTGCGCAGGGAATTGCCGTGCTGTGCGCGCCCGCGAGGCTTTTTCATGTCGATACGGACGAACTAGCGCTCAGTGTCACGGTGGCGCTAACCTTTATCCCGCTTTTAGCACGCGAAGCCAAACAGTTGCAAAACAATCTCAACTCAAAGGCTGCGGTTGGAAGACTCTCTGTCGCAAACCGCAGCTTTTTGTGATAGGGATGGTTGAGCAACTTTTTGACTACGCAGAAGCCACCGAACAGGCCTTGCGACTCAAAGGCTACAATTAATATCTTGGCGCTAGTTCGCGAGAATAACTCTCGGTATAACTAGAGTCGTAGCGTCCAGCCTGAGCGTAAGCCCAAAGATAACTATCCATATTAAAGTTGAATACTTCTCCAGCATTCCATTTGGCTGGTGGGGCGCCAAATGTGCCAGTGCGTGTCACCAGTGGATCGGAACCAAACGAGCGTTTCAACTCTAGCTTGCCTGCCATCACTGGGCCGTTTAGTACCAGTTGTTTGTTACAAGTATCGCGCAACCGACCAACCGCATCGGCTTCAGTACTGCCAGACACAAAGTCGCTACAAGTATCAATTTTTCCGTCCACTATCAGCCAAGCATCTAGCCGCGTCACATCGCTAGCAATTTCCAAGTTTCCATGGACAAAGATTACTACTTGTGGAACATGATATATACTATTATATGGCCCTGGCGCTGTAGTAATATTGCCAGTAATCCTAAGGTTACCATCGTAGCGCAAAATTTGCGTCTGAGAAACATTCGCCATCCCTGTCAGAGTATCCCCCCCGGGGCGCACCGCCTGCTTTTCCAGGAACGTCGTCAAACGTGTGCGGTAGGTGGTGTTATTTCCTATACCCGAACCCCCCAACCTATCGCTATTAGCGATTGTGAGCGAGGAATTATTACGGTTGAGCGGGTTGCTTCTCGGAGCAGTTAAATCTTTGGACCCAATGGCAAAACTAGAGCCAGAGGCAAAGCCGTTCACATTACTTCCTATTGCGCCAAGATATTCCGTCCATGATCCAAATAGCGTGCGGGAACCACCGGAGCTGGCTTCTGTGCCCATGGTGGCGTTGTCAAACCTCGGCGCCGAGGATGTTATGACGCCGCGATTGGTCATCAAACTTCCATTCCAAATCGCCGCAGTGGGCTTCTTGGCAATAGTGCGACAAGAAGCATCATGGACACGCCAGTAGGTTTTATCTCCGTGCCAGCCAGTGTTAGAAGAGTACCAGAAATATTGATAGTGATAACCAAACGAATTGCAATATTTATATCCTACTGTATCTGGAACCACAATCGTCGCTGCCTCATTATACGAATGGCTCTGTCCGCCTGTCCCAAAGTTACCACTCCGGCCAGACAAAACACTACAATAGTCCCAACTACCGTACCAACTACAGACGTCTTTGGGTTGGTTACCATATAGGAATCCACGCGTACCAGTATATAGCGAGCTTGAGTTTGCAACCCCTACCGGGATACGATAGACTACAGCCTCCCAGCCCAGCAAACGACGAGAATCAGTGTTTATGCCGTTAACATTCCAGCTAACTTGCGCTTGCTCGCCGGCATACATAACGTCGCCATCCGTAGACCCGGTGCCTCCTGTGCCGTCACCAGTGTCCGACTCCCGCGGTCTAGTTATAGTCGCGCAGACCTGAGAAGAGCCTTGCCCTGACCCCTGTGGGTTTTCATAAGAGTGCCACTTAGTTCCCCACGGAATCAGACCATCCATTCCTGATTCCGTATGCTCATTACCGTTGACTGTAAAGTTTTTGTACTGGTAGCTCATTGCCTGGCAAACTATCTTAGTTTCCCCTGGGGCAAGACTGATGTTCACGGTATTATTATACTTTTCGGTTGGATCTGTTGTTTTATTGACCGCTGAACTATAATCTCCGCTGCCAACATCACTATTGGTGCCACCTACCATGGAAGTTACTTTATATTTGGTTTCTGCGGACGCATAGGTATCATTATAATTATGGTCATTGCCCGCGCAGTGTGAATAACAAGTATTGGCGTCCGCGCAGCACGCTTGATCTTCGTGAGTTGGAATGCTCTCATTTACATAGCGTATCGAATGTTGAAACTTAATATTTACGGAAGATTGATCGGTACTATACCGAATCTCACCGGTGCCATCCCAGTCGGTTTCGGCCTCAATTCCACCCGGAATATCCCCGCCCGCAATCGCCGTAATCTTAGATTTCGACTCAAAATGTCCGTTACCCGAGATTGGATCAGGCTTATGGGTCCACTCTGGATTAAAACAAAACAATGATGTATCTGGCCAAGAATGACCAAGAGTTGCGCCATTAGCCTCAGCTAAGGCGAAGTAGCTTCTAACTACGCCCCAATCTTCAGCACCAATCTCGCCAAGGCTATGGCCAGGAAGAGCATCATAATAAATGCCGTTACCGCCCGCAAAGCTTACTTCAGAAGCCAGGAAGTAACCGTATTGGTAGACACCATTCACCATTGCTGGGCGCATGTTGTTTTTATAATAGTAGATCCAACCTGAGCGATAATACCCCGTCGCTCCAACCCTAATGCATTCAGATACATCATATTTACCCTCAGGCGTATTTGGCGCATCTATGGTCTGCGAGCCTGCGTCATAACCGTAAGCCGGGTCAAAGGGATAAAAAATCCAAGCCACACCCATTTTCTTTCTATCATAACAGATCGAAGAGCAGCCAGTATGTGTTGGCGAATGTGGGTTATAGGCAACGCCACCAGCACTTACATTTTGGCTGATACCAGTATAAATCCAGATTCCAGCCACAAGTGTCAAACAGACCACTGCAACAGTCGCAACCAGGCGAGTTTTCTTTGTAATAAGTTTCATGCGCCCTCCTCTTCATCGCCGCCGATAAGCTCAGCAATTCGAGAGGCCTCGGCATAGTATTCTATAGCCTTCTCTTCGTTGCCGGTGCGCACGTAGGCATTAGCCATAATATTATAATATTGCAGTTGTTGTTGCAACTCAAGCGCACCAACATTCTCTACTTGTTCACCAATCTCAATCATTTTGGAATAATTTGTTCCAACATTGATATAAAATAGCATTTGGGCAACCCGAATGGCATCCGCTTCGCCAGAATTCCTATCTTGCACAGCCTCGGTAATTGCATCTTCAAAAACTTCATTTGCCTCGGCCACCGCACTATCAGAAGGTAATACACTAGCATCGGGGTCGGTTAGTGCCGGGCGCGACGAATTAACTTTATCGATAGCTTGGTCATAAAACGTATTGGCAGTCTGCTGATTTTCTTCTGGAGTGGTTACTGCAACGGGCTTCTCTCGATTCAGTAAAACAATTGCAACCACCACGCAACCTATCAATAATGTACAAGCCGGAATCCCAATTATTAGCGCACGCTTAATGCGTTTTGACCGTTGGGCTTGCTTTCGGTCGCGTTCCTGATTTTGTTCGGCAAAATAATCTTTTGCCCGTTCTGATTTTGTTGGCATATCGGAACGAAATTGGGCTGCATCTTTGAGTGCAGGCCTACTAGATTCGCTAGCGCTATTTGCATCCGGTGGCGTGGGCTCGCTCATATACCTCCTTGAGCTTACGCGCATTTTTCATAAAAACAAAAATGCGACTATTTACTTAGTCGCTAAACCCTACAATTCACTTGCGTCTACACAAGTAAGATTGCGTAAATAGCCGCATACTTCACTCGTGTAGATGAGCAGATGAATCATTTTTTGTGAACTGTAAGATTTAGCACTTTTATTATAGCATAAAAATTATTTCGTGTGGACAAAACCACGCCTCACCCTTATACTAAACTTATGGCTAACTTCTATAATCAAACCGTCAAAGAAACTCTTGAACAATTTTCGGTCGATCCAAACAAAGGCCTAACCACGCGCGAAGTACACAAGCGCCAAGAAATTTACGGCAAGAATCTTCTACGTTTCAAAGAAACTCCCCTGTGGCGCAAATTGCTTGAGCCATTTATGGATATTTTTATGGTAATTTTGCTCATAGCGATGCTTTTGTCGGCAATTCAACAAGATTGGATCGAAACTATTGCCATTGGCGTAATTATCGTAGCGGACACAGTTATATATTATATACAGAAATTTTCCACCGAGCGGATTTTGCGCTCGCTCAAATCTAATGCCCAGCACGGTGCGGTGGTGATTCGTGATAGCGAAGAGCAAACTCTAGACGTTTCTGAATTGGTGCCGGGAGATATTGTTATTTTGCGCGAGGGTGACCGCATCCCGGCCGATGGACGTATCATCAATGAATCTGGCTTGTTGGCCGACGAAGCCATGCTCACCGGCGAATCTACTTCAATCGCCAAAGACGCGCGGGCAATTTCTGGCAACAAGAAGGTCTACGAGCAACGCAACATGGTGTTTGCCGGGTCTTTTGCTGTAACCGGCATAGGCAAGATTTTGGTTACTGCCACCGGCAACGATACGGAATACGGGCGAATTGCCTCACTGGCCTCGTCGGTGGAACAGTCAAGCCCAATTTCTAGCAAAATCAACAAACTTATTTTCAAGATCGCCATAGTGGTGATAGTGCTAGCCGTCATTGCGCTAGTGGTGCAACTTATTGACGGTATTGATATCTTAAGCGCACTCAAATTTACCTTGGCTATGATTGTATCGGCAGTGCCAGAAGGGTTGCCGATTGCCATCTCAATTATTCTCGCGCTCTGCGCCAAGCGCATGGCCAAGAAGCAAGCGTTGATAAAAGAACTCAAGGCTATTGAGTCGATCGGCATCGTGACTACCATCGCCAGTGACAAAACTGGTACTTTGACTGAAAATCGCCTCGAACTTAAAGAAATTTGGGCACCTCAGCCTAAGTCGGACTTTCGAGAGAGTTTGGCTCACGCGACCTTGCTCCCAGCTTCACTTATTAATACTGCGGGCGGTGCTACGGTAGCCGATCCGTTGGATGTTTGCTTACTAAATTACCTTCGGGAGCAGAATTACCCTCTCGATAGGTTAACCCCACTTAAATCGTACGCCTTTGACCAGAGCCTAAAACTGTCAGGTAATCTCTACGGTGAAAAAAAGGGTGAATTATTGCTGGTGGTTAAAGGTGCACCAGAAGTAATTCTGAATCGTGCAAAAATGAATCAAGCCGAACGCGAAAAAGCCGAAACCAAACTCCTGGATCTTGCTAATAGTGGCTATAAAGTGATTGCTATTGCCACCGGCAAACTAAAGCACGAAATTAACGAACTCACTCGTCTAGAAAAGAGCGATACGTTTAATTTCGAAGGTTTTATTGCTATTGCTGACGCTTTGCGTCCCGAAGCGGCGCAGGCAATTCGCCAAACTGCCCGCATGGGCGTAAAAACCAAAATGGTAACAGGAGATCACGCTAGTACGGCCTACGCCATTGGTCGAGAGCTTGGGCTAGCAAAAGATGTTTCGGAAGTTTTGGACTGTTCCAAGCTCGGAAATATTAGTGATAGCGATTTGTCCGACCTCGTACGCACCACGACCGTTTTTGCGCGCGTCACTCCCGAAGATAAGTTTCGCATTCTGAAAGCAATCAAACAAAGTGAAATCTGCGCCATGACTGGCGACGGCGTCAATGATGTACCAGCCCTGATGGGCGCACACGTCGGCATTGCGATGGGGGATAGCCCATCAATTGTGCAGGATGCGGGCGATATTGTGTTACTAGATAATAACTTTAAAAATATCACCGAAACCATCAAGGAAAGTCGCACGGTGCTGGCTAATATCCGCCGCATGTTGGGATACCTCTTGGCAACTAACGCCGGTGAAGCACTAACCATGATGGGCGCACTTTTGCTGTTTGGTGAGCAAATGTTGACACCAATCCAAATCTTGTGGATTAATCTTGTAACGGACTCTCTACTGGTCATTCCACTTGGTCTGGAACCGCCCGAACAGCAGATTTTGCGCAGCAAACCTGAGCACAAGGACGCGGCAATTCTGTCGTCGAATATGGTGATTCGGATGATTATTATTGCTATAACTATGTCCGCAATCACATTGGTAACTTACATGATTTCTAATCTGATTTTGCACTCACATGAGCAGGCCAATACCCTAGCCTTCACGGCACTGGTCGTTATGCAGTGGAGCAGTGCAATTGCGGCGCGCGGTACTTATGAGTCGGTCTGGCAGCGGTTAAAAGTCCGCAACTGGGGTTTCCTTTATGCACTACTGGTGGCGATTTTGTTGCAAATAGCCGCAGTTTTTGGGCCGCTTATGAGCGTGACGGAAACCGTAGCGGTGCCAATTATCTCGCTTGTGGTTGTGGCGATAGTTGCGTTCTTTGTCCCGCTAATTATCATTGAACTATACAAAAAGTTCCAGAAGCGAGATTAAGCCTGTTAGCGTTGTATTTAATACAACGCTAAAGTTATTGACACGCTATATCTAGTGTCTTAAAATAAGTATAGACACTAAATGTAGGGTCAATCAAGAAATAAAATAAAAATTTATCAGAACATATCAAGAGGAGGTAATATTTTTTATGTTCAAAAAAATTGTGAAGCGGGATGGGAAAATTGTCGATTTTGACCCAGAAAAAATTACTGAAGCCATTGCTAAGGCAGGGCTTGCAACTGAAGAATTCAAGCATGACCGCGCTAAACAACTAGCTGAAAAGGCCATTAAGCGCGCTCAAGAAACCATCAAGAGTCGCACGCCAAGCGTTGAGCAAATTCAGGATATTGTTGAGGATGTGCTGATGGAGTCGGCTTTCAAGAAGACTGCCAAGGAATACATTACTTACCGTCAGGAGCGCAATCGTGTCCGCGAGGCTAAAAGTAACTTGATGAGTATTTATAAAACAATTGCCGTGGCGGACGCTTCCGAAGATTCTGACGTCAAGCGTGGTAATGCGAACGTTGATGGCAACTCAGCCATGGGTAAAATGCTCCAGTTCGGTGCCGAAGGTGCTAAGATTTTCGCCAAAACTTTGCTCATGAAACCAGAGTATGCCAAAGCGCACGATGATGGCGATATTCACGTTCACGATCTTGATTTCTATGCTACTGGTACGCTGACTTGCTGCCAGACCGACCCTTTGCAATTGTTTGCTGATGGTGGTTTTAATACCGGCCACGGGCATCTGCGCACGCCAAATAGCATTGGTAGTTATGGCGCGCTTGCTGCGATTATTCTGCAGGCCAACCAAAATGAGCAACATGGCGGCCAGAGCATTCCAAATTTTGATTACGCCATGGCTCCAGGCGTAGATAAGAGTTTCCGCAAGGCTTTGAATCGGGCGATTCGGCAATACAATCGCTTTAGTGGCAACAAAGAAATTGAGGTTAAGATTCCTGATGATCTAGCCTATGGTGACGAGAAAGCCATCAAGAAACTTAAACTCCCAGATGGTATTGTTGAAAGTGCTAATGAAGATGTGGAGCGCCAGACGTTCCAAGCAATGGAAGGCTTTATTCATAATCTCAACACTATGCATTCAAGGGCTGGTGCTCAAGTGCCATTCACGAGTATTAATTTTGGTACCGATACTACTCCTGCTGGTCGCCTAGTGAGTCGCTGCCTCTTGGATGCAACTGAAGATGGTTTGGGCCACGGCGAAACTCCTATCTTCCCAATTTCTATCTTCAAGGTGAAGGAAGGCGTCAACTATAACCCCGAAGATCCAAATTATGACTTGTTCAAGCGGAGCATGGAAGTTAGCGCCAAAAGATTGTTCCCGAACTTTGTCTTTATTGATGCACCATTTAACCTTGAAGGGTATGTTCCGGGCGACTATCGCACAGAGATTGCTACCATGGGTTGCCGCACGCGGGTTTATGGCAGTATTTTCCCCGAAAGTGACCACATTGTTACTGGCCGTGGTAACTGTAGTTTCACGACAATTAACCTAGTGCGCCTTGGTATCAAACACGGAATTGCTCTTGGTGAGCGCAAAGAGGCAGATTGGTCTGGCTTCTACAAAGATCTGGATGAAAAGATGGACTTGGTTGCCGGTGAGTTGTTGGAACGATATGAGTTTCAGGCGAATCAGCATGTCCGCAACTTCCCATTCTTGATGGGTGAACACAACTGGCTTGGCAGTGAGAAACTTGGTTGGAACGACACTTTGCGCGACGTAATCAAGCACGGTACTCTCAGTATTGGCTTCATCGGCTTGGCAGAATGTTTGGTAGCAATGACCGGCAAACATCATGGTGAAGACGAAGAATCGCGCGAACTTGGTCTTGATATCATTACTCACATGCGGGAACGCTGTGATATGTATGCCAAGAAGTATAAACTGAACTTCAGTTTATTGGCCACTCCAGCTGAGGGCCTGGCTGGGCGTTTCACCAAGATTGACCGCAAAGAATACGGCACGATCAAGGGAGTGACAGATCGTGATTACTATACAAATAGTTTCCATGTGCCAGTGTACTATCCGATCGGTGCGTTTGAAAAAATCGAAATCGAAGCCCCATACCATGCGCTTTGTAATGCTGGACACATTACATATATCGAACTTGATGGCGACCCTACCCAGAATATCGAGGCTTTCGAAGCAGTGATCCGCAAAATGAAAGAGTGCGGCATTGGTTACGGCTCGGTAAACCATCCAGTTGATCGTGATCCAGTCTGTGGTTATTCTGGCATCATCGAAGGCGACCGTTGCCCAAGTTGTGGCCGTCTTGAAAGTCAAGGAGATGTTCCATTTGAAAGACTGCGGAGAATCACCGGATATCTCGTTGGTAGCCTTGAGCGCTGGAACGATGGCAAAAAGGCTGAAGAGCATGATCGTGTGAAACATGCCGTGGCTTGCAATAAATCTGGTGTGTATACCGCCGAGGAAAAGTCTGCTCGTGAAGCCGCCAAGAAAACACAAAAGTCAATGACGGGGAAGAAATAGTGCAGATTCGACTTTCTGGCCCACTGGAGCATGATAACATCGTCAATGGGTACGGCCTGCGGGCCGTGCTCTGGACGCAGGGGTGTGCCAGACATTGCATGGGATGCCAAAACCCTGAAACCTGGGACTTTGATGGTGGAGTGTTAGTAGATACCGATGAAATCAAGGAGCATCTGCGAACTTTCAAAGGGCAGGCTGGCATCACCTTCTGTGGAGGTGAGCCATTTGAACAGCCAGAAGCCTGTTTGGAGATTAGTAACTGGTGTCGCAAAGAACTCGGCTGGAATGTCTGGAGTTTTAGTGGCTATACCTACGAACAACTCAAGGCGGCCGGCGGGACAAAATGGGAGTTTCTCAAAAGTTTGGATGCATTGATTGATGGACCATTTATTCTGGCGGAACGCGATTTGACATTAAAATTCCGTGGTTCGCGCAACCAAAGGCTATTACATTTGGAATATGGTACTGGCAAAATTTTGGAGGTTGAATAGATGAAGAATTTAGCAATAATCGCCTGCGTGAGCTGTGATGGCGGCCTAGGCAAAGGGAATGATTTACTCTGGCGATTTCCAGAAGACCAGAAGTTTTTCCGTGACACTACTATGGGTGCGACCGTCGTAATGGGGAGCAAAACTTTTGAAAGTATTGGCCGGGCCCTGCCAGGACGTAAAAACATCGTATTATCGCGCGATAAAATTGACGTGGAAGGCGTAGAAGTCTTTCATGATAAGGTTAAACTGGACAAACATCTTGAAACACTTCCTGGCAAAAAATTCATCATCGGCGGTGCCAGCCTTTACGGGATGTACTTGCCCGAGGTTGAGGAAATCTTTTTAACCGAAGTTAATGCTGAGAAGCCAGCCGATGTCTTTTTCCCTAAGTTTGATCGTAGCCTGTATGATGTCGAGGTTTTGCGAACTAGTGAAGCGGATGGTATAAAATATCAAATCAAGAAGTATACTAGGAGAACTAATTGATGACGCCCGAGCCCAAAGAAGAATTAATCTTCTCTACCGTTACCGAAAGTGCCGCCTATGCTGAACTTTCAGAAGAGATTATGCGCGCACGAATTGAGGAATTTTTGCAGAAATGAAGCCAGTCTATCTTGATTATGCTGCCACCACGCCAATGTTGCCGGAAGTGAAGGCTACCATGATACAGGCTTTGGCGGCTGGCTACGGCAATGCCTCGGCCTTGCACGGTGCTGGTCATGCAGCCAGTTGCGCCATCGAAGAAGCACGCGTTTCGGTAGCGCGATTAATCAATGCCGAGCCGGAAGAAATTATTTTTACCTCCGGTGGCTCTGAGGCCAATAACACCGTAGCCGAAATTTTTCGGGGCAAAAAAGTGGCGGTTAGCGCAGTTGAACATCCATCGGTGCTCGAAGCCATGCGCGCCCGCGCCAGTGATTGTCGGATAATACCGGTTGATAAGGTGGGACGCGTGAAACTGGAGCAAATGCCCAGTGAGGTTGACTTAGTTTCGGTCATGCTGGCCAATAATGAGTTGGGCACATTGGAACCAGTAGCAGAAATTGCTAAGTGTTGTAGAAAATACAACACTTTTGTGCACACGGATGCTACGCAAGCCGTGGGCAAGATAAAAGTTGACGTTAAGACTCTTGATGTAGATTATCTCACATTCTCGGCGCACAAAATTGGCGGCCCGCTGGGAGTTGGAGCACTCTATGTACGTAGTGGTGCTCCATATCGTCCACTCATACTAGGCGGGCACCAAGAAAAAAAGCGTCGGGCCGGCACCAGCAATACCATAGGAATTATTGGCTTCGGCGCGGCAACTGATTGGTGTTGGGATAACTGGAGCTGCCGGCTTTTTGCTGAGCAGGTGCGTCCGCTGCGTGATATGCTGAAAGAGCGGATATTGTGCGATATTCCACATAGCAGTTGCAACAGCCCAGATGAGGGGTGCTTGCCGAATATTCTCAACATGAGTTTTCAGGCTGCCGAAGGTGAATCAATTCAACTTTATCTTGATGCAGAGGGAATTATGGTTTCTACTGGCTCAGCCTGTGCTGCGGGCGACATCAAACCAAGTCATGTTTTAATGGCAACTACCGGCGATGCGGAAGTGGCCCATAGTAGTATTCGTTTTTCGTTAGGTTTAGCAACCACCAAAGCCGATATTGACCGCGTAATGGAAGTTTTACTGGGTATTATTGAGCGTCTTCAGGGCATTAGTACAATTAAAATTAAGGAGCAAAAATGAGCGAACCAGCCCCTTGGGTATATTCTGATATTGTCAAAGATCACTTTTTGAATCCCCGTAATTTCTTGATGGGAAATGAAGCGGCCTATCCTCACGATGCCGAGGGGGTTGTAGGTAATCCGGTTTGCGGCGATCAGATGAAAATGTTTATTTGCGTACAAGATGATAAAATTACTGATATTAAATGGAAGACCTACGGTTGTGCTAGCGCAATCGCTTCTACATCGGCGCTTTCAGAATTAGTAAAAGGCAAAACTTTGGATGAAGCCCTTCAAATTGGTCCCAAAGAAATCGCAGATTATCTTGGTGGATTGCCAAAACATAAATTTCATTGTTCAGTTTTAGGACATGAAGCCTTGGCGGCAGCCATTGAAAATTATCGCAAAAAAGAGTAAAATTGGCTTATGGCTAAACTGCGTTTTTGGTTATCTCTTGTCAGCAAACTAATTATTGGTATGATTGCCGGGGTAGCGCTGTTTGTGGAAGTTAGTTCGTTTGGTGCGAATGCTTGGCGACTTTTGGAAACCTGGTGGTTGCTTGTGGCTACTGGATATTTTCTATTTTCGGCATTAGTAGAATGGTTTTATCGTAAGCAGGCAATGCCGCATCGTTCATTTTGTTCACTCCTGCAAGGGATGATTATTGTAGTTGGTGTTTGTCTAGGTATTTTGCGAGTTTTTTATGACGTTCACGCCATAGAGTGGCCAGGCTCGCATGGTTTTCTTGACTATCTTTGGCTCTTCGGTATTTCTATACTTGCCATCGGTGATTGGCTTTGTTTCACCAAAAAAGGCAGCTGGAGTCTTAGTTATCCCTGGTACTGGCTAGGTATCATTATCAGTTATTGTTGTGTAATACTTTTGACTGCTGATTTCGTATCGGGTCAAGAAGAGTGGGTGTATCCATATTATTTTCTAAACTACTCAGAGTTCGGCGTTGATAATTTGCTTTTGTGGGTGGCGCTGATGTCGGTAGTAGTTTTGGTAATCGGCTATACACTCATGTTGCTAGATTACACTATGAGCGGACAACTCAACCAACATATCGTGATGCCAAAAATCAAAACTATTATCATTGAAGAGCCTTTGGCGGTTGAGTCAGAAGTGGTTACACGGGATGAAATTACCGAGATTATTCAAGAATCTAAACCTGACAGCACAAAACCAAAAGTTGAGCCAAAGCCTAAATCTAAAGTACAGCCGAGTATGGACATCGTAAGGTCAGTAGAGGGGCTCAAAGATTGCAAATCGGCTCAAAAAATACATCATGCCAACAAGAATAGCAAAAGTAAATCAGAAATTATTGCTGATATGCGTCTGCAGGTAACTGGCAACAAAAGCCAGAAATCTCGCCAGCGCGCTGCGGTTAAGCCAAATTCCAAAATCACCAAAAAATCTTAGTTACTGTCATCTCTTTGTCACTTTGGTTTGTTAAACTATAATCAAAATTAACAACTGAGGTTACAATGAAAATACTTGAAGTCAAGAATTTAGTAAAAACCTACGGCAAAGGCGAGAATAAAGTTCGCGCCGTGGATGATGTTAGTTTCTCCGTGGATGAAGGGGAATTTGTGGCGATTGTCGGTGCCAGCGGTTCGGGTAAGTCTACTTTGCTCCATTTGCTTGGCGGCGTGGATCGTCCTACGTCAGGCAAAGTTTTGATTGACGGCAAAGATATTTATGACCTCTCAGATGACGCGCTGGCAATTTTTCGCCGGCGCCAAGTGGGAATTATTTATCAGTTTTATAATTTGATTCCAATTCTCAATGTCACGGAGAATATTACTTTGCCTTGCGATTTGGACGGCAAAACTGTGGCCAAGAGCCGCCTCAAGGAATTATTACAGACGCTGGGTCTAGAAAATCGCACCACGCATTTGCCGAACCAACTATCTGGCGGTCAGCAGCAACGCGTTTCCATTGGCCGTGCCCTCATCAACAACCCAGCCTTGATCTTGGCAGATGAACCCACAGGAAACCTAGATTCTAAAGCCGGTGATGAAATCGTCGCTCTGCTTAAACTTTCCAATAAAAAATACCACCAGACAATTATTATCATCACGCATGATCTCGAAATTGCTAATCAGGCCGATCGCATCATTACCTTTGAAGATGGTAAAATTGTTAAAGACGAACAAAACTAGAGGCACCCGAAATGAAAGTCTTACAACGTTTGACGCTGGCAAATTTACAAAAGAATAAGCGCCGCACGGCGGTGACAGTTATTGGTGTTTTGCTTTCTACGGCTCTGATTTTGGCAGTGGTGGGCATGGTTACCAGTTTCCAAAAAATGATGATTAATTATGCCATTGCTGACTACGGCGATTATCACGAAATGTACCAAGAAGTGCCCGTGGATGCGCTCAAGTATGTGGAAGAAAACCAGCACGCGGAAAGTTATTATTTTTCTAAGCCGGTCACTGCCAAAGATGTGGATGAATCTGAGTTTGCCAATTATGAATCTTATCAACATTTTCCATACAACGCAGCGCATTATAAACGCCTAGACACTTTGCCTAGCGACGCTAAAGGTACATATAATATATATGTCCGTTATGACAACCCTGGAGAATATGAAGCCAACCGTGAGGCAATTCTCTCCGCGTTGGAATCTGCCGCTGAGAAATCGATCAACTACCGCACCAATAGTGAACTTTTGCGCTACGAAGCCGGCGTCATGAGCGATGCCACCTTGGCAACGCTTTATAGCACAGCGGCCATTGTCATTGCAATTATTGTTGTGACAAGCATCTTCGTGATTCGTAATAGTTTTAGCATTTCTGCAACGGAACGCGCGCGCCAGTTTGGTATGCTGGCTAGTATTGGTGCCACTCCGCGCCAGATTCGCCACAGTGTGTATTTTGAAGGTTTGATGATTGGTTTGATTGGTATTCCGCTCGGCGTCTTGTTGGGAATTGCTGCAGTAGCCGTCTTGGTGGTTGTGGTGAATGTGCTGCTCAAGGGCATGATGCAGGCGGATATAGAGTTTTGTATGCCGTTCTGGATTTTTCCCATTACAATTGTTCTTAGTTTTATTACAATTTTCTTCTCCAGCCTTATGCCAGCCATTCGCGCAGCACGGATGTCGCCGATTGACGCGATTCGGGGCAACCAAGACATTAAAATTAAGGCCAAAAAATTGCGCACTTCCAAATTTGTCAAAAACGTCTTTGGTATTGGCGGCGTGATCGCGGATAAAAACCTCAAACGTAGTCGCAAAAAATATCGCACCACAGTGATTTCGATTGTGCTCTCGGTAGCAACTTTTATTGGGCTATATAGTTTCATTAGTTACGGCAAGGATCTTACTGGGATGCAGTTTAGCAATTCCAAGGTAGATTATGCGGTGTCCGGAACCTCACCTGAATTTTATCAAGAATTGCAGTCCAAATTTAATCTCAAAGATTCGGCTTATTACCTTAATACTCGCATCAATAGCATTCAGGTCTATGTCATGCAGCAATCGGCTTTCGAGAAGTACGCTCAGAGCCTAGGCGTCCACGAAAAAGATTATAGTCACGTGGCGATCATGAATCCTAAAGAAATATATCACTTGGAGGATGGGTCTAAACAAATTCGCAACTCCTCTGACATTAAAGATGGCGAAAAGCAAACCGTTACCGTAAAACCATATGGTGAGGTCCCCAAAGATTGCCGTGAATTCTACACCGATGAAACTGGCACGCATTATAGTTACGGCTACGACAGTGAATGCTATTACAAAGCCGTGGGTTATCCCAAGGATGTCGAACTCACTATTACTAAAGTGACGGATACTTGGCCTATCGGCTACGACGTGGGGAACTATTGGCCAATGATCTTTGTGCCGGAAAATTACTACCGCCGCAATGAACTGGGTGTGATCGCAGATCAAAAAGATGACAGTATGATGCCTGGTCAGCGCTACCTCGAAAGTGCGCTCTATGCCGAGAATGTGGAGAATGGTACGGAGATTTCGGAATATATTGACAATTTGGCTAAAACCAACAAAGAATATGAATCAGTGAATTATCAAGACGTACGCGAAACCATGTCGCAAATGCGCCGAATGTATCTCCTGATCTCCATTTTCCTCTATGGTTTTATTATTGTAGTTACGTTGATCGGCGTTACCAATATCTTTAACACTATCACAACTAATATCGCCTTGCGCGCTAAGGAATTTGCCATGCTCAAATCTATTGGCATGACAGGCAAAGAATTTAATCATATGGTACGGTTGGAAAGTTTGATGTATGCCAGCAAGGCGTTGGTGATTGGCATCCCTCTTGGTTTGCTCTTGTCCTTTGCCTTTTATCAATCAATTGCTAATTCGGTGGACTTTGGTTGGAATATCCCGTGGATAGCAATTCTGATTTCTGCCATCGCCGTGGGCGCGTTGATTGGTGTCATCATGCACTATTCTGTCAAACAAGTTTCCAAACAAAATATTATTGAAACTATTCGCTCCGAGAATATCTAGTATAATAAAGTCATGAAATTACTACTCGTCGAAGACAATCTACTCACCGCCAAAGGCTTGCAATATCTTTTGGAACGCGAAGGTTATGATGTTGACGTGGCGAGTAGTATGGCTGAGGCCGAGGCGAATCTCGCCATGCATAATTACCATCTGGCCTTGTTGGATATAAGTTTGCCAGATGGTAATGGCTTTGCTCTCGCCGAAACCATTCGTCATCGTAGTGATTTGCCAGTTATTTTTCTCACGGCCAAAGACGACGAAACTGATATTGTTCATGGCCTAGAACTCGGCGCAGAAGATTATGTCACCAAGCCGTTTCGCAATCGCGAGCTGCTCTTGCGTATCAAGAAGGCCTTGCGTCCGCAAGGTAAGGCTGAACAATATTTGACCGCGGGGAATCTGCGCTTAGATGTAAACAGTAATACTGTGTTATTGAACGAAAAACCTATAATTCTCAGCGCCGTGGAACGCCGCTTGCTGACTTGTCTGCTAGAGAACCAAGGACAGGTGGTGACGCGCGAGCGGCTCCTGGACGAGATTTATGATGCCTCGGGTAGCATCGTAAATGATAACACGCTCTCGGTTTATTTGAAACGTTTACGCCAAAAGTTGGGGCCAGACGTGCCGATCGAAACTATCAAGAACATGGGCTATCGTCTGCGCATGGAGGTGGCATAAGTGTGGCGCCGCTTGCTCAAAGTCATTATTCCGGTTGCGGTTTTGGCTTTGGTTATGATGGTGGTTTCTGGTTTGGCGCTTTTGGGCGCGGAGCAAAACTATCGTAATCACTCCAACCAAGAAATTGCCGCTCTGCTTGGGGTAGCCAGCACTAGCGACGATACTGCCGAACTAATTAGTAACTTGCGCCATCCTAGACCGATGCAAGTTGCGGCGGGCGAAGAGTTGCTCTATCAGTATGGCTATCTCCCTAGTGACTACGCTTCACCTAGTGCGGGCAAATTTTTCTGGCAAGCGCTTATGGTAATATTGATTACGCTTGTGGTATTTGCGATGATGGTTATGCTTTACTTTGGTTGGCGTGATCGGCGTCGCAGTCAGCAAATTACTCAATTAATTAATTATACGCAACATCTCGGCGAACGCATTTATGATTTGCATCTGGACGAAAATAGCGAGGATGAACTCTCTATCTTGTCCAACGAACTGTATAAATTTATGGTTCTGCTGCGTGAGGCGGCGGACAATAATCAAAAGGCTCGTCAGCAGTTAGAAACTGCTTTGGCCGATATCTCTCATCAGTTGCGTACTCCGCTCACTTCCATGCAGGTGATGGTGGATAATATTTATGACGACCCTGAGATGCCTTCGGCGGTGCGCCAAGATTTTTTGCGCTCCATTAGCCGACAGATGGAGGCGATGTCGAATTTGGTAATGACTTTGCTAAATCTTGCTAAGTTTGACAATGGCTCAATCGTTTTGCAACGGCTCCCAGTGGAAGCCGGCGAACTTTTGCGGGAAGTTCGCCAAAAACTGGAAATTCTGGCCGACTTGCGCGGCGTGGAAATTGTACTAAAGGGTGATTTATCAGCCAAAGCACGGCTTGATCGCCGTTGGCAAGTGGAAGCGCTAACTAATATTGTTAAAAATTGCCTAGAACATAGCCCGGCTGGCAGTAAAGTTACGGCAACAGTGCAAAACAGCCCGCTTTTCTTACGTCTACAAATTCACGATACGGGTGAGGGAATTGCTGCCAAAGATCTGCGCCACATTTTTGAACGGTTTTATAAGGCTAAGAATTCGGCCGCTGATAGCGTAGGAATTGGGCTGGCCTTTGCCAAGACCGCAATTGAGGCTGACAACGGTCAGATTTCTGTAAAATCGCAAGAAGGCAAAGGTACAGAATTCACCGTGACGTATTTTAAGTAAAATAGTCCGCCCATACTATATGCCATGTGATGGTGGCGACATCTCCAACTCTATATGTCTAATACAGTACTAAGGCAGCGGAGGGGAAGACTATGCCAGCGATCGTGTGGACCCCACGACGGGTCCACACCGGAATTATTGAAGTGAAAGTAGTAACCGCTAGGGTTAGTAGTGTCATCGTTGCGAGTAGATGAACTGCGCGACGACCAACCGAAGCCGGCGATGCCAGCGATCCTGAAAGTAGCACCGCTAACACCAAGTAGGTTTATACGCCCGCTGCGCACGAAGTAAAGAGGCTCGGTTAAAAATCGAATCATTTTTACGTTTTGATGCGATATTCTTATTACTCTACCTCTGTTGATGAAGTATGGTAACCGCATCAATTTGCCATTTTGATGCGATTTTCGTGCGCAGCGGGTGGATATATTTTCCTGGTACTAATGGTGCTTTTAGAAGTGCAACTCAGCTGGGTTTTGTTTGGTCATCGCGTGCATATTCTGCTATTACTCACGCATATGATTTTCATTTTGATAATGGCGGTACGCAGCCGTCGTACTATAGTAACCGTTTCTACGGTTTCCCCCTCCGCTGCCTTAGTACTGTATTAGACATATAGAGTGGATAAATAGCAAAATCGGCCCACTGTTTACTCCGAACTGACGCCATGTCATATAGATGGCTATGTGACATATAGAATGGAAGCGAACCAAAAAACTGTATCAAAACATCAAATTAATTTAGTTTTATAGTATTCTTTTAATGCTTGCTAGCAGATTCTCAACGCGAAGTGTATCGCCACGCTTGATATAACCACCTAGCACAAAAAGCGGACGAACCAGCACTCTTAGCCTAACCTTCTCTCGCAATGTATCGTCTGCATCATAAGCATCCAGCATTGCAATTCGCAACTCCTCGTTACTGACGTCCATAAAATCAGCCGCTTCATCAAGATAGCACATCTCGCTAAAGTCGATAACGCCAACCTTGCCATTATTGTCAACAAAGATATTGCCATCGCCAAGGTCGCCATGAGAAAATACCGGCTTCTCGCCAAGCCTTGCCAATCTAACAATCGTATTATGGAAAACCGAATCTAGAATGTGATTTTCGTCTTCAGAAAAAGTATGCAACAAAAGTTCTCTCGTATATTCAGAATTGAAACGTTCTCTCCACATACGAGTTTCAACCGCGAGAGGAAGTTGCTCAGCCTGATTTGGCTTGGCGGCATGCAAAATTTTGAGGCAATTTCCGAGTTGTTTGCCAACACTTTTTGCATCATAAGGTGCTTGCTCGAGCGACCGCCCAACTACGCCATAAATACCAAGATAACTATCGTCTGGAGAAACCCAGCCAACTTTTTGAGTGTTGATGTCAAGGCCGAGTGAATTAATAAATTCCAAAACTTTGATTTCTGTTCTATAACTGACTTCGGGCGATTTTTTAAATTTAAAAACAATACGCCCATCGTCAATAATATAGCCACGACTCCAAAAACCATCGTCTGCTAGTTTAATCTGACTTGGTGGCACGCCCGTAAGTCGCTCAATAGTTTGAAGTTCATCGTTTTTCATAGTATAATTTTAGTATGGAAAAGCCAATAAATCCAGCCAGGGTGCAGTTAGAAAAAGTAGACGAGAGCAATCGCCAAATTTTATGGAATTTATTGCAATATATGATTTATGAAACCAGCCCATACGGCAAAAATGATATCAATAAGGACGGCACTTTTAATTACAAGTTTTTTGACAAATATTTTACTGATGACAACCGAGAAGCGTATCTTATTAAAAACGATGATGGTGGTTTATTGGGTTTTGTAATGATCAACCAATACCTGCAGAAAGTGCAGAATGGGCATGCAGTTGCTGAATTTATGATTTTACCTAGGTTTCGCCGTATGGGTATCGGCAAAGAAATAGCAAAACGCTGTCTAACTATGCATTCTGGGAATTGGGAAATTAGTCCAGCCGATGGCAGTGAACAGGCTTACAAGTTTTGGAAAAACGTAGTAGACGAAATAACTAGCAAAGATAATCAACTCAAAGACGGTTTATTTATAATCAAGATAGGAGAATAAAATTTTGTACCTCAAACTCGCGAATCTAGAAGATGCCAAAGCGGAATATGACGCGCTTTGTGAACTACCGGCGGACGAAAATGGTTTTAAGAACGATTGGTCAGAGGTATCCTTTGATGAGTTCCAGAAGACTGGAATTAAAAAGATTATTGCATATTCAGAAGGGAGAGATTTGCCGGAAGGTTATGTGCCGTGCTCACTGTACTTCTTGTGGAATGACGACAGAATTGTTGGTGTTTTTCACTTTAGGCACTACTTATGTACTTCACTACGGGAGCATGGTGGCCACGTCGGCTACGCTATTTTGCCTGAACATCGCGGTAAGCATTATGCCACCGAGGGTTTAAAACTTCTCATTGAAGAAGTTAAAAACAAAGTGCCGGAAGATGAGTTATGGTTAGATGCTCATCACGATAACTTAGCCTCTCAAAAGGTAATGTTAAATAACGGGGCGTATGTTGCCGAAAAAGATGACGCTCTCGTCCATATGCGCATTAAACTAAACAAAGACAACATTGTTGCCAAAGTTAAAGATTTGATTTTGCAAAAGTCTGATCGCTATCTAGGAAAAGACCCCGGAAAGTATGACTTTTGGAATGGACACCTGAAGTATGTTTATTCCGAAGCAACGGAGTTGGCCAAGAAATACGGCGCTGATGTTGAAATCGTGCAACTGGGCGCTCTCTTGCACGACATTGCTCTGCTAGAAAAAGTTGGTACCAAGGCCAACCACCATGAAAACGGTAAACTACTAGCCGAAAAAGTTTTGCGCCAGTTTGATTATCCCGAAGATAAACTCCAGCGCGTCTTAGGCTGTGTTCTACATCATCGCTCTAGCAAAAATGCCGAGAACCTCGAAGAACTTTGCGTGGCCGATGCAGATATTTTGGCGCATTTTGATAATATTCCCATGCTCTTTGATGCCGCCTATAATCTGCACAAGATGGTTGGTTTAGAGAACGTGCGCAACTTCATGCGGGAAACTTTTGAGAAAGATTTTGCTGATCTTAGCGATAAGGCTAAGACCGAATTCGCCTCGCGCTACAAAACTATCTGTGATGTAGTTTTAGGAAAAGAACTATGCTAGAAGAAATCATTCAGCGCAATTTATCGCGCATTGCCTTAGGCCTAGAGGAAATTCCTGGAATTATCAGCATTGATTTTATGGATATTTTTCCAGTTAGCGAGGATCATCGTAGCCAGTTGGACGCGGAAGTTGCACGCAGGGCTAGAGCTTTGCAAAACACCGAGCGGGGTAATGTCTATGAACTAGATGAGCCAATTCAGACTCAATATGGCGAACTGAAGTTTATTAAAATTCGGTTCTTTGATGAAACGCGACTTAATTGGGAGGCAGCCGCAGATTTTAAAATTAAAGATAGACAACTTCTACTGAATAAAATTGGGAAAGATGATAGGTTCTCTTACATCGAGCGCCCAGACTGGAATGCAGTCGAGTTTAAGACGGATGATACCTTGGTGTATTTTTTGGAACCGTTGGCGTCGGAAGTTTACGCTAAATAAAAACCAACTTTATTTTTTGCTACATTTGAGATAGGAATAAACTGGGAAGATTAGAATATCTATGAGCAGCCCAACAATACCAAGCGAAATCCCCAAAATCATATCACTTTGACTTGGTTCACCGACCATTACCTTGCTCATCCCAAAGCCCATCAAGAGTGCGCCGGCAATTCCGATAACCCAAGCGACGATCGCGCCAACATTGCGTGGTTCAGTGCGTGGCTTCCATTCGCGCGTAGTCAAGTGATAAATCAGCAAAATTGCGAGTAGCACACCGCCAGAGGTAGCCATACCAACCCCGAAAGTAAATAAGTTCCATTCTGGGATTAAGCAGCAGCAAAGCCCCAGCGAGAAGATTAGCCCGCCCACCGTGCCGAGAATAATCTTAACGAGAGTTTTCTTTTCCATAGTCTATTCCTTATGTGATTACAAATTATGTTTCGCTTGGACTTCTGCTTGAATTTGCTCGGTAGTTTTCGCACCAGACATCTGTGCAATTTTCTCCGCGCGGGCTTTGGCTTCCGCCTCCTATTTTTCTTTGAGTTCGGCTTGTTCGTGTACGATGCGTGCTTTGGCTTCTTCCACGGTTTCACCGTCTTTACGCAGGAACTTATCTACAAACTTATCTTCTACCTTTTTATAACCGCTGGTGAAAGCATTCTCTACTTTCTTGTAACCGCCGACTACCTTCTCGGCGATCTTGTCGTTAGTATCCGCTAATGTCATATAAACCTTTCTCAACAAATGTTGATTTAATCTTATGCCTTTAATATAATTAACAAAAGGCAATTTTACCACGACAAAAATACAACAAGTGTTGAGATAATGAGTAACAAAATAGATAATCGGCGCAAAAAGGCCAGTCAAGAGCGAATGTTCCGGGCGCTTTTTGAGTTAATCCAGACCAAGCGTCTAGCCGACATTTCCGTGTCCGAACTTTGTAACCTAGCCCGAGTAAACCGCACCACTTTTTATCATCATTATGATAATGTCAATGCATTAGTAAAAGACGCGCGGCAAAGTATCTTAAATGAATTTGCGCGTCAATTCGAGGGTAATCACGATGGCTATACTCCCAGTAATCTACTGATTATGTTCCAGCATTTTTATGATAATCAAATCATTTATCGCACTTATTTTCAGTTAAGCCCCAGTTATGACGAAATGCTTGGGATTTATAATAAAGACCAAGCTGCGCAGCATTACCCCGGGCAAAAAGATAATCTGGTGCGCTATCACGCGGAGTTCTTTGCCGCTGGCATGACGGCAATCATAAAACGCTGGCTTACAAATGGATGTAAAGAAACTCCGGAAGAAATGGTAAAAATCATCACGTCGGAATACAAAGCAAGATAAAAAGTAAATGCCCCTGCTGATGCAGAGGAACTTACTTTGGCTGGGTCTGCAGGATTCGAACCTGCGAATGCTGGGACCAAAACCCAGTGCCTTACCACTTGGCGAAGACCCACCACGCTATCATTTTAGCACAGATTATTTATTTTGGCTAGCAGCCTTTTGCGTCAACTCTATCTCGGGAAAATTCTCCGCTAGACCCTCTTTGGTATCGTTATCGCGCAAGTTTGGTAACTCTTCCACAATCACCTTAATACATCCTGCAATTGGAATTGCAATAATCGCCCCAAGCAACCCAAACACATTCATGCCGATTATAATTGCCACTAATATCACGGTCGCCGGCAGATTTAAAGCATTTCCTTGAATTTTTGGCGCAATCACGTTGTTTTCTACCTGGGCATATATAATATAGAATATCAAGAAAATCACTGCCGCCACTGGGGAACTAAACATCAACACTAAAGTAATCAACGCGCAACTAATAATTGGCCCAAACATTGGAATTAGATAGAAAACCATTGCAACCAGACCCATTGGAAGGGCTAGTCCCCCTGCCAGGCCAAAGGTAAACGACAGTAACAACACGGCAATCATTACTACAAGACCATCAAGTACTGCCACCATTGCCTGATGGGAAACATAAGTTGACACCACATCTACCATGCGTCCGGCCAGATGCTTCCACGCTCGCACCGAGGAATTCTTGCGCCGACCCTCTAGAATCTTCCATGCCCCGTCTACAATTGACGGACCCTCTAGCGAGAAGAATAAGGTGAGCACAATGGTCAAGATCACGTTGGTCAAAACTTTCGCCACGGTACCAACGCTCAGCACGAGTGCGTTGCCAATATTAGAAACAAACCCACTCGAAAAATTTTGCAACCCAGTCATAATCTCGTTTTGCAAATTATCTATACCAAGCGTTTTTCCAAAATCATTGATGCCATCCCAACCGCCAAGCGTATGCTCAAAAGTTGCGGGTAATTGCTGTACGAATTGTGTGGTCTGCTCGACTACTACCGGGCCAACCAGTGATATCACGACACCAATAATACCGATAACTATGATATATGCAATCACAGATGATGAGGCAGAATGATCTTTCTTCGTCAAACGATTGATGCGTTGCGCTAGCGGGCGTATTGCAATTGTCAAGAATAATGCGATACCAATTATTACCAGGGCTTCCCAGGCTTTCCAAACAAACAGTGCTGCCAAACCAAAACCCAAAATCACTAGCCAAAAGCGGACAAAAGTCTTGGTATCTACTTCAATTGTTCTTGCACTCATGTGGCCTCCTTATTATTACTATCTTAACACAGATTAGGCGTTGGTATAATATTTTGCCAGAAAGTCGCGTTTATATTCAGCGAAATAGTCACCCAACATTGCTTCTCGAATTTCTTCAGTCAGACGCACGATAAAACGCAGATTATGAATTGATGCAAGATTATAATATCTCGCTTTCTTCTCCGGATCTCCTGAACGCCACATCGCACGTAGGCTACCACGAGTCCAGCCTGCTTGGCAGGTCGCACAATCACAGCCATGGTCGAGCGACTCGCCAGCATCAGTATATTTCCGCAAATTAATATTGCCTTCATGAGTATAAATTTTACCGTGGCGTGCCTCGCGCATTGGCGCCACACAGTCAAAAGTATCTGCCCCCATCTCTGCACCAATCAAAATATCATCTGGATGTGATAAGCCCAGTAAATGCCGAGGTTTATCTGCGGGCAATTCTTCATTACACCAACGCAAAATTTCGCCCAGATCTTCTTTCAAAAACGCTCCGCCCAGGCCAAAGCCATCAAAACCTACGCCATCAACCTGCATTTTGCCTAGATTCCGCGCAGTTTGGCGTCGCAAATCTTCCCAGCGTCCACCTTGTAATACGCCGTAAAGATTTTGCCGATAACCTAGGTCGTCGCGGTGTTTGATGTGTTCTCTAAGGCTTCGCTCCGCCCAGCGCTCCGTTCGCTCAAGCGCCTCTATGTTATATTCATAAGTGTCGGCCAGGGAAGTGAGTTCATCGAATGCCATGTGAATGTCGGCCCCAATTTGACACTGAATTTGCATAGATTCCTCTGGGCCAATGAAGTCGGGCTGACCATCAAATGGGTCGGTAAAACTTACGCCATCTTCTGAAACATGTGCCAAGCGCTCTTTGTGTGCAGTATTGGTGACGTGACGCTCTTTCTCCATTGAAACCACCTTGCCTAGACCGGAGCCAAGCGACATTACCTGAAACCCGCCACTATCGGTCAAGGTTGGCCCTTGCCATGGTGCGGCTACGATACTGTCCGGGCGTAAACCTACGCAACCATTCTCCGCGGGACACGATGTCGCGTCCGCCCGCCGTTGCGGGGGCCGCGCATCTTCGTCCTCAGCCGTAGCCTCCGGAGATTCCCGCAGAGAAGGTCGCGTAGGTTTCCACTCCGCCAGCCCACCCGCCTTGGCGATTTCCGGCGCCTGCCGACGCAAATGATAGCCATTAGAAAGCATCGCTTGCGCGCCGAGTTGGTGCAGTTCTTCCGAACCGATAAATCGCACATAACCCCGCGTCCCTACTGCCATAAAAGCCGGCGTCTTAATTTCGCCGTGCGCAGTCTTAATAACGCCTACCCGCCCCAAACCATTTGGCAACACTTTCTCAATCTCAAATTCCATTCCTATATTATAATAGATTATATGAAGATTTTACAGTTAAACGTTTGGATGGGGAAAGTAGAAGGCAATCTTCGTCGCTTTCTCGAAAAGAATAACTTTGATGTAATTTGCATGCAAGAAGTGTTTGCGTCGCATGACTGTCAGCCACACCTTGCTCAACTTTGCTTTGATCTCTCGCGTATTCAAAAGGCCAGCGGTATGCCGTTTACTTTCTTTACTCCGCGCTTGAGCAGTAGACTTGCTGATGGACATTTCGAAGAAGGCAATCTTATTCTTAGCCGTATTCCATTTACGCATAAGGAGCATTATTTTGTTCAAGAACAGTACATGAAAAATGTTGTGTTCGGCTCAGAGGTTTTGAATAATCGAGTTTTGCAAATTGCTAAACTTGAAAACGGCTTTACGGTTGTGAATCATCACGGTTTCTGGCGTCCAGATCCAATTGGCGATGAAGAAACCATCAAGGCCTTTACCAAAGTTGGAGAAATCGTCAAAAATCTCGAAGGTCCGGTTGTAATGTGCGGCGATCTCAACATTATTCATGAATCTCCCGCTATGCGCCCACTCGATTTTCTCCGCGACCTCACTCACGAAAATCATATCAAAACCACGCTGTCCGGACTCAAATATGACGGCGAAGTTGCCTGCGACCATATCTTAGCCAGCGATAAGATTGAAGTCAAAGATTTTACCGTCTATCCTGACCTCGTTTCTGATCATCTAGCACTATCGGCCGAAGTTGAATTAGCGTAATACTTTACCATTTGTATAATTGAGTCGTTTGCGCAACCATCGTGCCATCATGGCGGTTAGCGGACTGAGAATTGCCTCCAACGCAATTCCTGCAACATAAGCAAATATTATCTGCATAATAAAATCACCAAACGAAACCCGTCCCACAAAGGCTAAGGTTTCAAAAACCAGGCTATCGAAGATATGTGCTATGGCCGATGACAGTAATGCGCGTTTCAAAAAACCTGTGTTGGCTTTTTGATGCTTACGAATACTGGTGAACACGCCATTATTTATAATCTGCCCCACTAGAAAACCGGCTACGCTCGCCAAAAAGATTCGTCCTGTAGCATCCTGGATAATCTCAAAAGCACTATTATCAACCTCCGGAAAGTTTGGTAATGCCAATTTTGCAAACAGCAACACGGCTGCAACTATCACCGCAAACATCGTGCAGTATATCGAAACCAAACTGGCAACTTTTTGTCCATAAATTTCCACCAGCAAGTCACCCACAATATATGTAATTGGAAACAGCCAAATTCCAGCATCGACCGGAATACCAAAGAGATCCCAGACTTTGAGTGCCGCCAAGTTGCTGGCCAAGAGAGTTATCCCTAATGCAACGCTGCACAAAATCAGCGCCCGCACTACTGGAAACGGCATTGCTTCTGGGTCGGCTTGTTTCTTTCCAATTCCAAATATATCAAGTATACGCTGCATTGATAATATAATTATAGCATACTCAAACCGGAATCAGAAAAAGTTAGCAAACCAGTGTTGACAGTGCTAAAAATTAGCGTTATTATGGAATAATGTTTAGATTGTATAAATACTTGAAGCCTTATCTTTGGCAAACTTTCTTACTATTCGCAGCGATTGCGTTGCAGGTCTGGACTAGCCTGCAGTTGCCGGCTATGATGGCAGACATTATCAATGACGGTATTGTGCAGGGCGATCTCAACTATGTTTGGAGCACTGGCGTAGGCATGCTTGGCTTTGCTTTGGTTAGTTCGGCTTGTGCTTTTGCTGCTAACTTTCTTTCAGCGTGGCTCGGTGCGCACATCACGCGTGATATTCGAAGTTATTTTTTTGCCCATGTTCTTAGCCTTAGCACAACCGAAATCGATAATTTTTCCACGGCCTCGCTTATCACTCGCACAGTTAATGATATTTTCCTAGTACAGCAGGCCATTATTATGACGCTTTCCATGGGGTTACGTGCGCCGCTTACTTGTATTCTGGCAATTGGGCAAGCCATTGCTACCGCGCCAGATATGACATGGATAATTGCTCTCGCGGTTGGTGTAATTTTATTCTTTACGGTGCTAATTATGGCGATTGTCATGCCAAAGTTCAAACTTATCCAAAAACTCGCCGATCGCGTTACTTTGCTCACGCGCGAGAATCTCACCGGCCTACGTGTCATCCGTGCTTTTAATAACGAAAAACTGGAAAAGCGCAAGTTCGATCGCACCAACCAAGAATATTCACATCTCAATGCCTGGGTTGATGTCATCATGTCTTTAGATAACCCGATTGTGAGTTTAGTCTTCAATGGTACTACCTTACTTTGTGTTTGGATCGGTATTTCTTTGCTCACGCGCGATTTTGCCTATCTTGGGAATATGATGGCCTTTATGCAATACGCCATCCAAGTCGTCATGTCCTTCCTCTTCCTCACTATGCTCTTTGTAGTTTTGCCGCGTGCCAGCGTTTCCGCCAAGCGTATCAATGAAGTTTTTGATACGAAATCAAAGATAGTTTGGAAGCCGCAAACGATTGGTAAGCCCAGTGTTGCGCCATCAGTTGAATTTTCTCACGTTGATTTTGCTTATAGTGGTGCCGAAGAAAAGGTTTTGCATGATGTTTCATTCGTGGCGAAGGCTGGCGAAACCACTGCTTTCATTGGTTCAACTGGTTCCGGAAAATCAACCCTCATCAACCTTGTTCCGCGCTTTTACGAGGCTACGGCGGGCGAAATCAAAATCAATGATATTAACATTCAAGATTATGCGCAAAACGACTTAATGCGCCGCATTGGTTATGTACCGCAGCGCGGTGTGCTCTTCGAAGGTACAGTTAAGAGCAACATTCTCTTTGGGGCGCCCGAGGCCGATGATGAACGACTTCACCTCGCCGCACGCGTATCGCAGTCGTCCGAGTTTATCAATAAACTCGATAAGAAGTATGACTCGCATATTGCACAAGGTGGCACGAACGTTTCTGGTGGTCAGCGCCAACGCCTTTCAATTGCTCGCGCCATCGCCAAGGATCCTGATATTTACATCTTTGACGATTCCTTCTCGGCACTTGATATGAAAACTGACGCTAAGTTGCGTCACGATCTCAAACCAATTACAAAGGACGCCGTCACTCTGATCGTGGCACAGCGCATTAGCACCATCAAAGATGCCGAACAAATTATTGTGCTCAACCAAGGTAAAGTTGTTGGCAAAGGTAATCATCTCGAATTATTAAACAATTGTAAAGTTTATCGCGAAATTGCTAAATCGCAATTTTCTGATCAAGAATTTCAACAAGAAATGGCCAAAAGTGCTAAGTTAGCCAACGAGGAGGAAGTGAAACGTGCCTAAGTATAATCATACCACTGAAAAGCCCAAAAGTTTGTGGCGTGCAGTCAAACTCTTTATGCGCTCGCTCAAGCCTTGGATGGTCCCCCTGATTTTCGCCGTACTTTTAGCCATCGCCGCCACGGTATGTTCCATCTTTGGTCCAAAAATTCTTGGTCAAATGACTAATACCGCAATTGAAGACTACCAAAGTGCCATTGTGCAGGCCGGTGGACAAATGCCCACAACGGAACAACTTGGAGATGCCCTTAACTGGGAACGTATTGGTCATCTTGCCATAATTTTGCTTGTATTGTATATTACCTCGGCCATTCTCAATTATATTCAAGGAGCCATTCTTTCCGTCGTTTCCGCTCACTATGCCCGTAAAATGCGTGCCGAAATCATTGATAAAATCGCGCGTTTACCAATTTCATATTTTGACCAGCATCAAATCGGCGATACGTTGTCGCGTATGAGTAATGATATTGGTACAGTGGCAAATACTTTGGCTAATGTTCTAACGCAAATCATTACCAGCCTCACGACGGTTATCGGCATTTTGATCATGATGATGACAATTTCTGTTTGGCTCTCATTGATCGCGCTGGTCGCAGTACCACTCTCGTTAATATTTATCACCTTGATTGCAAAGAAATCTCAGGGATACTTTCGGGCTGGTCAGGCTACTTTTGGCACGCTCAATAGCAGTATTGAAGAAGATTTTTCTGGTCAGAGTATCATCAAAGCCAATAGTTATGAACAGAATGCTATTGTAGAATTCTCAAAGTCGAATGACAAACTTTGTGAAGTTACTTGGAAAGCCAACTTCCTTTCGGCCCTAGCTTTTCCAATCACTAATATGTTTACCAATCTTAGTTATGTTGCCATCTGTATAGTTGGCGGTCGCCTTGCTATTGATGGTAAGTTGTTAATCGGCAACGTGCAAGCCTTCCTGCAATACGTGAGCCAGTTTAACCGACCAATCACCGAGGTGTCACAAATTGCATCTAATATTCAGCAAACTCTAGCCGCTTCGGAACGTATCTTTAACTTCCTTGAAGAACAAGAGGAAAATCCTGATCTCGAGCCATCTCTAGAAATCACCAATGTCAAAGGTGCAGTGGAATTTAACCAAGTCAATTTCTCTTACGACAAAACTCGTCCAATCATTCGTGATTTCTCGGTCAAAATTGAGCCTGGTATGCAAGTGGCAATTGTTGGCCCAACTGGAGCAGGGAAGACCACTATTATTAATCTCCTGATGCGTTTCTACGACCCGGACAGCGGCTATATTACGATTGATGGTACGCCAACCAAAGAAATGAAACGCTCGGATGTACGTAAACTTTTTGGCATGGTCTTGCAGGATACTTGGCTATTTTCAGGCACAATTGAGCAAAATCTACGTTACGGCAAAACTTCCGCCACGCACGAAGATATTGTTGCGGCTACCAAGGCCAGTAGTATTCATCACTTTATTGAATCGCTTCCACATGGATATAACACGATGCTGTCAGAAGATTCTGATAATATTTCTGCCGGAGAAAAGCAGTTGCTCACGATTGCTCGTGCCATGGTGGCCGATCCACCCATGATGATTTTAGACGAAGCTACTTCCAATGTGGATACCCGCACTGAACAACTCATTCAAGATGCTTTTGTTAAGTTGACGCATGGTCGCACTTCCTTTGTGATTGCGCATCGACTTTCCACTATTCGCAATTCCGACCTAATTTTGGTCATGCGCGACGGCAATATTGTAGAACAAGGCAATCACGAACAACTCCTTGCCAAAAATGGTTTCTACGCCGAACTTTACAACTCGCAATTTGCCGATAATGATTAAAAGCCTTTTCATATAAATACTCTTTTCCTTGGGCCACTGTCGTGACTACGTCACTCTCTGTCTGCGTCGCTCAAAAGAAAATACTAGTATTTTCTTTATTCGCTATCCTCGGCAGTTCGGGGCGCTTGCTCAAGTCTTATGCCCAAGGAAAAGGTATTTTATATGAAAAATTTGTTATAATCATACTTATGAGAGTGCGAGGTTTTGAAGTTGCCAAAGGTTGGGAAGACAAAAATATTCATCTTCCTGTGCGCAGCACTGCTGGTGCCGCGGCTTACGATATTGAAGCAGCCGAAGACATAATAGTGCCAGTTTTTCGCCCGGGCATTGGCCCAACCGTGATTCCGACTGGCCTCAAGGCTTATTGCCAGCCCGACGAGTACTATATGATTGCTAACCGCAGTTCCGGCGTGCGCAAAGGGATCGTCATTGCAAATGGCATCGGCATTATCGATCACGATTATTATGACAACCCGCAAACCGATGGGCACTTCAGTGTACTTGTTTTTAATGTGCTTGATCATGAACTCGAGATAAAAAAAGGCGACCGAATTGCGCAAGTGATTTTTCAGAAGTTCCTCACCGTAGATAATGATTCCGCCTCGGGAGTGCGCCAAGGTGGGTTTGGGTCGACAGATGATTAAGGTAGTCTATGACGTAGATGACGTGCTTTGGCCGCTCAATAAGCGTGTCTTTACGAATTTAAAGATAGACTTTCGTAAAGACACCTGCTACAATCTATTTGACAATCCTTCACTAACTCCGGGCCAGAGCCAGGCCATACTAGATGCCTTTCATCAGGCTAAAACGTTTATAGATATGAACTTTTATCCGGGCGCAGATGAAATCTTACAGGCAGAATCTCTTGGCGCTATCGTTCACATCCATTCACATTGCTACACTGCGGAAATTGCCAAACTCAAACGCATTCAACTCCACCATCTTTTGCCACAGATGAAGGCATCCTCCATCAAAATGTCACTTATCTCCACTAATCCAAACAATAAGCAAGTCGATACCGATACCTATATTTTTATAGATGACAATCCGTATAATATTGTTAACTCCAGGGCTCCTATTAATATCGTCTTACAACAACCTTGGAACACTACTACAGATGCTGTACGGGTACTTACAAGTGGTGCCAAGACTTTAGTAAAAACCGACTGGAGAACTACGCTTCCCAGTCTGATTTCTCAACAGCAATTCTGTGTAGTTACAGCGCAGACTCTTAAAGAAGTTAATCAAATTGTTCAATACGTAGTTAAATTTAAATAGGAGGCCAAGATGGCAAAAGCAAAAGTCTATTTCACTAAAAATATTACCCCCGAGAGTCTAGTGCAGGTTTTTGACGCTCTCGGTGTGAACCTGCCGGGCAAAGTTGGTGTCAAAATTTCCACGGGCGAAGCCGGGAATAACAATTACCTTAAGCCCGAACTTATCAAGGATTTGATTGCTAAAGTTGATGGCACGATTGTGGAGTGCAACGTCGCCTACGAAGGCGGCCGCAACCAGACTGAGCGCCATCTAGAAACTGCCCGCGAGCATGGTTTCTTGGATATTGCCAAAGTTGACATCATGGACGCTAATGGTGAAATTGAAATTCCTGTGCAAAACTACAAATGGCTGCCGATCGACATCGTGGGAGAGCACATTGATAATTATGATTCGTTTATTAACCTAGCTCATTTCAAGGGTCACGAGATGGCCGGTTTTGGTGGCGTAATCAAAAATCAGTCAATTGGTTTTGCTTCGGCAAGTGGCAAAGCCTACATTCATTCACTTGGTGCCACGCGTAGCCCAGAGGAAATGATGGCCGGAATTATGGCGGATGTCGAAGGTAGTCTTGCCGCCAAGCAGGATGGCTTCCTCGAAGCCATGGCAGAAACCGCTTTGGCGGTTTCTGATCACGTGGATAGCAAGGCTACTGATGGCCAACCACGGATAGTTTATATTGATGTGCTCAACAACCTTTCAGTTGATTGCGACTGCTCTGCCACCCCAGAAACACCCTGCATGGCAGACATGGGCATTATGGCTTCGCTCGATCCAGTAGCGCTCGACCAAGCCGCTTTGGATATGGTAAAAAATTCTTCAGATGCTGGCCGCGAACACTTTATGGAACGCGTTGCCGCTCAGAATGGCGAGCATATCTTGGAATACGCCGCCGAAATTGGCTTTGGTAACCGTGATTACGAATTAGTCAATTTAGATTAGTCTATTATTGTGCTCTCAATTGTAATCATTGGACTCATAGTGAGTCGGGTTTTTCTCGCTTGCATCGATTCGATTTTGGTAGAAGATTTGGCTTGCATTTACGTCAATTTTGACAAATTTAAAGCCAAACTTAAATAGCCCATCATCCGCTCCATATGTCTAATACAGTACTAAGGCAGCGGAGGGGACGACCGACATAAAGAAAGTTTGGGCCGTTTGACGGGTTTACACCACCAGTATTAAAAACAAGGTTATAAGTACTCAGTTGAGAAATATCATCATGATTTACACTAAACACACGCGACGACCAGTTATAACCCCATTGACCAACATCTTTAGATCTTCCACTGCCCGAATCGAGCCACCCGCTGCGCACGAAGTAAGGCTTTTTATAATACTGAACTATTTCTGCGGTTTTAATTCTTTTTTGGTTTATTCCCACTCTACATGTCTAATACAGTACTAAGGCAGCGGAGGGAACGACCATTCCAACGGTCCCACGGACCATTTGATGGAATGATATCAGCAGCATTAAGGGCAAAATCATAAGCAGTAGTAACGGTACCACTACGTGACGACCAAATGTAGTCATCTTTGCCAGCAACTCCAAAAGTACCACCACTAATGCCAAGCAAATACATAGTCCCGCTGCGCACGAAACTGCATCAAAATGGCAAATTGATGCAGTTTTCATAGGTTATCAACAGGGGTGGAGCAGCAAAAATATTGAATCAAAACATCAAATTGATTCAGTAATCAAAACTAGGTAACTTCGTGCGCAGCGGATATATAGAACTGACCAACTCTATTGGTGCTTTATGGCACACTGGCCTGTGGGGCGACGATCGGTCGTCACGTGGATCGAGCACGCGTTATGATGGCGTGGCTACACTCAGCGGTTACTACCTAGAACTCACTACTTTAGTCGGCCCATCCTATGGTCCAGGCAACCGTTGGTACGGTTTCTCCCTCCGCTGCCTTAGTACTGTATTAGACATATAGA
>CAYXCA010000007.1:0-38478 GCA_964463545.1 uncultured Candidatus Saccharibacteria bacterium | reverse complement strand
CCAGATAGGCGTTGGCACGGTCTTCCCCTCCGCTGCCTTAGTACTGTATTAGACATATAGGATTGGAGAAGATAAAGCGCTACTGGTTAGTCTTGGCGACAAATGAGTGCACAATTGCGACGGCGAGGGCGTCAGCGGCATCGTCGGGCTTGGGCGCGGTTTTGAGGCCAAAGTGCAGACGGACCATTTCTTGCATTTGCTTTTTATGGGCATGTCCGTCGCCAGAAATAGCCATTTTGATTTGGTTTGGTGCATATTCAAAGGTGGGTAAGCCGCATTGTTTGGCTACTAGCAAACAGACGCCGCGGGCTTCGGCGACGGAGATACCAGTGGTAATATTTTGTTTGAAAAATAGTTTTTCGATCGCCATGACTTCGGGCTGGTCTTGTTTGATGATTTCGTGGAGTGACTCGTATATGTCTAACAAACGGTCAGCAAGAGGCGTGTGAGGTGGGGTGGCGATGACGCCATAGTCGATGGCTTTGCGACCTTCAATCACGCCAAAACCACAGATGCCGGTGCCGGGATCGATGCCAAGAATACGGCTAGGAGTTTTGCTGACATGTTCCACAGGGCCGCTCCGGGCCGCTTGGGCCAAGTCTTTATGTCCTGCGGAACAGTCAGTAAAACTCTTAATCTTATTCATTGACATATTCGATTAGAGTAGTGCGGAGGTCGCGGACGGGGATGACGAATTTGTCTTTAACTGTGGCAGGAGCAATGGCGTGAGAGAAGCCGAGTTTTTTGGCTTCAGAGATGCGCTGGTCGGGGCGGAAGGCAGAGCGAATTTCCCCGCCTAGGCCGACCTCACCAAAGACCACGAAATCTTCGGAAAGTTTGCGCCCGGCTACGGCGGAAGCGATGGCTAGACAGACGGCAAGATCAGCGGCGGAATCTTGAAGTTTGAGGCCGCCAACCACGTTAACAAAGACATCTTTGTCGTTGAGTTTGAGTTTGGTGCGGCGTTCGATGACGGCGATGAGGAGGTTAAGGCGGTTGAGGTCAAAACCAGAAGCGGTACGTTTGGGATAACCGAAATTAGTGGGCGTGACCAGGGCTTGAATTTCCACCAAAATTGGTCGAGTTCCCTCTAGTGTAGCAAGGATGATGGAGCCGTCGGTATTTTGGCGTTCGGCTAGGAGTGCAGCAGAAGGGTTCTCGACTTCGGCGAGGCCAGATTGGTTCATTTCAAAAATCGCGGCTTCGGTGGTGGAACCAAAACGGTTTTTGACGGCGCGAATAATCTTAAAACCGCCATAGCGGTCGCCCTCAAAATTTAAGACAATATCAACTAGATGTTCAAGGACTTTTGGACCGGCTAAAGTTCCCTCTTTGGTGACGTGTCCGACAATGATTACGGCAGTATCGGAGATTTTGGCAGCGCGGATAATTAAATTGCCGCAGTTGGTAACTTGAGAAACTCCACCGGGAGCAGAAGCGATTTCGGCGATAGTGAGGGTTTGGATGGAATCAACAATCACGAGGTCAAAATCGCCCTCTTCAATGGTTTTAGCGATGTCGTTGGCAGAGGTGGAACTGGCGAATTTGAGATTGTCTGATTCGGCGCCAAGACGAATGGCGCGGAGTTTGATTTGCCCGGCTGATTCCTCGCCGGAGATGTATAGCACTTTACGGTTTTGGGCAATAGTGGCGCAGATTTGCATGAGGAGAGTGGACTTGCCGATGCCAGGCTGCCCAGCAAGCAAGGCGACTGAGCCGAGCAAAATACCGCCACCAAGGACAGTATCCAAGTCTTTAAAGCCGGTGCTAAGGCGGTCTTTGTCGGTGCTGACCTCTAGGTCATTAATCGAAACGAAATTTAACTGTTTGCCAGAGAGTTGGCTGCGACCGACGGCGGACTTTTCTTCGCGACTATTTTCGTCGAATTGTTGGATGAGTGAACTCCAGGCGCCACATTTATTGCAGCGTCCAGTCCAGTTTTTGTAGATGGCGCCGCATTGCTGGCAGGTATATAGAATGTGAGATTTAGCCATAGAATAATTGTAACACATTCTTTGTCTGCTCTATATGTCCTAATACAGTACTAAGGCAGCGGAGGGGGAAACCAGCCCAACGGTTGCTCGGTCCATTTAATGGATTAACCATTGTAGCGTTAAAGAAAAAATCATATGCTCCCGAGCCAGCAGAACCCCAAACGTTGCTAGCCCCGCGCGACGACCAATTATAACCCTCTTTACCGGTAAGTTTAGAAGTACCAGTAGGGTTAGATAGACTAATATTCCCGCTGCGCACGAAGCCTTTACTTCGTGGTGGTATTGAACTTGTAACGCAGTTACAAGTTCAATACGTATCTATCTCTGTCAGTCCAAGTAAAGTTGTCTTTTATTAACGCTTATGCTTGCTAATTTCTTTTGATTTGTGTTAGTCTGGGTAGTAGGAGCAAAGGGGCACCTAGATAAAATTTAAATGACAAGCATCTGAGCAAAATAAAAATGCTTGCATTTTTATTTTTGAAGATGCGCAGGTATTTCTAGTAAAATTAGAACAATTTGTAGAAAGGAGAGTTATATGTCGTTTACCTTCGGCCTTGGACGTTTACGTCTTAAGTTAGAAATTACCGTCACTAAGAAGCAACGGTAATTCCAAACGAACAATAACCCCATTCTACCACGCTTTGACGTCAATGTCTAGGTTTACATGCCCCTCTTGCTCCGAGAGGGTGTTTTTCTACTTCGTGCGCAGCGGGTATGTAGCCCTACCTGGTGCTAGTGGTGCTACTTTCAGGGATTCTGGTGTTATTGGCTACTGGTGGTCATCACGCGGATCGTCTACTCGCCGTGATGATGTGGCTGTTCCTAGTGCTTACAACCTCTACTTCAATGCTACTGGTGTAGCCCCGTCGAATGGTCCGTGGGAACGCTTGTACGGATACTCCCTCCGCTGCCTTAGTACTGTATTAGACATATAAGAGTGGAGAGATAGATGCCTAGTCTTTGCGCTTTGCAACGGCTAGGCGATCGCTGTCGCGGTCAAAATTGTCGGTGGGAGTTTCGCCGAGGAGATAATCGACCAGCATTTGGTAGGTTAGCATGCCAACAATGCGTTCAAAATGGTCAACCACGAGGAAAAAGTAAGAATTAGTGCGGAGAAACGCCGCCAAAGCCTGGTTTAGCGTATAATCGTCGCGTACGTAGCAGATTTTGGGGTCGATGATGTCAGCAACGCGACGGGTTTCCTTGATTTCAAGATTATTAAATGAGGTGGTGTGAACTAAGCCAATAATTTTGCGATTATGATCAAGGACGGGAAAATGTTGAAAACCAGAATGATAGAGCCGGTCGAGCGTAAGCGGGCCAAGGACTTCATCAGCTTGGACATATGTAATTGCAGATTTTGGGAGCATAATTTCGGAAACTTTGACTGTGGGAAAATTCATGATGGTGGCGATGACGTGGCGTTCGCGACTACTCAAGACGGAACGTGGTGTGCGTTTGAGTAAGTCAAGGAATTCAGCGGTGGAACTAGGAGTATACTCTTTGGGCGCAGGAGTATGATCTTTGGGCTCAAATTTCGCCTCTGTAATTTGGGCAGTTTTGGCAGGAGTATGCTTGTCATGCTTGGGAGTACGATATTTTTGGAGTTTTGGGTCGACCCAGTGTGTAAAACCGGTGAGAAACGCTACTTTGAGCTCATTAAAACTGGTGCGCAGCCAGTGCCAAAAATCTTTGATTAAAACGGAAGCACGTTGCAGAAAGGTTGGCGCGGAAGCAGTTTTGTTCATAGATATATTATAACATGGGACACAAAAAAGCCCTATACTGTGGAATATAGGGCAGTGCGAATTTAAAGGTTCGGCTTTATCTCAATAAACTCTTGCCATGGTGCCGGTGGAAATTGTGGCTCACGGCGAGTTTGAGTATGCTTTGGCTTTATACGCATCAAATCTCCTGTTTAAATACTGTGTCCGGGAGAAGCAACTTGTTACAGTTGTATCGACCTAACCCACGGGCAACTTTCTCTATGATAGCAAAGATTACGGTTTCGGGCAAGCGTAAGGGTAATAAATTTGTATGTACAAAATAGCGGAAGCGTAATATAATGTTAAAAATTAGGGTGAGCGGTTAATAAGACAGTAAAACAGTAGGAGGTATGCTGTGGCTCACACTCAAGACAAAGAAATCGAAAAACTAGTTGAGAATAATTCCCTGCCCAAGATTGACCAGTGGTGGCATGGGATGCGTTTCGTATTGAATACTTTATTGTCGCGTCAGCCATTGCCGTGGCGGCGAGTATCAAAACGGGAACTGCAACATATTTATGATGAACTTGTAACACATTGTGCTTTGGTTGATGACGCAAAACAATTGAAACAGGATAGGTTAGGTTTAGATGCAATCTGGCCGGAAATGCGGAAAATCATTCGCAAAAACCCAGGTTTGGCGAAGTTTATGCGGGAATATGGTGTGCATTCGCGATTTTTCTTGCAATTTTTGTATCATGTGCCACAGGCGAGTTCACTAGGGGCAGCGTTTGGCGAAGGTCACGATATGAGTGGTAAATATACGCAGATTCCGCAGAGTGACTTGATGTATCGGTTTTCGGCGCAGGATGAAATGTTCGCTTGGCTAAGACAGCGTACGCGGTTAGTTCAGGAACGGATGAAGAAGGCAAAATCGGTGCTGTTTATTGGTGCAGGCTCTTTGCCGGAGTTAAGGCGCTACGATTATCCTTTGGAAGATTTGAAACAGCGGGTGGTGGGATATGATAGTAATTTGCAGTTGCGTACACATCTGGCAGAGGTTTTTGCTAAGCCGGTGGAAGATTATGGAATTGAATATCATTTTGAGTCGTTTGAAACGGCGTTTGCGGACAAGAACAACTGGGGCCAATATGATTTGGTGGTGGCAAATGGGGTGTTGTCGTATTATACAAAGCATGCGCAGTTAGAAAAGATGTTAAAGAATATGAAATTGATGTTGGCGGCGGGTAAAGCCAATATGATTATGTTTGATTTGCAGTTGATGCAGATGGAGTTGATTCGGGACGCGGTGGTGTTGAATTGGAGGACAAAGCCGCAGATTAAACCTGAGAAATCATTACATGCTGCAATACGAAAAGTGCGTAAGGTTTGTGGTAAGGTGGGTTTGCGGGTGGTGAGGTGCGAGTTTAATAATATCGGTGTAATGTTCTATGTCCAAGAGATTTGAGATTTGCTGTTTTTCTGTAGAAAATATGTTATAATCTTGAGTGAGGTCGATTAAGGCAAGGGGTGGTTGTTTTGATACCTGGGACTTTAATTTAGGCTTCAAAAATAAAAGGAGGTGATGGGCTTGTCTTCTTTTGACAAGTGTAAACTCGTAGATTCATTTGCGGGTGATTCGGATTTGCCGGGTTTGGATGCAGAGTACTATAAGGGGTGGTTTGTGCGTCAAACCTTGAAAGGAAAAATTTGTCTTTACCGTGCACCGGAGGCTGAGTTGGACCATATTTTGCAACAAATGCTAGCGTATTTCTGTGTTACGGCGAACAACGAAATGCAGTTTGTGCGCGAGCGCGAGCAAATTACGAAAGTAGTATGGCCGTGGCTGAGGCAGCGTCTGGAGCACAACAAAGGTTTGGTCAAATTCATGCGGGAATACGGGGTGTATTCACGCTATTTTGTACCGCTGATGCGCTCTATGCCGGGGGCTTTGGCACTATGCCCAGCGCATGGTGAATGTTTGGACATTTTTGGTATTCCGCAAAAGATTCCTAAGACTGACAAGTTGTATCATTTTGCGCAAAAAGATGAAATGTATGCCTTTGCACGCCTGAGGGCAGATGATGCGAAGCCAGAATTGGAAAATGCTCAGCACGCATTAATCTTGGGAGCGGGCATTTTGCAAGAAGTGCGCCAATTGAAGCGTTTTTCGCGGGATGCGGCGTGTGATCTTGATGACGCGCCGTGGCTGGTAGCCTATGATACCGATACAAAATTGAAGGACTACTTTCACAGAGTGTTATTAGAGCCGTTGTCAAGTTTTGGCATAGACTTTAATTATTCTGATTTTTGGCCGGCTCTTATGGAACAAAAAAATCGGAATGCATTCGACTTCATCGGTGCTTGGGGCGTGGCTTCGTACTACGATTTGGAAGATTTATTATCAGGTATGGAATATGTTTTGTCGCCTGATGGTATCATCAAATTTGATCAGCAGATATTAGATGCTGGACCAAAATTCCGTAAACGTTTTTGGGATCATACCTTGGTGTTCGATAAAGTGGTCTTGCCATGGGAGTCGGACATGAAGCCTCGAAGATCGGTTATTGATGCAATACGATATGTGGATGAAGTTTGCGCCCGGGTTGGCTTGAAAATTGACTACTATAAATATGACCCGAACAATGAGATCGGCATCGTCTTTCAGTGTTCACACATTTAACCTTCAAAGAAAAGCACTTTATAAAAAGGCTCCGCCAAACGGCAGAGTCCTTTTTTGTGGGTTTTAGACTTTATTTCTTGCTTTTGCGGACGGTTTTAGCGCTATGGCTGGCATGAGCGTTGCGTGCGGTAGTCTTGGCGCGGGTAACTTTTTGGCTAGTTGGCATTTTAGGATGGGCCTTTTTGACGGTACGAGTGGAAAGTTCAATGTTCATATATTTGCGCAAAGAAAACCAAGTTGCAAAGGATCCAGCGAAGATAAGCAGCACTAGCATGACAAAGCCTTGAGAAAGGATGATTTCGGCGAAACTAACTTCAAAGATGGCCGCAACGGCATCACTGACGATACCGGTGTTTGGTACGTAGGCTACTTCGCCCAAAGGTGCAAGGTAAGTAAGATCGCCATTGATGATGTCTGAACTGGGCAGGTTTGGAAGAATCGGCAATGGAGTATCGGGAACGAGTGGTTCGTCTGGCGTGTCTGGGGTAGGTTCAGGCTGGACAGGTTCATCGGGCGTAGGATCTACCGGAGTTGGGTCTTCGGGCTCGGGAGTTGGAGTTGGTTCAGGTTCGTCTGGTTTGACTGGCGGCTCCTCGGGAGTGATTTTACTATAATATATATTATAGGTGATGTCTTTTTCTGGTACTGTTCCGCTAACTTTTTCGTAGTCGGGAGTAAAGCCATCGATTACAGGCGAATCGACGCTAAATTCGCTACCAGCGGGTAGGGTTTCGGTATGAGGATTGGCAGCAGGCGTGCCGTTTTCTTTGTAAAGGTAATTAATTGTGACTGTATATTCTGCCGGGGTGGGCTTTTCGTAAGTTACGGTATCGTAATCGTAGGTGACGCCAGCGGCTCCATCTAGAGTGGTGTAATAACTGACTGTACTAGTCATTTTGCCAGTATGGTCTGAGGTTTCGGCAAAATAGCGGAAGTAAATTGTATCACCTGGGGTTCCGGCTGGGGACATAGTGAGTGGTGTACTGAGATTAAAACCACTGGTTGTGCTGCTGGGAGCGGAAATTTCCACTGGTTTCCAGGAACTTTGATCATCTGGAGTAGTACTATAATATAGTGTGCTACTGGACAGTGGAATGAAACCTTCGGTCTTACCATGCGCAGTTTCTTCTTGAATGTAAGCGGCAAGGCGTTCAAGGTTGAGTTTATTTTCTGGGTCACGGTTGGTGATGCTGGTGTTATATTGAACTAATTTGTTTTCGGTGTTCTCAATTTGCCCAACCACTTCGCCCTTGATGTCACTATTGGCAGAAATTGGCCAGTTCATGTTGGTGATATTGATACGCGTGTTAGATTCGCTAGTGCTACGTTCGGCGTAGAAAAAGTCGAGGTTGACGACATCGCCAGGTTTGAAATTAGTATCAATCGTAGTTGTGGCTGGTTTGCGGGTGCATTTATTTTCAACTTGGTTGTTGTAAAGGTCGTAACCAACTTGGCGTGGGTCAGCGACGGTTTGTCGGCAGGCTTGATCGGCAACGTTGTCGACAGTAGAAATCACATCGCCTTGAGAATTAATTGTAAAGTGTCCTTCAGTGTCCATGTGTAGACCGCCAAGATCAAGCACGAGTTGATTATTCAAAAAGACCCAAACGTCATCATCGCCGCTAAACCAAAACTGTTCAGTACCATCGGCACTGATTTTCATAGGAATGCGCATGTGGGCAGTGAAGTGGAAGTTGTGGCCAGTCTTGGTGGCAGAATCATTTTTAGAAAAGTCGACATTATCTAGTGGGAAGGTGCCTTTACTGCCATATTCATAAGTATTATTGCCACTGCGATGGAAGACGACTTCGCGATCGTAACGTTTGGAAATTTGATTGCCGTTAGCATCATAGGCTTCATGGAACCAGCGATAAAAATTGTCCGTAGGGAGGACTGGGTCGTGGCCAATGACATTAGCAGTAAAGACGTCGTGATAAGCCGCCCAAGCAGCAGAATTGTTTGCATAGGTCGGTACGGGCAAGCCATCACTGCCCAGACGATTCTTTACGATGTCGCGAATGATTCCCTTTGCGTAAAGGCGACATTGCGACCATTCAAATTGCCGGTTAGGATCATCACAGTCTTCTTGGCGCTGGTCCCAGTATGTGATTGGTATAGTGATGGTTTCTGGGTTGCCGAGAGAGGCGGTTTTCCAAGAGGCAGGAATGCCGTTTTCGTTGGCAATAGTTTCCAGCGACATGGCGCGAACGATAGAAGAAACACCGATAATGGTTAATATTAGGAATGAAGCGCAGGCGATGACTCGAGCAACTGAGCCGATGCGACGTTTCATGAGTTTCTGTTTGGCTTTTTTTGATGGCATTTTATTGACCTTTGCTTAATGTATATGCTATAATTCGAGTATAGTACGAAAGATAAAGGAGGTCAAGTGAGTCTTACGTCGATATTGTTATTTGCAACGTCGGTTCTGGCTGTGCTGTCAGGTTTTTCGGTTCTGGTGGGCGCATCCAAGGTTGATCGCAAGCGCATGGTGTGGTTTTTTGTAGCGGCAGCGATGGCGGCATTGTGGTCGGTGGCGATTGCGCTGTTCCTTGCCTTGCCGGTTGGCGCAGAGTCCGCAGCGCCAGTATTGATCATGATGATTTATATTGCTTCAGCGATTATGATGGTAGCCTTGCTTGGGTTTGCAAGTTGGGAACACGTGATTGGAAAGGTTTTGACGGTTTGTGCGGCGCTAGCCGTGGTGATTACTTCGGCGGTTGTATTGAACGATACTTCAATACTTTTCGAGGGTTTCACTCTGAGTTATCAAGGTAACACCGTTCAATTGGTGAACGGTGTGGTGTACTGGCTTTATACTTTCTTCTTTGTGCTAAATAGCGCGTTGTCGTGGTTCTTTATTCTACAGCACTCTCGTCGTGCGCGAACTAAGCGCGTGCGCCAAGGTGATTATGTGCTTCTGGTGGGTCTGATGATCACTGGTGCTTTGTCGATGGTTTCAGATTTGATCTTGCCATTATTTGTGCGTTACGATTTGATTTGGATCGGGCCACTTGCGCTAAGTATTACTTTGGTAACTTTCTATTATGCGATCCTGCGTTTTCGAATTATTGCGATTTCGTCGAGTTGGCTAAAGACATTGTCTTATGTGGTATTGCTGGTGTCGGGTGCGGTGATCTATATGCTAATCTTTTATCTTATCTTCACGGCATTGTTCAAGATTCCGAATCCGTCGGCTTCGATTTTGGTATTGAATTTCTTGATGATTGTGATTGTGCTACTCTTGATGCCGCTGATTAATGAGGTTAGTGCATCGATGCGTTCGATGATTTCGGTAGGGCAAGTTGATATTGCTTATGTAATCAAGAAATTGAATCGCATTGCAACCAAGAATATCGATTTGCGTGAATTGGCGGCGTTCTTGGCAACACATCTACACTTTGCCTATATTGGTTTTATTATCAATGGAAAATTATATGGTTCTAAATCTTTGGCAATGTCTGCTGATGAAATAACTCAAATTACACATATGAGGCCAACGGCGCGAGGTGAGGTTTGGCAAGAACCAAACAAGTCCGTACAAAAGATTTTGGATGAACTCGATTTGAGAGCGGTAGCGGAGTTGCGTAATGCTAAGGGTAAGACTTTTGGACAGATTATTGTGGGTAAACCACTAGGTAAGGCAAGTTTTGAACGACGTGATTTGATTCAACTAGAAATGATTATCAATTTAGTAGCAACGGTGATTGATTCGGAAAAGCATATCCGAGCGTAGTGGAGATGAAGTTGTAAGCGATGGCGACTAAACTTCTACATCAGACGAGAATGACAATTTTATTGTCATTGAATGCGGTGGCAATTTTGATTGTTGGCGTGATGATTTTTAGTGCGATTAATTTGAATGGTGGCATCGAATTCCAAGTAGTGGCTGAGCGTAATGATGTGGTGGGCGGACGACTAGAGGAATTATCGCTGGTGAATCCTGTGTCGGAAGAAGTTGACGCACCTACGAATATTGGTGGCACAACGACGATTTTACCGGGAAATAATAATAATCATGGTTCAAATGGTGCTTCTAGTGGTGATTCGAGTTCGACTGGTTCCACTGGCGTGAGTAGTGATGGTGTTCCGCCGGGTGAGTTATGGAAGGAAGATTCGATCACGATTTATCAAACTGCGAACTTCGATATTTGCGTGGGTGGTGGGCTGAAAGATTTAGGTGATATGTATTGGCAGTCGAGTAATTCGGCGGTGATAGCGGGGTTTTATAATACCGCGCGTACTTGGTTGGGATATGATTCGGCGACTTGTCGTTATCCGGCAATTGCAGGAACGGGTACAACTACAATTACGGCCGGTACGTATGATGGTAAGCGTCACGATAAGTTGACGGTGACTGTAATTGCGCCACCGATAGAGCAGTGGAAACGTGATGTACTGAATTTGGTGAACAAAGAGCGGGCTAAGAATGGATTGGCGGCGCTTAGTTGGGGGACGACTTGTGAGGGTGCGGCAATGACGCGGGCGCGTGAGTTGATGCAGTCTTATTCGCACACGCGACCGGATGGTTCGTCTTGGTCAACGGCTTGTCCAATTCCACAGACTGGTGGTATGAGCGGTGAGAACTTGAACGCTGGTAATGCGGCAGTGTCACCTGAAACTGTGGTAGCGTCCTGGATGAATTCGCCAGAACATCGCAAGAATATTTTGAATAAAGATTTTAAGTATCTTTCGGTGGGTTTTGTGTTTGACCCGAGTTCACAGCACAAGACATATTGGTCACAGATTTTTTCGACGTATTAGACTAGATGAGGTCGGCAACGAGGTGGAGTTTGATATGACCGTTGCCGGTAAGATTTTTATGTAAAGCGATAAAGTTGGGCAACTTGCTGAGAAATTTAGGGTTTTTGGTCTTGAAATACGATTTGTATAAGATTTCGATGGCGGTAGCAACAATTTCTAGGGCTTGTTCGCGAGTTTTTACTTTGGTTTTTGTAATTTCTGCAGCAATGTTGGGTAGGGCCTGAGGGCTAGCAGCAATGAGTTGTTTGGCGAATTTTAGAGTTCTTTCATTAGCGCAGGGAGGACATTCTAAGACATTTCCAAGTTTGAGCGAGAAAATTTGTGAGCGTGAGAGAATTGTAGGAAGGAGTGCGGAGGGTTGCTCGGTGAGCAAAACAAAATGACAAAAAGGTTTAGGTTCCTCTAAGGTTTTGAGGAAAGCGTTCTGGGCAGGCTCATTCATAGTATCGGCTGGAGTAATGACGAAATAGCGGTCGCGGACTTCCTTATTGCTAGATAGCGCGATAAATTCACGAACTTGTTCGACGGTGATAATATTAGTTTTTTTATCATCGGCTGGCGAAAGATATAGAGCAAAGGGGAGGTTTAGTTTAGTGTCAGGAGGAATAACAAAAACAGCACAACTGGTACGCTGAGCAATGACGGGAATCTGGCTGAGATTGTCAAAAAACATTATTGGACCTTTGCAGTGAATTCAGGTGGGAGTTCAGCGGTGAAGATTTTGCGTTCCCCGCCGTTTTTGCCAGGGATGGTGATTTCTAGGTTTTTGGCGTGCAAGAAAAGGCGCTGATTGGGCGTACCGTAAACGATGTCGCCAACAATGGGCGTGCCGAGATATTTGAGGTGTACGCGGAGTTGATGGGTGCGGCCGGTAGTAGGCTTGAGTTCAACCAATGAATATTTATCATTTTGCTGAATGACTTTGTAGTAGGTTTGCGAAGGTTTGCCATTTTGGTCAACTTGAAAGGTGGTGGGGCGCTTGAGATTGCGCGCGATGGGTAAGTCAATCATGGCTTCAGGTAGTTTGGGGCGGCCTTCGATGACGGCGTAATAAGTTTTGTGAGTTTTGCGATCTTGGAATTGCTTGCGGAGCATTTTTTGGGTGGCTGGGTCCTTGGCAAGGATAACTACGCCGCTGGTGTCGCGATCGAGGCGATGCACCAGAAGACCATAATCTTCGAGTGTGGGTTCGGGGCAGTACTCGCCCTTGGCCATGCTAAGTAGCCCAGCGGGTTTATTGAGCACTAAAACATGCTCATCCTCGTAGATTACCGGTGGGCGCGGAGGAAGTTTTTCGGCGGGCGGAACATTGAGTTTGATTTTAGAATCTTTTTCAAACTTACTGTTGGGTTTAGTAACAACGGTATCGTCAACAGTAACGAAACCAGACTTGATAAAAGTTTGCAGGCTAGAGCGATTATATTCGGGATATTGCTTAACTAGAAGATGGTCAAGGCGGAATTTTTCTGGACCGGAATCTTCGGAAGCCAATTTGGTATCACCATTGATAACGCGGGAGAGTTCGGGCTTACTAAATTTTTTGCCAGTAACAATCATTAACTACCTCAGATGAAACGCGGTTTGTACGGCGTGAAGTTTAGTATTGGCGACGTCATTGGCGTAAGTTTCGCCCGTAGCGAGTAAGTCAAAGATTTGTTCGTCGCTGATTGCTGAGAGTTGAGCTTGGAAGTTTTCGAGGAAGGTCTGGACGCTGCTGGCAACTTTTTGCTTGAGGTCGCCATAGCGAGTTGCCCCGCTCCAGGTTGAAATAACATCTTGCAGAGGCATGTCATTGACTAGGGCTTCGATCTGCAAAAGGTTGCTGATACCAGGTTGGTTAAACATATCATATTGAATTTTGCCAACGGAATCGGTAGTGGCAGATATGATTTTTTTGGCGGCCGCAGCAGGCGCATCCGAGAGCATGATCTTGCTGTTTTCGGCATGATTAGATTTGCTCATCTTCTTTTCGGGGTTTTGCAGATCACGAATGCGAATGCCATTATCAACTCGCATAAATTTGATTTGATTTTCGGGTTTGGCTGGAACGACGAAAATTTCGCCAAAGCGGTGATTGAAGCGTTCGGCTAGGCGGCGAGTAAGTTCGATGTGTTGGAATTGATCTTCGCCCACTGGGATATATATAGCGTCGTAGAGTAAAATATCGGCTGCCATTAAAACTGGGTAATCAAAAATACCAACATCAACACTGTCTTTGCCTTCGCTTTTATCTTTGTATTGCGTCATGCGGTTTAACTCGCCCATGGTAGCAATGCAATTAAGGATCCAGCAAAGTTCAGAGTGAGCCGGTACGCGAGATTGGCGATAAAAATGGATATGTTCGTTGAGATTTAGCCCGGCGGCGAGATAGTATTTGAGCGATTTGACGAGATTTTGTTGTAGTTCTCCGTCAACGGTATCAATGATAGAGTGCAAATCTGGTACAAAGATGTTGACGTGAGAATTATTGCTGTGCGCATTGGCAAGGCGCACCATCGGGAGCAGTGCTCCTAAGAAGTTGCCGAGTGTCATTTCGCTGTTGACGCGCATGCCGGTAAGAATGGTTGGTGAAGTTGTCATATTTCCTCTTTTCTTTTGGTTCAAAAATAATTGGATGTTTTTTAGGAAAGACGCCAACGAAGTTTATATCTCATGAGTTTATTATATATGTTTTTGAAGTTTTTGGGTAGAGGTAGAGATTTTGAATATGTTTCATCTGCTCTATATGTACTAATACAGTACTAAGGCAGCGGAGGGGAAGACCGAGCCAGCGGCCGTCTGGGCCCCACGACGGGTGAACCTCTGTCGCATTAAAGTAGAGGTCGTATCCACCAGAGCCAGCAGAACCCCAAACATTACTGGCTCCGCGCGACGACCAGTAGTGGCCGTAGACGCCAGCGACCCTGAGAGTACCAGCAGAGTTAGTAAGATCGAAGTACCCGCTGCGCACGAAGTAAAGAGTTTAGTTAAAAATCGAATCATTTTGATATTTTGATGCGATATTTTTATTACTCTACCTCTGTTGATAGTCTGTGAAAATCGCATCAATTTGCCATTTTGATGCGGTTATTCGTGCGCAGCGGACGTTTTCATATACCGGTTACTGCTAGCCCTTTCGGAATAGCTGGACAATATGGAACATATTGGGCTTCACGAGTAAGCTCAATTAATCTTGCATATAATTTTCAGTTTGATAATAGTATAACTACTCCTTCAGCTGGTCCAAACACTCGTCACAGTGGTCTTCCCCTCCGCTGCCTTAGTACTGTATTAGACATATAGAGTGGATAAATAGCAAAAATCGGCCCACTGTTTACTCCGAACCGACGTCATGTCATATAGATGGCTATGTGACATATAGAGTGGATGATGGTTGGAACTTTTTACAGCGTTCGATGAGATTCTCGAAATGCGGTGACATGTGGTTTCTGTCAATTTCGGCCATGATTTCTCCAAAAGTCATCCAGCGAATACTGCTGTTCTCGTCGGGCTTGATTCGATAAGAATCTTCCTCGCTGGCTTCGAGCAGAAAACTGCAATTAAGATGCAGATGCGAACTAACGAATTTCCCCTTGCGAATATGGGGCGGGACTGCAAATACCTCCATGCTGAAAATTTCTTTGCTGATAGGGTGCACAGGTAGATTAGTTTCCTCTTTGGCTTCGCGAAGAGCAACCGAGAGTAGATTACTTTCTCCGTCGGCATGCCCACCGGGCCACATCCAGGCTTGCTCGATATTATGAAAGAGTATTAAGGCTTTGGTACGTTTGGGGTTAACGATCCAACATGATGATGTAAAGTGACAAATTGGGTTATTGCGTGTGAGAACATCAGGAAAAGTTTCAATACAGTGCAAAATTAGGGCCTTGTCGGACGTTTCGCGTTCCGTAGATGGAATATAAGCGACGATTTGGGATTTGAGGCTGTCCATGAAGTTATTATATAACATATCTCCGTAAGGGTTTGATATTTGAGAAGAATTAGATAATAATTTTGTTAAAAAAAAGAAGCCCTGCGGTAGGAGCATGGTACCCCGTGCAGCGCTTCAACAACTCTAGTTTATCAGGTAAGAGCCATAATGCCAATAAAGGCAATGTCCATATATTTTCTTAGAAACAAGAATATCTTCTGCAACATATTACAAAAGATATTTTCGATAACTTCAAACTATGGTGGAGTATATGAGATTCGAACTCATGACCTCTTCAATGCCATTGAAGCGCTCTAGCCAGCTGAGCTAATACCCCATGCAATTATTATATCACGCTTGCAGTTCCTCCACAAGCCTGGTTTTTCGTGCTACAATAGATTTGTCTATATCTATATCAACACACCTCGGTGCGCCTTTTGGCGATATTTGTCGTATTAGAGCGGCACCGCTAGCAAACGGCAATTGCCGAGTTGTGATATAGGTATAGACACCCTCGCGGTGTCGCTTTTGTTTGGCGACGGCAATTTATAGTTATTCGGTTTGGCAAAAGAGTACTATAATTTATAGGTTTTGTGGTTTGCCGGTAGGAATATTGTGGGTTGCATATAATGCGTATATTGGTTCAATCTTTGGTGTGATTTTGGAGAGTATGTTGTTGGTAGTTTCTATTATTGGATATGTATCTGAATTACGACACGAAGGGCCGCTGTTTTGATTTTTTATCTTCTACTCTATATGCCTAATACAGTACTAAGGCAGCGGAGGGAGAAACCGCTGTAGCGATCCCACGGACCAGCCGACGGATGAACCGCAGTGGCGGGAAAATCAAGATTATAACCACTAGGAACAGTAGCTCCTTCATCGTTAGTAGATGTGGCGCAAGATGACCAATTACGACCCCACCTGCCAACACCTCCCAAAGTATTAGTAATTGCCAGAGCAATACGCCCGCTGCGCACGATATTGGTACAAATTTGCAAAATTGTACCAGCTTCACTTTGTTTCATATCAAGGTGGTACAAAAATGAAAAATTGTACCACCTACTTCGTGCGCAGCGCATACATCGGTTTGGCTATTACTAGTGGTACTTTAAGAAGTGCTGGTGCTAGTGCTGACTATTGGTCATCACATGGCACTAATACTCGTTGGGATAGTGTTTCCGTGCCCAGCGTTTATATCCTCAGATTCAACAAAGAAACTCTTACCTCTTTTGCGCTTGATCGTTACTACGGTTTCCCCCTCCGCTGCCTTAGTACTGTATTAGACATATAAGAGTGGAAAAAGGACAGACTTATAGTCTGCCCTTAATGCGATATTCAGTTGTAAAAATTAGCCATTGCTGGGTGTGTTGTCAATAACGATCGTCTGATCGGGCTCCACCAAGGTTTTGTCGGGGTCTTCGATCATGGTTTCCCCAATGACCGGCGTTTCACCGCGCTTAAGTTCGGTTTTGGCTGCTTCCAGCGCTGAGGTAACTGTCATCCCCTTGTGCCACGGTACTTTGATCGGCTCAACTCCGGCTCCTTTTACGACGGAAACCGTTTGCTCCTTGTTGATCTGTGGTTCATTTGTTGGTGCTTTTGCCAAATTGACATTCTCCTTACTCATTGCTTTTCCTCCTTTTTGATAATCAGTGATTATAACTGATGTTTTGTATAAAATTGCACCGTATCTTCGCAGTGAAACTGAGCGATAATACGGGTAATTTCCGAAGCAACATAGAGTGAAACTGGCGGAAAATTCCGCGCTCCGCATTCCAGCGGCATAGCCTTGGAATCATCAAAAAGCCATGATTCATACTTGGTGACTGTGTTGAAATCGGCCGGTGATAATGCAAAGATTGCAACATGTTTACCGGCGCTACGACCGTCGATGTAGAGCGGTATATCAATAAAATTCCGCTTCACAGCATCCCAGATGGCTTTGCGGCTTCGCATTGAATCGACGCCGCTTACCACAACTCCTTCAAGGTGGGTGTTTTCTGTGACGCGTTCTTGATGTTGGACGATTTTTACCACGTCATCACCCATGAGAAATTTGATTGTATGCGCCATGGCGGTAACTTTATATTGACCAACCATGTCGTAACTATAAGCAATCTCAGTGGGGCAATTGCGTGTTTCTAAAATGTCGTCGTCCCAGACGTGAATTTCCCGGATACCCATTTTGGCTAATGCCGGTCCAACTAAATTGTTGATGCCGCCAGCACCGACAAGATGAACCGGATAGATCCAGGTTTTCGGGTCAAAAAACTTGATTTGGTCTGAATAATCAGCCTTTTTCATGTGAAACGCCTCCTTGCATAAAATGTAGCAACTCTAAATCGTTGAGCCCATCTGCTCCGGGATACATATAGCCAAAATTCATCTCGGTGTGTGTTTCCGGCATCGGCTTAACTTTAGCATTGACTTCCGCGATATATTGTTTTCGTAATTCGGGACTTAATTCGGGATAGTCAATTTGTAGTTTAATGTCGGGTATTGTGACACGAAATGGTTGGAAAAAGTCCAGACGGATCAAATTGTCGCCGTTTGCATTGGTAACTAAATTAAAAACGTAATTTCCCTTCCAACTATTGATATCGTCTTCATCGATGGTTGACCAAAATACCCGGCTATGGGCATGTGAATGCCACCGAAAACACAGATTTCCAGCATCTGCTGGATTGTTTCTAATTTTGTTAGAAACAATCCTCCCCAATTCCCCTTTAGTGAATTCGCTATAGTTGGAATTAACTTTTTGGTGAGGAAGGAAGATTTCAGTAACAGTGATTTCGTTTGGGCTCATAATGTTGATTGCGCCAATTCCAGTAACCTCATTAGGTAGGCTGGCGGTGACGTATTCACGCATCTGCTGCCAAATTGTTAGTGGTAGATGTAGTATCATTTTTTATCCCCTCCTTTGGTGATACTATGCGACGGAAACAATCGGGTATTCGGAGTGCATCATATTCGTCGTTGACGGAATGTAAGCAGTCGATGATTAATATAATGGCTTCGCGGAGTTGTTGTTCTGTCAGGTACTCTTGAATTTTATCCGCGCGGTCGCCAAAACAAAATGTTTCGTCGCTGTAACAATAGTCTGGATAGTAACCGTCGGACCAATTATCCTTAACTCCAGAACGAGTTCGTGAACAAATCATCATGTTACGTTCGATTTCGATACGATAGTCGCCAAAATCATAAATGTTGCCTTCATAAGGCACGCGAACCTCAACTTCGATGAATAGTTGCATGACGCGGTGAACGGTACGACAATAGATATTGGTAACACCACGCATATTTTTGATGGCTTCCCAATCACTCCCCAAAACGTCGGGCGTTTGCGGTTCGACCGGCTTGGAGTTTTTAATCTCCTCCAGTTCGATTTTGGCGTGCTTGATTTCGTTTTGCCGTTTTTGTACTTTCCTTCCAAGTTCATGCAGATCCTGTTCGAGGACACGTATGTTATTTTGGGCCTCAGACAGACGTTCTTCGTAGTTGTATCGACTGAGGTCTTGGCAATACTTAATATATTGCGCGCATGAATCTTCGGCGAAATTACTATGTTTAATTGACAAATCTTCGTAAGTAACATCTTCGCAGTCGATTACATTGTCGTTTGTATCTTCTTTCGCGTCTTCTGTTACATCTTCTGTTTCGGTGGAAGTTTGGTTGACTTCTGTTCCGGTTGTGTGTTCGGCTTTCCAGCGTTGCATTCTGATATAACTGACGAAAAAGATTGGCCAAGCGACCCACATTAAGGCTAATGCAATATGGCTTTTGAACCCCGCCGACGGAAAGTCTGCATAAAAGTATTGCTTTGCCTTCTGCTCGTCATAGTTTTTGAATACCTCAAAAGACACAAGAACAAGTTCGAGGATGATGAAGTACGGTATTACTTTGCGGAATTTCTCAATCTTGGGCGTTGGGTCGGGCATATAACTTTGAAAAAAGTTTTCGTTAACCTCGTAATTGTTCCACTTGGCAATTACCATGCGATGTTCAAGCGGGAGTGCATTGAATTCTGTTACTTTGGCGTTGCACCTTTGGCGGTGATCATATTCGTCTTTTGCTTCCAATTTGAATAGTCCTAGGACTAATATGCTTGCTATGATAATACATAGACTTATTGCTGCGAAACTGAGGAAGAGTTTGGACCACTCAATATCATCGGCATATCCGTTTCTGAGTTGCAAATAAAACACCTTCTTTCTATAATTTTACAACTGAATTGTTAATGAATTAGCGCCTTTTGGCTACTAATCTTGCTATGGGAACAAAAAACTGCCCCATACTTCCATTGTATCACAGATTCTGCATTTTGTCAATATTTAGAGTGTATTTTAGTGGTTCGGTATAGCGGAACTGCGAGATTTTGGGTGATTTTGAGGTTTAGACTTGCGTGGCGCCATCCACAGAAACTACGGCTCCAGTGACATAACTGGCGAGATTGCTAGCAAGAAAGAGAAAGACGTTGGCGATTTCTTCGGGTTCGCCGGGGCGGCCGAGTGGAATATTGGCAGAAACACGGGCGGCCATTTCTTTTGGAAGGTTTGCAAGCATATCGGTATTAGTTACGCCGGGCGCAACTGCATTGACACGGATGCCATCTTTGCCTAGTTCCCTGGCTAGTGACTTAGTGAGGCCGTTGACGGCGAATTTTGAAGTAGGATAACCTACGCCGGCGGCTTGGCCATAGATACTCACCATGGAACTGGTATTGATAATACATCCGCCGCCGGCATCACGCATGTACGGCGCGACGGCGCGCGAGCAAGCGAAGACGGCTTTGACGTTGAGTGCCATGATGTCGTCGAAGGCTTTTTCGGGGTATTCGTATAAGGGCTCGCGCGCCGAAATGCCGGCGTTGTTGACTAGAATGTCAACAACGCCATATTTGGTGATGATATCTTTGAATACCGCATCGACAGCATTGCAATCAAACAACGCCGGCGCCATACCGCTGACGCGCCAGTCGGGATTTTCTTGTTGTAATTGCGCGACTGTCGCGTCAGCCGTTTCTTGGCGGGAGCCAAATAAAATAACAGTGGCGCCTTGTTCTAGAAATTTGCGGACAATTGCTAAACCAATTCCGCGTGTGCCGCCCGTGACAACAGCAACTTTGTCTACTAACAAGTCTTTAATAACCATAACACCTCCAACTGTCTAATAAATCTGCTTTCATTATATCATCAAAAGCCAAATTTGGTGTGCTTTTGTCCGGTGGCGGTATCATAATAGACGTTAAAACGCTGTTGACTCAACTCGAGCGCAAGTGACCAAATTGTGTCTTCGTTATAAACGTAATGCGATTGGCGCAAAATTCGCCATAAATCAGTAAACTGAAAGCCAGGCAGTTGTTCGCGGATGAGATAATTGGCTTCTTGGTAGCGTAAGAAAGAATCAGTGCGCGGGTTATGATGGTAAATATGGTCGATGTGTTGAAATCTGGGTGAAAGGCAGTGATTAGTATGAATGAGAATGCCGGAAGTGTCAGGTCGGATAATTTCATAATTATGGCTAGAATGTTCGACTACGGCGAGGTTACCGCTAGCGTCGGCAATCAAGAAATTTTTGGGTACAGCGCAGGGCATTTTGGCAAAAACATTGAGGGCCTGACGGGTGGTTTTGCAATGTTCGGCGATGTAGCGAATAAGATGTGATGGCGTGAGTCCATAATTCCATTTGTCGATTTTGGAGGCAGTAAGACCAATATAAAGTCCGTATTCATTGATAGCATCTTCGGCGTAAATTTTGCGACTGCGCTTGCCAGTGCGACGTCCCCAGACCGACTCATCAGAAAAGGTGAAGTAACGGTTGGCTCCTTTAATGTCGATGTCGTAACGTTCGAAAAATTCGCGCGCTTCAGGTAGCCAATCATAATTACGGCCAACAAAGACTTTGCCATTTTCACGGATAGCAAAGATAGTGCAACCGTGTTGGTGTGGGTTTGCGCGGCGGCGTTCAGCGTCAACTGGAGCGGCTAGATCTTCATAAAGCAAATATTGTGGGTCTTGATGCAAAAATTCGGCGGCAGCGAGTTTTTCTTGGACTAGTTCGGGATAAAATTTTTCGTAAATTTTGAGTTGGCGATTTAGTGTGCTAGCGTTGGTATGGTGATAAAAATCGTGATGAAATTCGCGCAAACGTTGACCATAATATTGTCCGAATTCTTGTCTAGTGCCAGAAAACTGAAGCATAAGCCTATTATAACATGGCATAAGTGTAATCTACTGGTTTCTTCTTAAAACATAACTGGAATGTGTTATAATTATGGGAAGGTATGACGAAACAGAAAGTGAGAGCGGTTGCGGTAAAAACACCAAAGTTCGCTGAGGGCTTATGCTTTAAAAAGATGTTTTTTGTGTTTTTGCTGGGCTCAGTGATTGGCACAGTTTATGAAGAAATTTTGTTTATGGTGCAGCACTATATGGCGACGGGGCAGATAGAACATGCGTTGCGGCGCGGAGTGATTTATGGACCGTTTAATGTGATTTATGGTTTTGGCGCAGCAGTGATGATTTATTTGTTGTTGCGTAAGCCGTTGAAAGATTGGCAAATTTTTGTGTATGCAGCTATGTTGGGCGGGATAGTGGAATATTTGGTGAGTTGGTTGCAGGAGGTGTTTACACATACTACGTCGTGGGACTATAGTGGATTGTTTTTGAACATCAATGGGCGCACAACGATTCCGATTATGCTAGTGTGGGGTGTGTTGGGGCTGGTGTTGGTAAAGGTGGTGTATCCGCCAGTTTCGCGTTTGATTGAGCAAATTCCAGTGAAGATTGGCGATCGTATTTATATTGTTTTGGTGGTTTTGATGGCACTAGATATGCTGGTATCGTGGACGGCAATTATTCGACAGACACTGCGACATAATAATGTGCCGCCGTTTACGCCGGTGGGTGAATTTTGTGATAGTTATTATACTGATGATTTTTTGCGGCATTATTTTCCTAACATGGAGCATCCAGATAAAAAGCCATGATTATTGTTGGAATTTTATTGTTACTGTATGCGGGGTTTTTGTGGTGGCGTGGTGGTGTAGTTTTGCGACAAAACCAACTTGAACTCACTCCGCGTAAGCGACCGCCCGAAGTGGCAATCTTGATTGCGGCGCGTGATGAAAGTGCAGTGATTGGTGGGTTGCTTAAAAGTATTCGTAAACAAACGGTGAAGGTGGAGCCGGAAGACGTGTATGTGATTGTAGAAACGTTGGATGATCCGACCGTGAAAATTTGTCGGCAATATGGTAATACGGTGATTTTGCGTGAAGATTTGTCAAAACAGCGTAAGGGCTATGCATTGAATGAAGCAGTGCGGCAGATTTTGGCAAAGGGCAAACGTTATGATGCGTATTTTATTTTTGATGCGGATAATATTTTGTCGGAAGATTATTTGGAACAGATGTTGAAGATTTATGAGCAAGGTTACGAAATTGCCACGGGTTATCGTAATTCCAAAAATGGCAATGCTAATGTGATCGCGGCGGTGTCTAGCCTGACGTTTTCAATGATTAACGTGATGAGTAATCGTAAGCGGGTGGCGCATGGAGCAAATATTATTTTTTCGGGCACAGGATATTATATTGTAGGCGATTTAATTGAAGAATGGCAAGGCTGGCCGTTTGTGAGTTTGACGGAAGATTATGAACTGTCGCTGTATGCCACGCTGCATAGTCTAACTACATATTACAACGAGGAAGCGGTGTTTTTTGATGAACAACCCACTAAGTATCGTCAGACGGTGGCGCAGCGGGTGCGGTGGATCAAGGGATACTTTTCGGCGCGCAAAAAATACATTCCGCTGATTCGTGCAAAAAAACATGGTAATAATTATGGCAGTTTGATTAAAGAAAAAATTGGCGTGCGTCCGGCGATTTATGCAATTTTGGGTGTGATTGCAATTATGATCGGAGTAGTGCTCGAATTAAGTCTTGCTGGCAAAGCCGTGGACATTTTGGGAGCAATTCCCGGAATTCTAGCCGGAGTGTATGTGCTTTTGATGTTGTTGACTGCAGAGATGATCCGGCGAGAGAAATTAGATTTGACGCCGGGGAGCAAAATCAAGGCAGTGTTGTTTAACCCAATATATTTGGTAACTTATATCCCCTGTGCGGTTAAGGCTTTGTTGAAGAAGGATGTGAGTTGGACTAAAATTAAGCATGGGGGTTAGCCGTGGTTTTGGCTGGTGCTAGCGGAGTCTGGCGCAGTTTGCTGGCCAGAATTTGGGGCGCATCAGTGAATTTGAAAACTGGAATTTGTTCGTTGATGACGCTGTTGTCGATATCATAATAGAGTTTATAAACTTCATCTACAGAACCAATGACACCATTTTTGATATCGTAACCAAGCCTAGCGGCAACGCTAGCAACGGAGTCTGTCGTGGGGCCTTCGACTTCGATATAAGTGGGTATCCAAGGCCAAGTGTCGATGCTGATTTCCGTGCCGTTTAGTTCCCAAGTTTCACGATAAGAATCTTGGTCCGATTTGGCGCGCAAGCCACAGGCCTTAAGGATGGCAATTGTATCGTCGTAGTTGCTGACTTCAACGTTGATTTCCTCGGTGCCGGTGAGCGTATTGTCGTGATGATTTTTGTAAGTTAGAACAATACGATTGCCCTCATCGCGAACGCGGGCAAAAGCATGGTTACTGTGCACATCAAAGACAATGCGGCGCATTAGAGTTTCGGGTTGAATTAACTTAGCGTCGAGTTGGTGTAGTTTTTGGCGAATTTCGGCTTTGTCGACATCGACGAAAGTGGCTTCAATTTCTAAGTTCATAAATTCCTTTCTTAGTTGATTTCTATACCTATGGTTGGTTCGTTGGGGCAGGCTTGCAAAACTCTGGCCATGGCGTCGTGTTCGGCTTGCGTGACCCATAATTTATATTTATACTTGACGGAAATCTGCCGGGCAACATACTGGCAGCGAAAAGCCTTGTTTGATGGAAGCCAAGTAGCGGCATCGCCATCAGATTTGCCTTGATTGGCTTTACTATCGACCGCCAGGAGATTAAGTGGGTCGGTGGCGATTTGATAACGAATTTCTTCATCAAAATATTGAGCGCCTTTTTGCCAAGCATCAGAAAGTGCTACGACATGATCAATTTGAATTCCACTGGACAGATCAGATTTTTGCTGAAAGACAAGATGTGAACCAGCGTAGGGTTCATCAAATTCGCCGCTGATTACGGTGCATTGGTCGTCGGCCAGCACGGCAGTATCGCCGAGTTCGCGTTTGATGATGCGCTGACGCAGGCTACAGCCGTCAATATTGGGCCAGCCACTATAAAATTTGGTGCGTTCGTAGCCGGTCTTGGGTGCGCGGCCTTTGATTTCGAGTTTTTCGAGAATAGTGGTAGCAAGCAAATCTTCACTAATGTTTGGAGCGGATTCGGCGTTGGCGGTGGACTCGATTTCTGGAGTATAACTGCCGGGGTGGGCAACGATAATACCAACCAAACTAGCCACGGCGGCAAAGACAGCAACTAGGCGACGAGTGCGATAATGATAGCGGATGGTCATAATTTTATTATAACGTGGTTTGGAGAAAAAAGAAGTGCCGGATATTCCGGCACACTCTAAGTACTTAGAAAGAATTGAAAATAGATGTGAGTTATCATGCAAATTCATCCTGCCGATACAGATTGATCAATCTACGATGCTCGGTTTTGGAAATGTCAGTCTTGCCCGATTCAAACAAATCAACTGTAAGGTCTTTTTGATTGATATTTTCCGTGATATACTGCCAAGTCATAACGTTGCTGTTATAGTAAATCAGGTCTTTGATAAACGTCAGTTCGTTGGTGCCGCGCAGTGTACGATAAGCCCTGCTGAAGGCTAACTTTTGCGCCTTTTCCAAACGTTTCTGATGATCCTCAGCCGATTCGCCAGGGACGTTGTTACTCAGGAAGTCTAACGCCAGGATGGTTTCGTAAATTTGACGGAAGTTCATATTCCCGAATTCGGCTAATGCAATACAAACGTAACTTGGAAAACCGGCGTCTTTGAATTCGCCTTTCAGAGCGTATTCGACGCAGTTTGCGAGGCCCTCATCAAAATTATCATACCCCGGTATTCCCTGGTAAAACGGAGTAATACCACTAAGTTCAAACGGAATGCCGCGGTAGGCGTGAGTACAAAATTCATGCCCGACTACTGTGCATTTGACGGTTGCGTAATCGTAAGGACCTTTGGCGCGGTGGAGCGGAATGCAGATTTCGCGTTTGAGTTGTTCGATACTCAAGGCGGTGCGATTCTCATCCACAATGGCCTTGAACTTGGTTTTACCGTTTAATTCTGTCTGGATAATCTCGTTGAGAATATTGCAGACTTCTTGTGCACTGAATTCATCCTTTTTCGGAATGTGACGGAAGAAATGCTCAAAATGATCTTCTATGATCGCCGCAAAATGTTGCATAGTGGCTTCGCTTGGACGATAGAGATTACGCTTTGGTGACACACTTTGCCACTCAAACTGGCGTAGTGTATTCATCAGGTTGATGCACATCTTCCGGTCCTCTTTGATCTTCAGATCATGAGGGGAGATTTTGTCCATATGCCACTTAAGCATCGCCAAGAACGTAGTACGATCAAGAGGAACCTTGCCGTCTTTACCGTAATGTTTTAGTTCGAACTGGCGAAATTTTAGTGCGTTTTCGTTGCTTGGAGCATCTCGATAGTCGGAAGCGGCAAGCACCAAGGCATTTTTGGTCCAGCAATCATCGGCACAAAGTAACAGAAGTTCTTTCTCGGCGGATGATAAACCGGCGTCATTATCCAAGTTTTTTGTAATTTTTTCAAGTTCGGATAAATTGGCGCGCAAAGTTTCCGGCAATATATTCTTTTCTAAGCCTTCGTATTTGAAGTTTGGTTTGCTTAGATCAGGATTGGCTAGAAATTCAGCCTGTGCTTCTTGTATGTTGCTCGGGCTGATTGCATCGTAGACCGTGAGATCGGTCCGATAAATGGAATCGAGATAGGTTTTGAACGTATTTCTCATCCATAAACACCTTCTTTCTATAAATTTTTAAGGTACATCAAAAATGAGGCACCCATACTTACATTGTATCACAGAAATGTGCTCTTGTCAATAGCAAAATAGCCTTCGTGGAGGCTATTTTGACAGTTTTGGTAATTGTTGGAATCTATTTTTGTTTTTTGTCTTTGGGCAAGGTGGCCTTGGGGTTGATGAGATAATAGAGGCCACAGAGGGCATCAACGACGCCCACGGCGATGATGCCGGTATATACAGTATAGGTTTGGCCGGGTTTGGCGTTGCTGTAGGAAGCAAATGAAATAAGCGCACCGATGAGAGCAATAGCGGTACCAATGCCAAGGTTGATTAAGCCTTTTTTGCGGCCTGCCTTGAGCAAATCGGCCTTTTCGGTCTTAGCGGTTTGATCTAGCGCAGCCAATGCTTGTTCAAAATTCTTGCAAAAACTTGGCATGTCGGCAGTACTGTAAGTGGCTACAACATTCTCGTCTTCGCTCCCCATGACGGCAAGTTTGGCATTAAGTTCGACGATGAGGTTTTGTTCGGGGTTGTTGATCGACCATTTGCCTAAGCGAGTTTCCTCTGGTGAGGCATCGTAGCCGAGTTCGTCGAGGATCTTTTTGACTTGGTCGGTAACGGCTTTGCGAGTGGCATAATAGGTAGTTTCCTCGGACTGTCCGTTTTTCTCGTAACTGAGTTCATATTTGATGCTAGTGTCGACGGGTTTGATTTCTGCCTTGAGTTCGTGGGCTTTGCCGTCTTTGGTTTTGATTTCTAGTAGATATGAATCATTTTCTTGATTTTTGAAGGCTTTAGTTTTGGCGGCAGTAGCGCAATCGTCGATGTATTGAATGGCATCTTTTTTGCTGCTAAAACTGGTGGCCGATTCAAAGTCGTCTAGTTGAAAAATGGCGAGATATTTCATTTTTGGTTCCCTTTTACTAATTAATATGATTATAACATAATATCTTCCCTGCAGAAATACACTTTTTCAACGCAGCAAGGCTGCTACCAGCCGGGCGTCAGCCCAAAAGGAAAAGCAAACTTTTCCTTCGTTTGCTATCCTCGACAGTTCGGGGCGCTTGCCTGAGTTTAGCCCAGAAGGAAAAGGTATTTATATAGTTTCGTTATTATAGGTTAATATTGCATTTTCAACTATGGTGCCAAGATTGATGATGGGGGCGTAAGTGGGAAAATTTTCGGTGAGCACAACCATAATATAATGGCGGTTTTGTTCGGGAAAGACGAGAAAGGCAACGTCATTATAAATTGACCAATAACTTCCAGTATAATTCCAGCCAACTTTGTTGTAAACTTCGGCTACGTTAAACCCAGAAGGTAGGCCTTGGCGCCAGTTATAGGTGGTGGCTGGTTGGTTGAGCATGGAATCTTGGATGGCAGACCAAGATTCTGCGCTGAGGTCGGGGTGTTGCCAGTAGAGTTTCATAAGTGCGGTTAAATCGGCAGCAGTGGAGTAGAGCCCAGCACTGGAGGTGTGAGCAAGTTGGAGTTCGGTGGCAAGGGCCTCTGCGCGCGCAAAACGTTCTGGGTCTGCGCGCAGAGGGTCGGCACAGCCGTTGTAGGACTCACGGATAATCAAGTCCAAGCAGGTCGAAACGGTCAACTCGCCTTTGTCGGGCGTTTGCACGAGCACGGCTGTGCCGACGTCGCGGCCGGCGTCAATTTCCCGATAGCCATCATAGGCGAAGAATAATTTGTAGACTGATGCAGTATTGAAGATGCGTTCAGCGTTTGACGCGGCCGCGACTTGATCATTATCTAGATCATAAATCATGAGCCCAACATTGCCAGGAGCGGTAGCGAGCCATTGGTCTACGACTGGCTGCAAATTGATGAACTCAGGCACAATGATTTCTGGTTCGACGACGGGCTCGATAGTTTCGGTTGGTTTGGGTTTATCCTCAGCGGCTGCGCTATTATCAGTTTGGTTAGTTTTGTGATGAAGAACTGTTTTGGCGGCAATTCCACCCACCAGTGTAATGCAAAAGGCGGTGAAAAATATCAGAAGTAGGCGGAGCCAGTTTTTGCTAAGTGTACGCCCCATTATTTTGCTGGCCTTGCTTGATTAAGTCGTTCAATGAAAGTTGTAGCGGCTGTACTATCCATGAGTTCGGTCTGCATGGACTTATCATAGATGGTGGGTATAATGCGAGTTTGGATGAGTTGATTATTAAAGAAATAGTGTACGAGGATGAGGCTACGAGTAGTGCCAGGCCACCAGATTTGGTCGAAGAATAAATTGCCCAGGCCGTAATAAATGGCGCCGTTACCATAGAGTTCATAAGTTTGGGGCTGGTGAGCGGCGGTACCCACCACGACATCAGCGCCCATGTCGATAATTTCGCGGAAGAGGCCGATTTGGTCACCAGCAGCAGAATTGGCGTAGTCACAAATACGTAGATCGGCAGTATTATCGTAATTATTGCATTCGTAGTATTGGATGTCGACGATGACGGTATCGCCGCGTTCCTTGGCGGCAGAAATATCGGCGCGGGCTTTTTCGGTGGTATAGAAATTAGCGCCGGGAGTATTATCGAGGGTGTATCCGCCAGTAGAAATATTGTAGGCGAGAAGGGTGATATGATTATTCTTTTGGTCAATCTGAAGCGGTGTGGCGGCAAGTTCAGCAGTAGCACCACCGCCAATGGTCTGGATGCCAAGTTCGGCATAGGTGGCCAAAGTGTCGAGTGCGGCTTGGTCGCCACAATCTTGGTTGTGATTACCGGTAAGTTCGACAATGTCGAGCCCAATGGCGGTCAGCGCATCAATCATTTGCGGTTTTGAACAAATATTACGGTCGGTGGCTAGTCCAGTAAAAGATGATTCATTGCTAGTGTGAGTAAGGTCAAAGTTACTAAGAAATGGACCGATTTTTTCGGCAAAATACGCAGCGTTACCGACTTGATTTAACTTTGCATTCATGCCGCGGGACAGCGCAGTGACGCCGGTTTGGGCAAAAGTGAGGACACTATTTTGATTGGGAAAAGTGGGAAGTTTTGCTTGAACGAGTGTTGTAACTTTTACAACATCTTTGGGATCACCCTCAAAAACTAGGTATTCGAAGATTGCGCCCGCATCAAAGGTATCTAAATAATATATATTGTCGACTGCGAGGAGTTTTTGTGCCGGAGTGAGTTCGAGAATGGGCGTGAGGTTATAATTATTGATTTCTTCGGCACTGATATTGCTAATTGGTGCGTAAAAATCGGTAGTGGGTACCAAGATATTGTAAAGTAGTTGATTATCGTTTGCTTCAAGAACTTGTAGGGTTTTGTTGGAGATTTTAACGTCTTCTTCTAGTTCTGGCATGGTATCTGAGTTTAGAATGGAATTTAGGAAAGTCTGCTGGTTGGTCGACAAACCATCGCTGAGCACAACTGTGCCTGGTTGATGAAAAATACCAGTACCAGTGAAATACTGGACACCAAAGCAACTCGCCGCTGCGATGATTGCGACAATAATTATACAACCAATGATAATGCCGATTTTGTGTTTGTGCATCCACCTCCTCTTTATAATTTTAATTATAGCACAACTTGCGCAATAAAAATGATCGTGATAGAATGTAGATAAGTTTTATAAAAAATAAATAGATAGCAGAAGTATGATTTTAAGTATTATATTATTGATTGTGGGGTTTGTGTTTTTGATTAAAGGTGCTGATGTGTTTGTGGATGGTGCATCGAGTACTGCCGAGAACTTCAAGGTATCCAAGATACTGATTGGTTTGACAATTGTGGCGTTCGGTACAAGTGCGCCAGAGTTTGCAGTTTCGATTTCGGCGTTGGCTTCGGGAAGTACAGATATGGTGTTGGGTAATGTGATGGGTAGTTGTATTTTGAATATTCTTTTGATTTTGGGAATTGCGGCTTTGATTCGACCGATTAGAATCAAGGACAATACCATAAAAATGGAGTTGCCGCTTTGTATGTTGATTTCGGCTTTGCTAGCCGTGGTGTTCTTGGATACGATGTTGGGTAGCGGTGAGACGAATCAGATTACACGAGCCGATGCAATTGTGACACTGTTATTCTTTACGGTATTTTTGTACTATTTGGTAGCATTGGCTAGACGTAGTCATAACAAAGACGAAGTAACTAAACCAAAGTATAAACTTGGTATTTCGCTGCTTTTGGTGGGTGTCGGCTTGGTTGGTATTATTCTTGGTAGTGAGTTGGTGGTAAATAGCGCTTCGAACATTGCGAGTGCAATTGGTATGAGTGAACGCGTAATTTCGCTGACGGTGATTGCGTTTGGTACAAGTTTACCGGAACTTGTAACCACGATTGTGGCGGCGCGTAAGGGCGAGCAAGATTTGGTGGTAGGTAATATCATTGGAAGCAATATCTTTAATATTTGCATAGTTTTGGGCGTTCCAGTGGCAATTTTTGGAACTATTACGCCGGTTGGTTTTCAGATGTTGGATGTGATAATGCTGGTGGCTTCGGCGGTGTTACTATTTATCTTTTCACTTTCAGGTAAGCGCGTGAGTCGGGCTGAGGGTGCGGCAATGCTGATGCTGTTTGCAGTCTACTATACGGTAATTTTGGTTGTCTAGTCGGTTACCGCGGTAATGATTAGGCGATGAGTGGCGTCTTGGTTTGGTAACGGTTCGCCTGCGCAAGTCATTATAATGATAGTATCTTTGGCACTCGGTGCGAGTATTTCTTGCATGTTGATAGCAGATTTCTCTACAGTTTCACTAGTAATAATGTGATACGTTTTGCCATTGTAAGAAAAAGTATCGCCAACATTGACATTATGTAACTTTTGAAATACGGTGGATGAGTGTCCAATGATGAAAGTTTTGTTGGGGTTGGCGTTATATGCGCCAGCGATGGTGTTGGGGGCGATGAGTTGGCGGTCGGTGAGTTTGATTGATTGAACTGGTGTTGTGAGTGAGATGCTGGGTATTGCTAACTCAGGATAACCTAGGGCTTCGGTTGATGCGGCCGGCTGGAAACCAATATATAAGTATATGGGTAGCATAATCAAAAAGAACCCGATAACAAAGACGCGAATCGCACGTTTCGACCAACAAAATGGGCTGAGCCTACATAAACCTTCCATACTTATGTTTATTATAGCACAGGCGGTTTGGGAATGGTAATTATTGTAATTTTTTGTTGGATGGTGGCAAATTTATAGTAACAGTGGTGCCAAAACCAATGCGAGATTTGACATTGACGCGTGAATTTGACATCATGGCGCAAATTGGTTTAGATAAAATTGTGCCGGTATCGGTAATAATGATTTGGCTTTTACGTACGGCAACGGTGATTTGGTTGCCGGCGTTCTTTTTGGTGCGTGCAAGAGCGGAATTCAGATGTTGCTCTAAATCAGATTTGATAACTTCTGGATCGTTTATGGTTTGGGTGGTGTCAGGAAAATCAAGACTGAGTTGAATTTGACTTTTCTCGGCAAGGGGCAAGAGTTTGTTGTAGATCTCGCTAATGATTGAGGACAGACGATACATAACTTACATAAGGATTAGTACTGTGCCAAGAACAAGACAACTCACGATTACGCGATAACGCCCAAAAGTTTGCAGAGTGTGTGGTTTTTTGAGATAACGCAAGAGATAGTGCAGAGCGAGGAGCCCAACTACGAAAGCGACTAAGTTTGAAAGCGTGAGGATACCGATATTTGTAGCAAAGTAGGCACGTCCACTATCGGATAAAAACATTTTTAGGCAAACGCCGCACATAATAGGAATGGAAGCGAGGAAAGAATATTCGGCAGATGATTCAGAATCTAGTCCGACGATGCGACCGGTGATAATGGTGGTGCCAGAGCGTGATGTGCCAGGTATGAGAGCGAAAACTTGCGAGAGGCCAATTATTAGAGCGCGCATTGGTGTGAGATGGTTTTCATTTTTGAGTTCGGACATGTGAGGAATGTGATCAATAAACATCATTATGATTCCAACAATGCCCATAGCGATGCTGACAGTAATCAGCGAAGAAAAGAAACTACTATTTTCTATGAAATCGGACAACAGTAGGCCAGCAAGCCCAGCTGGGATAGTGGTGATAACGATATTGATGGCAAGTTTGTAGTTACGATTCTGAAAAACATCTTTGATGATACGCCAAATACGTTTGCGAAAATAGATTAGCAGTGCGAGCAGCGTACCGAGATTGATAAATTCTAGAAAAAGGTGAAAGTTATCACTAGATTGAATATTGAGTAAGTGTTGAGCGATTTCGAGATGCCCAGATGAGGAAACCGGGATAAATTCGGTGATGCCTTGGATAAAGCCTAAAAGTATTGCCTCGAAAATATTCATGAGTTTATTGTAACATTGTTATTTGGTTTTGAGTAGCATCTTTTTTAGGCGCTTAATGATGGGTTCAACTTGTTCGATATTGAGGAAATAGCCAGCAATAATGTAAGCGATGAATGACCCAGCGGTGATGACGCAAAATTTTGGAAAGACCATGAAGATAGAATCATCGCTGGCCATAAAGGGAAAGAATTTGGTCAGTGAATAAGCGACGCAGCCAGTGATGGCGGTAGCAAAGACTATGCGTAGAGTATTTTTCCAGAATTTTTGGTCTAACAACTTGTGGTTGGAGCGTTTTTGCAATAAAGCGATTAGTATAATTATTTCGAGTGTAGTGCCGATAGATTGTGCCCAGCCTAGTCCTTCGACGCCGCAACCGATAATTGATAGAATGATTGCGAGTAGAATTGTGAGCCCAACAGCAACGATAGAAACATAGAACGGAGTTTTGGTGTCTTGGTGGGCATAGAAACCACGAGATACGATGTGAAAAATCGAATTAGCGAGAATTGAGATGATAAGGGTGGCGAGAATTGATGAGATGAGTGGGTCGCCGCCGTTTTTGATGAAACTAACGACATAGCCACGGGCAAAAAAGGCAATTATTGCAACTGGTAGGGCAATCCAAATGATGGTGCTGAGTGCGGTGCGGAAGGTCTGGCGATATTTGGCTTCGTTCCCTTCGCCGAGATCTTCTGTGAGTTGAGGAAAGAAAGCGGTAGAAATGGCAACTCCAATTAAACTAACTGGCATTTGTGATAAATTATAGGCTTGGTTGTATGAGCGTAATGCTCCGGCGCCCATGCGTGATGAAAGGTTAGTTGTAACAAGTGTATTGACATAATCGATTCCCTGGTCGAGTGAGCGAGCAGGCAAGAGTTTGAGCACGGAGCGAAAACCTTGATTTTTCCAATTGATTTTGAATTCGTAATCGAAACCGAGTCCAAATAGGCCAACTAGGCTAACGATAACTTGGAGTACTGCGCCAAAAACTACGCCAAGCGCAACGCCCATAATGCCACCTTCGAAAATTTGCCAACCGAATAAATTGATGCCGCCAGTGAACCAGACGATGCCAACAAGAATGCCAACGTTATATAGTGCTGGGGCGAGGGCATAAAAAACGAAACGTCCAAGAGCCTGCTGGATGCTGGAGAGAATGGTGGAAATGGAAAAAAGAAATGGATTGATGGCGATGACACGCATCATATTGATTGCTAGAATAGTGCCAGATTCGTCTAGACCTGGTCCAACAACATAGCGCACGAGCGGGTCAGCAAAGATTATGATAAGTACAGAAGCAATCAGAGTCATAATTGCCATGAGGTTGAGCAGGCTAGAACTGAGTTCCCAGGCAGATTTTTTGTTGCCGGTGGAAAGGCGTTGATTAAAAACTGGAATAAATGAAACTGCGAGTGCACCTGAAGTTAGTAGAAAGAATAAAAAATCTGGGATAGTAAAGGCGGCAGTGTAGGCGTCAATTCCGGTGGGATAAGTATCAAGATAATAGGAGTTTAGTAGGCGATCGCGAAAGATTCCAAGCAAGGCGGAAATGAGTGTGGAACTAGCCAAAACAATGGCAGCAAAGCGTACTGGTAATTTGCGATTAGCCAAACTAACGACGGAACGAAAATGGAAACGCTTTTTGGGGCGTGGTGTTTCTTCGGGGTTGGTTTTAGTTTCCCCTGCCATCTTAGAGTTCGGTTACTCCGCCAAGATAAGGTTGTAATACAGCGGGAACTTTGAGTTTGCCGTTTGGCTCAGCGTAATTCTCGATTACAGCAACCATGGTGCGAGCCAAGGAAATAGCCGTACCGTTAAGAGTGTGTAGAACTTCAATATTACCATTTTCGCGACGAACGCGAATATTGAGGCTGCGGGCCTGAAAATCGGTACAGTTGGAACAACTGGTGAGTTCTTGATATTTTTGATTGACGGGGGACCAGTATTCGATGTCGTATTTTTTGGCGGCAGGCGCACCCAAATCACCAGCAGCGATATTGATTACGCGGTATGGAATGCCAATTTCTTGCCAAATTTCTTCTTCAATTTCGCGAATTTGCTCATGAATCTCCTTGGACTTTTCGGGCAAACAAAAAACATACATTTCGAGTTTGTTGAATTGATGGACGCGGAACAAACCACGGGTATATTTGCCATAAGTACCGGCTTCTTTACGGAAACAGGCAGAGTAGCCGGCGTAGCATAGTGGCAGGTCTTTTTCGTCGATGATTTCATCCATATGATAGCCAGTGAGTGGCATTTCGGCGGTAGCAATCATGGCAAGATCTTCACCTTCGATGTAATATTCGTCGCTCTGTTCGCTGCTGCGGGGGTTGAAGCCGCAACCTTCAAGAATTTTGCCAGAAACCATATCAGGTACGGTCATATAGTGAAAACCGTGTTCGGTAACTTTTTTAAGTCCAAATTGCAGAAGTGCGTTTTCAAGCAAAGCCAGGCCGTCTTTGAGATAATAGAATTTGGCTCCGGCGACTTTGGCTCCACGTTCAAAATCAAGCCAACCCCGGCTGGTGGCATAATCGAGATGATCGACGCCGTGTTCGGGTTTGCCACCCCAATTACTGATTTCTATGCTACATTTTTCTCCGCCTAGTGGCACATCATCAAAAATGATATTGGGCACTTGCTTGAGGTTATCAGACAGATGCTGTTCAACCTCAGTTAGTTCGGGTTCTTTTTCGGCGAGTTTCTCCTTGATGGCTTTCCCTTTGGCGATGAGTTCGTCGCTGGGTTTGCCGCCCTTCATCTGGCCAGCAACTTCGTTGCGTTCACGGCGTAAGGCCTCAACTTCTTGCAAGATGCTTTTGCGCGTATCGTCGAGTTTCAATAAGTCTGAGATGTTGACTTGATAGCCTTTTTCGCGGGTTGATTTTTCAACTAGGGCTTGATTGTTCCGAATAAAATTAATATCTAACATAATAATAGTATAACATAGTATGAGATTATTAGGACGTCGAGAACTGGCTTACCAGCCTCCGCCACCGCCGCCTCCGCCCCCACCGCCGGAGAACCCGCCACCTCCACCACCGGAGAAACTTGAACTGGAACCGCTGGTACTAGAATACGTGGTGCTGGTTGTAATAGACTTGCTGGCAGCAAGCATCGCAGTGCTAAATTCGTGTGCCGAGAAGACGCCAATGCCGGAATACCAGGTAGGTTCGCCGACGTCGCTGTATTCGTAGTAGCGGCTGAGTTCGTTTAACCAACTTTTTTCCAATTTGAAAATCACGGCATATGGCAGCAGTTTTTCGTATAGTTTGACGACGCCTTGGTGAGAAGTATCGGCGCCTTTGACGCTCTGCAAGAACTCAATACGGTCTTTTTCGGCCATTTTGATGTAGAGTTTGAGGCCATCAAGATATTTGGAATACATTAAACCCTTCTCGGTCATAGTATAGAATGGGCTAACTTTGGAAAGTAAGAATAGACAGATGATGAGCGTGAGCCAAGGCAGGACCACGATAGTAACACAGAGCGGGGTGCCGCCGAGAATTGCGCGATAACTGGTTACATTGCCAAGCGAAAAGGCAACGATAAACATGCTGATGAAGGTGTAAATAGCCGCAACTGCAAGGATGGCATTGGTAGGATCTTTGGCGGGTTTTTGGTGATTGGTGGCCATGAGTAGTCCTTTTTTACTGAGGGTATCGCGAACCTGCTGACTGAATTTCTTGCCCAGGGCAACTAAGGCGTTAGTGGCCGTATGAGTTTTAACTTCGATATCATCACCAACACTGAGATTATTTTTACCACCAGCAAGAATGCGGAGTGTAGTAAGTTGCTCGGCGGACAAATCTAGAGATTTGATACGCACACGCCAAAGGGTTTTGGTTTTGCCGTGTTTAGATTTGCTTTCGAGTTTGCGAATCTCAATCTTGCCGCTGACGGCTAGTTCCATCAGTGTGGCAACCTTGATATTGCCTGAGATGCCGCCACCAATGTGATTTTCGGCCATTTCAGCAACGGTAAAGCCTTGTGGTGGAGTGTACTCTGGCTTGACGAATAAGCCCTGGTAGTAATTACGCTTGACGGATGATCGCTTATAGCAGATAAAGTAGGCTATGAAAATAGCGGTTGTGACAATGAGTTCAATCACGAATATAATGAGAGTGGTATAATCATAGGTTTTGCCGGGCACTACAAAAGTGCTTGGGGAAAATTCCACGTCGAAAGTGAGATTTTCTCTGGCGGATAGTTTGGTTGCCTGAAAATTAAGGCCATCAAGTGTTCGGGAGATTTCGCAACGTTCTTGACTATCATCTCCATAGTGACCAACATAACACCAAACATTACCTGTATAGGCGTCTTCTATGTCTTGGTCTGCAAAATGCAGATTTACGTTGACGGAGTCAAAACGTTGACTCCAGTCGTTGCCATTGGTGTCCCAGTATAATTCTTGCCAAGATTTGCCATCTTCGCTAAACTCTGTAATGACGTTGCGAAATTCGTATTCGAGCCTGTAAGTTTGCTCTCCGCTAACATAAGTGTCGGCGTCGCCGATATAAACTGTGAAATAGCCATCTCCACCTTCAATTTTGTGGGGACGTTCGGTTTTGCCATTGTGCCAGAGGTTGATTTCGAGATAATCGTCGCTGACCATGGTAAGATTCTCGCCGTTTTGGTTAGTATAAGGGATGACGCGCGTGATACCGTGGTTTTGGCTATAACTCGGAAAGACAGCGGTAAATTCCTCAATAACGCGTAGTCGGCTGGTGTCGTCGGTGGCTTTGCTGAGGTAAAAATCGGCTTGGTAATCTTTGAAATAAAAGTTATTCGTACTATAAGACGCAGCGTTAGCATTAGAGATAGGCAAAAATGTTTGACAGAACACGGCAAGTGTGATACAATAGAAAGATAGGGTTCGTAATCTTGATTTTTTGAGAAAATTTAACATATTTATTCCTTAACTTCTTTGAGGGTGTTTTTGATAACGTTGATGGACTGTTGTAATTTGATTCCCTCTGTTTCGGTAAGTTTGAGTTCGAGTCGGCGAATGACACCGGTTTTCCCGATGACGGCGGGAAAACCGTAATAAACATTATTGCAGTCGTCGAGGGTGGACACAGGAAGGATGCGACGCTCGTCGCTTAGGATAGAATTAATAATGTGAACGGTGCAAGCGCTAATGCCGTAATGGGTGGCGCCTTTTTTCTGGATGATGGTATAAGCCTCTCCGCGGGCGAAACTTTCAATTTTGCTACGCCTATCTTGAGATAGAAGTTGCGTCAGCGGTTCGCCGCCGATATTGGCGCTGCTCCAGAGCGAGAACTCACTGTCGCCGTGTTCGCCGATTTGATAGGCGTGTACTGATTTGGGGTGAATACCAAGTTCTTGGGCGATTTGAAAACGCAGTCGAGCGGAGTCGAGTACGGTGCCAGTGCCAATGACATGTTCACTTGGCAAACCGGAGTATTGCCAAGTGAGGTAGGATAGTGTATCCATAGGGTTGGAAACGACGATAAAAATTCCATTAAAGCCTGACTCCATAATTTGATCGACGACTTCGTGAGTGATTTTGGCATTTTTTTGCAAGAGGTCGGTGCGGGTTTCACCGGGTTTTTGGTTGGCGCCAGCAGTCAAAATACAAATATCGCAATTTGCGGCGTCGTGATAGTTGCCGGCGCGAATTTTGAGCCAAGACGGAGCAACGGCTAGGGCGTCGTTTAGATCGAGCACTTCACCTTCGGCGTCGTCTTGGTTGACGTCAGTTAGAATTAGTTCTTTTACGGAGGTACGCTGGTTGAGAAGGGCAAACGCGATGCTTGCTCCAACATTACCAGTACCCACAATCATTACCCTGCCACTCATATTACTTACGATTGTAGCATATTTTGGGCGGAGTGGGTGGAAAATTTGTGAGGTTTGTGATAAGATGAGTGTAGGTATGGCACTGTGGCGGAGTGGTTACGCAGCGGTCTGCAAAACCGCGTACACCGGTTCAATTCCGGTCGGTGCCTCCATTTTTTGTGAGATAATTTTCTAGATAGTCAAGCCAATTGTTGGCGTTTTCCTCTTGAAATAGTTGGCGCAAGAAACTAACGGTAAAATCATGGCGAGCCTGCGCCTCATGCTTACCCCATCTGGTAAGCATGAG